>JBAQVB010000001.1:0-24398 GCA_049297855.1 Candidatus Nanoperiomorbaceae bacterium
GTAATTTCGAGCAATTCATCGTCGCCAATGAAGTCCAGACATTGTTCGAGCGATAGGTCGGTGAATGGTGTCAGCTGGATTGCGCCGTCGCTGGATTTAGAGCGCATGTTGGTCAAATTTTTGCCCTTCGCGACGTTGATTTCGAGGTCTTCCTTGCGGTTATTTAGGCCGACGATTTGCCCAGCGTAAACTTGCACGCCAGCACCAACGAAGAATTCGCCACGGCTTTCCGCGTTTGAGATGGCATAAGCGGTCGACGTGCCGGTTTCGCTGGCGATCAGGGCGCCGTTACGCAAACTTTGCAATTTTTCGCCCAGTGGTTGATAGCCGGCCGGCAACGAGCTCATGATGACGGTGCCTTTAGTTTCGGTCAGCAAAATGTTGCGCAGACCGATCAGGCCACGAGTTGGGATTTTGTAGTGGCTGCGCGACGTGCCGGAAGTGGTCATTTCCTGGCCCAGTAGTTCCGCATGACGCGCGCCGAATTCTTGCGCCACGGCGCCGACAAATTCCGGTGCGACTTCAACGAAAACTTCCTCAACTGGCTCTTCTTTGACGCCGTTTTTTTCGCGTAAAACAACTTGCGGACGACCAACTTCGAATTCAAAACCCTCGCGACGCAACGTTTCCATGAGGACTGATAAATGGAGCTCGCCGCGTCCCGACACGTTAAAACCGATGCCGGCCGGCTCAACTTTTAGCGCAACATTGGTTTCCAATTCGCGTTTTAGGCGATCGCCAATCTGACGTGAGGTGCTGAATTTGCCCTCGCGACCTTTAAATGGCGACGTGTTCGGGCCGAGGTACACGCTGATGGTGGGCGGTTCGACTTCGATCATCGGTAAAGCATCTGGTGTGGCCGGATCAGTCAAAGTTTCGCCGATGTTGGCTTTACTTGCACCCACGATCGCCACGATGTCGCCCGCCGGCGCTTCCTGGATTTCGCTTCGCGATAAACCTTGATAAGTGAATAATTTGTCAATTTTGGCGCTAGTTTTCGTGTTGTCCGCGTGAATGTCAGCGAGGGGCATATTGGTGCGCGCTATGCCACGATTGATTTTGCCGATGGTATATTTGCCGAGGAAACTGTCGTAATCGAGTGAGGTTATGAGCATCTGGAATGGCCCGCTCAGGTCAACCTTTGGCGTTGGAATTTCGCGAACGATGGCGTCGAAAATGACATTCAAATTGCCGGCTTCGTCGACGTTGTCGGGGAATTTGTCCCAAGCACGACCATCGCGCGCCACAGCGTAATAAATCGGATATTCGAGTTGTGAATCGTCGGTGGCAAGCTCCAAAAACAGGTCGCCAATCTCGCTCTCGACTTCGGCGATGCGACGAGCTGGTTTGTCGATTTTATTGATAATTACGATTGGTTTTAGGCCAAGTCCGAGTGCTTTGCCGAGCACGAATTTGGTTTGCGGCATCGGGCCCTCTTGTGCGTCGACGACCAATATTACGCCGTCCGCCATCTGGAGAGTGCGCTCAACTTCACCTGAGAAATCGGCGTGTCCCGGCGTGTCGATGATGTTGATTTTCGTGCCGTTCCACATAATTGCGGTATTTTTGGCGGTAATCGTGATGCCGCGTTCGTGTTCCTGATCGCCACTATCCATGATTAAATGTTCACCCATCTCGGCCGAATTGGCGCGAAAAGTGTACGACTGTTTTAACAGGCCATCCACCAGCGTGGTTTTACCGTGGTCAACGTGCGCAATAATGGCGACGTTACGAATATTTTTGGGATCCAACATAAATAATTCTCCTTATCTAAAACATTTTCGCAAAGGACGCCTAAAAATAACGACCCGCAAAAAGTTAACTTAAAACTTGACACAACTGTAGCATATTTTACATAAAAACGCCAGAGTGTCAAAAATGGAGTTTGCTAGCGATTTTACAGCTAGCTCATTCATGTTGATTTTTTACACGGAATTTTGATGCGATCATGTCGTCTACCATTAAGCGTGCGTAAATAATAATTGGCATTAAAATTCAATACGACAATCGCTAAGGTAGCCGTCGACCTCGCTATGACCAGTGTCGGATTTTTTCACTCCCTATCTCCCTTGTGTTTATAATTTTCATGTAGTAAAATACAACCAATAGATAAACCAAGGAGAATTAAGTCCATGAATAATCATCAATTAGTAAACAAAAGTAACAATAACAATAATAATAATAACAACGACAATGACAACCACAACCGCAATAATAACCAATTGCGCCACTCTATCCATTCTTCCAACCCAATGGGGGGGGGGTATTAATGGTTTCACCATCATTGAAGTCGCATTAGTCCTAGCTATAGCAGGTTTAATATTCTTAGTAGTCTTTATTGCATGGCCTGCTTTACAAAACTCGCAAAAGGATACAGCTAGGCGCCAAGATGTTGGCAGAGTTGTTAGTGCCATTGAATCGTATAAGGTGGATAACCAGGGATCACTATACAGTTCCACTGGCGACATAAGAGTATGGAGCAACGTAGGATCTATTTATAGCGATGGACAGTTAGGAAACTATATCGGTAAGTTATCTAGCTCAAATACAACCGTCTATCTTGTCTATAGCCCACGAACATCAACTACCGGAACTGGCGCTGGAAGCCTCGATATTGTTGCCAACAGTAGTTGCCCAACTGCTGGCGGAGCTACGTTCAATGTGGCGCCAGGAACGTATGCTGTGGTCAAGAAATTATCCAGCGGAACATATTACTGTCAGAACGCCAGCTAGAATAAAACAACGAGTATCCAATTTCTATAGGATGAGTTTTCTATCGGCGCGTGATGTCGCGGTTTTTATAGAACTTTTTGTAAAATTCATAGGCGTAGAATCACTATTGAACCCTCCAGCAAATTTTGTGTTATAATCTTTAACATGAGCAAGATTACGAGTTATTTGCGCCAACATTTAGCCGGCGAAGTGCGGGATGATGCGTCGACGCGGAACTATTTTTCGAGCGATGAAGGTATATTTACGGCGCCGAGTTTGTTCACGATTTATCCGCGGACGACCAACGACGTGCGCAAATCGGCGCGTTTTGCTTGGCGGATGGCCGAACGTGGCGCAATTTTGCCGCTAGTGGCGCGCGGTTTGGGGCTTAATCGAGTTTCCGCGGCGGTCGGCGATGTGACGTTGGCGCTGCCGGCGCACATGGCACGAATTTTAGAGTTCGATCCAAAACTAAAATTGATTCGCGTGCAACCTGGGCTGACGCTGGCGGCGCTCAACGAGGCGGCCGCGACATATGGTTTGAAATTCCGCGTGAGCGATGATAATAATTTGGCGACGATTGGTGGTCTGTTGGGTTCGAACGCGCCGTCACGAACCGTGACGCGTTACGGTGCAATTGGCGATCAGGTTGATCGCGTGGAAGTTGTTTTAAGCAACGGTGAGGTTATTCAAACCGGTCGACTAAATAAACGTGAACTCAGCGCTAAAAAAGGCCTCCAAACCATGGAAGGTGAAATTTATCGTGCCGTGGACGCGCTGATCGACGAGAATGCCGATCGCGTGGCGGATTTAGGCGACAATTTGCCGTTCGCTCTAAACCGGGTAAAAACGACGGATGATTTTGACCTGACACCGTTATTCATCGGTAGCGAAGGCACGCTGGGTGTCATCACGCAAGTGATTTTGCGGCTGGATCGCGTCAGTAACGACAGCGTATTTATTGCAACGGCACTGCACGAACAAAGTTTGGCGGACGTGGCGGATCAGTTGTCCACATTCGAACCGAGTGAACTTAGTTTTATTACCGGTGGAACATTGAATTTGCTGGAACGGCTGGGTGACGCGTCGTGGCACCAGCTAACCGACAGCCGGCCGAGCGCCCTCGTGTTCGCGGAATTTGATGATCATAAGTCAGCCAAAAAAGCTAAGAAAGCCTTAAAAGCTTTGACGAGTTTAGGCGTTGACGACGTTAAACTGGCCAGCGATTTTGAGGATCAGGCGACGTTGCGTTCCATGCGCGACAGCCCGATTACGTTGACTAATTTTAATGAACATGGCGTCGTGGCACCAGCAATTGGCGCCGATTTGCGTGTGCAGCCGTCGCGTTTGCCGGAATTCATCGAAAAGGTGCAAACTCTGTTCGCTAAGGCACACATCGAGGGTGGCGTTTGGGGAGATCTGAGCGCGGGAGTGGTGAACGCGCAGCCGTTATTGAACCCGACCAATTTTGGCCAAAAACAAGCGATGATCAAACTTATAACAGAATTGCGCCTAGCGGCCAACGATTTTAGCGCGCCGGAAATTAACCAAACTGTCAACGGCCGACTGGGCTCGATTTTTATTAGCGAACTCTACGACAAAGATGCGCTTAAGCTGTTCGCGGACGTGAAAATTATTTTTGATCCGTTCGGTATTTTGAATCCGGGTGTCAAATTCGGGTTGACGAACAATGAACTCGCGAATTCGATCAAGAGTGATTTAACGCATGACCGCTTTTTGGAGTTTTAGGCTAGCGGCACGGTCGCGTCAAATAATTAATAATATGCTATACTCATAAGCATAATGCGTTTACTAAAGTGGTTTCATAGGATGTCGTTGCCAAAATTGGCGTTACTGGCGTTGGTGCTATTGTTGACATTTACGAGCACTAATCTCAATATTGCTTGGTCAGCCCCGGCCGACAATCCGTCGCCCTCAATTTACGATTATTATTCAAACAACGGCGTGTTGTTTTACAGCGCGAATACGAAAGGGTGCAGTTCATCTAGTAGTAGCTCTTCCGACACAACTAGCGCCACTTCCGGTACCGGCACGCCTGCGCCGGCAGCGGGTACTAATTTTAACCTTGATCAAGTTAAAGCTTTCGCTAGTTCGCCACTCGCATCGACGTTCGGTGTATCTGATCAGGCAGCCGAATCTTATTTTCTAAAAGGAAACGCGACTATCGCCGGCCATTTTGGACTAGATTCGAGCAGCATAGGCGCTGTCACGGCAGCCATTAAAGCGGCCGGGGTTTCACCGGCGCTCTTTTACGCCTATGCCGTCAATGAAGGCGGTGGTGCCGGAGGATTCATTAATCATTATGGATCCGATGCTCCAGGTGGAGCCGCTGCAAACGCGCAGCGTGACGCAGAATATCTGGTTGATCAAGCTAAAACAACCACGGGAGAGCCTGCTACCGGCGGTGGCGAACCCGGCGATATGCCAACAGCTGAGGCGACGAGCTTTTTGCATGCACTTCCCGCTGGTAGTATTGGGATCGTCTATCTGCAGGCAACATCAGCCGTTACTGCGGAGGTTGAGAGCCTGAGTGGAAAAACAGGTGCGTGGACAACAGCTTTTGGCCATCCATTGAGTCAAACTATGGAGGCTATTACAACAATGGGAGGTAATCCACTCAGTGCCGGCGCGGCTACAACCGCCACGTCTTGTGCGACTGCGGCTGTTGCCGGTAAAGGTATGCAGGCTGCCATAAGTTGGGCAACGAACATTGCTAATAATAACGGATATGGTTATGATCAAAGTGCCCGAACGACAGGTTATCCCAAGTGGAAGAGCGATCCCAATTGCACGAATGCATGTGCTAGTTTTGATTGCTCTTCATTTATATCAGCAATGTTGACAGTCGCAGGATATTTTCAGGATGATCCTGCTTTTACTACTTTTAACGAATCCGCCGCACTCCAAGGCGTTGGGTTTAAAGATGTGACGAATCAAGTGAACTTAGCTAATGGACAAGGCCTTCAAGCGGGTGATATTTTACTTAACACTAGCAGTCACACTGAAATGTATCTTGGGGACAATAAAAACGTTGGTGCGCACGAGGATGAAAATCACGGTATTTCTGGTGGTCAAGTCGGAGATCAAAGCGGTAACGAAATTAGTGTGACTCCATACTATAGTGATAGCTGGGATCACGTATGGCGCGCGCCTAATTAAAAAGCATAGGAGGAATAGATGTCGATATTTGTGAACAAGGACAATTTGAACATTAATAACGATCGAATTAGTTTGAGAAACAGAAAGATTTTGATCGTCAGTATAATATTATTGAGTGTTGTTTTTATTATACTATTGTCTGTATTGGCGCAACCGTCACCTGCGCAAAAACGTCAACAAACCTTAGATCGCAACGCTACAACGGCCTCGCGCAAACAAAAAACGAGTGGTACTTGGACGGCTAGCGGAACGGTTGCGACGGGTGGTTTTGCCTCTGCCATTATAAAACAAGATTCAGGCGCAGGACAGGGTTACGTTGCTATTTATAAAGTTGGACACGACGGCACAATGACCCAAATAGCGTCTGGTAGCTATTTGAGCCCGATAGATTTAGTGATACTGGGGGTACCGTTTAATGAGCAGGCTCGGCTCAGCAGCCAGACGGTTGATCAGGTGCGTCAAAATTTTGAGCGTCAATGTAGTTATAACGGTGGTAATACACCGGGCTATGATGCGAACAGTTTTTTTGGGGTTCAGATTGACGGCCAACCCGCGTTGGGCGGCGGTAAAACTATGGCTATTCAATATGGGCTAAGCCAATCAATCATTGCACGCAACCAAGCGCAATCAAATGCTAGCGACAAAGTGGTTTGTGTTGTTGCAGATTCTGATAGCAATGCCGGCCAAAATGATTATGCCGTAAACTTAAGTTTTAAATTAAAATTCATTACAGATGGCGGTGTAGTGACGACACACGCTTTTCAGTACTCGGCGCCATCGCAGGTTGGAGCTGTGACAATGAAGCTAGACGGACAACGGATTTAGAATAATCGCTTTAAGAAAAACTCTCCGCCAAGTTAATGACGGAGAGTTATGGAGACAGAAAAGTTTATTTTATTTGCGATGGAATAAATTTTCCGTCGACGGCCGTGACGCAGTCGAAGCAAATAAGATTTGATCCTTTTGGAAAGGCGGTATTCCTTCTAGAACGCCATTATCATATAACTGGTTAGGATATTGTGCTCCAGCTGGGTAAAACCCGAGGAGGATGGGGAAATATTCCACACCGTTCATCCCTAGGGCCGTTTTGCCGCTGAGACCCAGCCCGCCGTTGCCATTATCCGGTGGGGATAATGTCAAATGGACGCCGTCGAATTTGCCATTATTACTATGGATAGTGAAACTGCTATCAATAGTAGCAAATGAAGTCTCTGTTCTAGACGAAGGCATGAAATCATTAGTGTTAAAAGTAATGGTATTCTGGGTCACGGTTACAATCGTGACGTCATTGGTCCATTGTCCTATAACGCTGCTGAAATTACCTGCCTTTATTTGATCGATGTTCATTCCAGCCGGTGTCGAGGTGGGCGCAGGCGCTTCCGGCGTCGATGATGACGCTGACGCAGCAGGCATTGTCGTTGGTGATAATGGAATGGTGGTAGACACCGACGGCGTTGATGATTGAGATTGACCCAGTCGGGCCGATGTCGTATTGTCGCAACCAGTTGATCCTAGAGTCACCAGGATAGTCACCAGGATCGCCAAAACGGAAATCATTCTTTTCATTTTCTTCTCCGATTGATAATGTGCAGGCGCACGAGTTGCGCCCAGCTATTTTAATCAGTCGCGGGATCGCAACCAATTAACTGTATCATAACATAATTTTACAAAAATAAAAAGCCCCACTTTCACCGTGGGGCACTTTATTTGGCGCGCTCGACCAGACTCGAACTGGCGATCTTCTCCGTGACAGGGAGACGTGGTAACCAACTGCACTACGAGCGCACAAAGCTGACCTTCCAAATTATATCATAAAGGTGCGAAAATTAAAAAGTGTATTTTGTTGCATATTTGCTTTCATTAATTTATTAAAGCCCGCTCCAAGGTGATTATAACATTGCAGTTCCTATATCCTATATATGATATAATGAGATCCATACAGCCCACTGTGCTAAGCATATATTAGTTCTAGTTGTTACTAGCAGCCAGGGTGATAAGGAGGTTTTATGCAGTCAAGAATTATTAAGTTTTTCAAGAAACACCAGGCTAAATTGTCGGTGTTATTGTTATTGATTGTTACGCTACCGATTCTCTATTCGTTCCTGTTTACACGTCCGCAAGCGGATGATTTTTCGATGTCAAATTTGGTGCATGATAAATTAGTTGGTCAAGGCATTTTCCCTGCGATCGGGCAAGTCTTTACGGGTCTGGTTGCCCAGTGGCATGATTGGCAATTTATGTATAGCAACACACTTTTGCAGCAAGCGCCCACATCAATTTTCGGCGAACGATACTATTTTATCGGTGTATTAGCAATATTCCTTTCGTTAATGTTGGCGGTTTACTTCTTAGCTTATAGCATAGCTCAATATGCTCTAAAAAATAAGTTCGGCCATGCATGGGTCACCGTGGCATCATTTGTTAATATCTTCATCGCTCTCTTCTCATATAGCCTCCGTGAGGGGGTTTTCTGGTATTCTGGCGCTTGCAATTACACTATTGCGGTATCAGCGCAGATCTTTTTGGTTGGACTGCTCATAAAACTATGGCATAAGCAATATAGCGATAGAAGACGATACTCTCTCTATATATTTGCGGTATCGCTCGTGGCTTTCTTTAGTGTTGGGCATAATATTTCACCTGCGCTGGGGGGGGGATATATTTGTGCGACGTTTCTCGCATTAAGTGTCATAAAATCGATTAAAGACAAAGTCCCGGCCAAAAAGCTCATTCCCGCCGTCATAATTTTCCTCGTGGCGTTGGGTGGATTGATTTTTAATATGAGCGCGCCGGGTAATACCGTGCGGATGCGGATGGACGGTTTTACATCAACACCGCTACCAAAAGCAGCTGTTTTCAATATCTTTGAAACGGTTAATCAGTTCTTGATTGTCAATAATATTTTAGTGGTTGCCACACTGCTGATCTTTGCCATGATTTGCGCAATTTATCTTATTAAAAAAATGCAAACAGCCGAAAAAATAATCAGATTGAAGTATCCATTTATCACGCTGCTGATCCTGTATGGTTTTTGGTATGCGGTGTGTTTTCCAGCGACCTATTTGCATATGGATTTGCCAGCTAGGACGGAAAATGCGCTCGGTTATTATTCAATCCTTATCCAAATTGTGGCGTATGTGTATATTATACTTTACCTTCATCATAAAATCGTCCGACGGTCAACTCGACAAAGTCTTGCGTTAACGGTGTTTGTGGTGACGCTTTGTTTTATTACGGCACTAGTTTGCTATGGTTATTATTCGCAATACATCCAAACCGCTTCTGTAGCCCCGCGTATCTTGAAAACAAAAACCGTCATCAAGGACGGGCGTTTTTTTGAATACTGGACACTAGTTAATGATCTCAAGGGTGGACGCGTTCAGGGAACGGCCGCCTATCTGGATAAGTATTATTATCAAAAAGCGCAGGTGATGCCTCGGCAAGAGCTATCCGTTCGCTGTCTCAGTTATAAACCTATCACTATTTTTGACGATCTAGTAAGCGATGATCGCGACTGGCACAATACATCATTCGCTGATTATTATCACATGGAATCCGTCCGCTGTGTATAGACCAACAACGTCCCAGTTACGGTCGAGTTTGCTACGCAAATGATCTTATAATAAGACAATAGATGGCACAAAAACAATTCTGTATATCCACGAAGGAATAAACTTCGCATCGATGGCATATAGCCTGGGGCAGCGTCGCCTTTTTGAAAATAATTCCACTATTGGTGGGCGATCCAGGACTTGAACCTGGGACCTCGTCATTATCAGTGACGCGCTCTAACCAGCTGAGCTAATCGCCCTCATTTTTGCGTTGCACCAGTAATTTTAGCAGATTTTGCGCTAAAATAAAAACCTGGTGCGCGCGAGAGGACTTGAACCTCCACGTCATTGCTGACACTAGCACCTGAAGCTAGCGCGTCTACCAATTCCGCCACGCGCGCAAAATATTTCGAATCACGCGAAACACGTGCATTCGTGACCTTATTTTAACTGATTTAGCCGTCCAGCGCAAGCAATTTTGCGCAAAATCTGTTAAAATAACGTCATGAGTTTGGACAAAAAACCATATAAAGGCACGCGTGACCTCTATCCCGAGGATATGCGACTGCGTAATTATATTTTTACTAATTGGCGACGGGTTGTTGAGCGTTTTGGCTACGAGGAATATCAGGCGCCGCTGCTCGAGCCACTCGCGATGTATGCTGCAAAATCTGGTGCGGAAATTGTCAATGATCAAACTTATCGCTTTACTGATCGTGGCGACCGCGAAGTGGCGATTCGGCCGGAGATGACGCCGTCGATTGCGCGCATGGTGGCGACACGACGCCAGGAAATGCCAATGCCGTCCCGCCTATTTTCGATTGCGAATTTTATGCGTTACGAACGACCGCAACACGGGCGTGAGCGTGAATTTTGGCAACTTAATTTTGATATTTTTGGCGCGGCGGAGACTGCGGCTGATTTGGAAATTTTGCAAATGAGCGACGCCATCGTACGTCAATTCGGCGCGACCGACGACATGTTCACGATTAAGATAAATGATCGCCGGTTGACGGATTTTCTTTTTCATGAATACATGCGATTAACAGATGTAGAAACACTGGCGACAATCAAGCTGATGGACCGTTACGATAAAATTTCGCGTTCAGATTTTGAGACGGCGGCGCGCGAGATTCGGACGGATTTTGATTTCGCGAAATTTGATAATTTAATTGTCGCGCGTAAAATTACGGATCTACCAGAGGCCGTGCGTTCATCGAACGTCGCCAAAAACCTTGGCGAATTGTTGATTGAATTGCGCACCGCGGGCGTGCAAAACGCGGTTTACGATCCGACATTGATGCGGGGATTCGATTATTATACCGGCACCGTGTTTGAAATTTTCGATGAAGCACCGGCCAATCGTCGCGCCATGTTTGGTGGTGGAAGATATGATGGTTTGGTTGGTCTGTTTGGCGTGGACGATTTACCGGTGGTTGGTGCGGCACCGGGCGAAACGATGTTCGCCGAATTTTTACGGGCGCATAATTTAATTCCGAATTTAATGACATCGGTGGATTTGGTCGTGGTGCCGTTTACGAATGTTGATCGAATAGTGGCTAAGTTGCGCGCCAGTGGCGTCAATGTGGCGGTTGATTTTACCGATCGTAAAGTTGATAAAAAAATCAAAGCCGCCGTCAAGCGGGGCGTTCAATACCTATTATTTATTGGTGACGATGAATTAAAAAACGACAAATACCAGTTAAAAAACTTGGCGGACAACCAGGCGACAGAGCTATCTCTAGACCAAATAATACATCAGCTAAATGCCAAATCCTAAAGTCGGCCGATAAAAACCGTATGTTATAATGTTTATTATGAAAACTACTAGAAAAGATTTGAGCGCGACCTGTATTGAATTTAGCGTGATCGTTGAGGGCAAGGAAATTAAGCATGCGCACGACGAAAGTGTTAAGCGTCTAGGTAAAGATGTCAAGGTAAAGGGTTTTCGTGAAGGTCACGTTCCGGCTGCCGTGGCGGAACGAGCGATCAATCCGGCCGATCTGGCCAATGAAGAGGCCAACCATGCTATCAATGATTCGTTGGGCGAGCTCATCCGTGACAATAACTTGCAGATTTTGGACCAACCGGACGTGCAAATTACCAAGTTCGTACCTGGCCAAACTCTGGAATTTAAGGCGACACTCGAGATTGCGCCGGAATTAAAGATGCCCGATCTTAGTAAAATTACGGTGAAAAAAGAACCGGCTAAAATTACCGACACTCAAATTGACGAAGTTTTGCAGAATTTACAAAAAGGTCAATCTGAGAAAAAAGTGGTTGACCGCGCCGCCAAAACTGGCGACGAAACTGAGATCGATTTTGAAGGATTTCATGATGGCGTGGCGTTTGATGGTGGTAAAAGTGAAAAATATTCGCTCCTTTTGGGCTCAAATTCGTTTATTCCTGGCTTTGAGGAACAGATTGTCGGTCATAAGGCTGGTGATGCGTTCGATGTAAACGTTACATTTCCAAAAGATTATGGCGCGAAAAAATTGGCGGGTCAGCCGGCCGTTTTTAAGGTGAAATTGCACGAAGTTCGCGAAATTAAATTGCCGAAATTGGATGATAAATTTGCGCACGGTTTAGCGGCTGATCTCAAAACGCTGGCCGACCTGAAGAAGGATATTAAGCGCGAACTGACGGCGCGCGGTGAACAAGAAGCGACTAGCAAGTTTCAAAATGACTTGATCGCGGCGGTGTCGGCGAAGGTTAAAATTGATAAATTACCGGAAGTTTTGGTCAATGATCAGCTGCAAGGTCTCGAGAATGAATTTGCGACCAATCTAACTTATCGCGGCATGAAACTCGATCAATATCTGGCAGCGGAAAAATTGACGCACGACGAATGGATCAAGCGCGATTTACGTCCGGCTGCCGAAGCGCGTACTAAAAATAGTATGATTTTGGCGCAACTTGCTAAAAAATGGCAAATTAAGGCAACGGACGATGAAGTAACAGCTAAACAAGCCGAGTTAATGGCGCGTTACACGCGACCAGAGCTGCAAAATCGTCTCAAACAGCCGGAAATGGTGCGTGAAATTGCCCAACAGGTAATCACGGAAAAAACGTTAGCTAAATTGGCTGGACAAATTACACAAAAGTGAAATTAGATTCTATGTCAATCAAAGCGAGCGCCAATAAGTGGCAAGCTTGGGTAACGCTGTCATTACTCATAGTGGTGATTCTAACTGCTGTGCTCGTAATTGCTTCAACTGCACAACGCCAGAGCGCCTATAATTGTCCGGCTGGTGAACACTATGCAATCAATCAAAATGACGGATCTACTAACTCTGATCTAGCGCAAATAAATCAGTCGGCCAAATCGACGGATATAGGTGGCTGTTATAAGAATGATGTCACCAACTAATTAGATTGTGTTAAAATTAGCACTCCCCTTGCGTGAGTGCTAATTATTTGCTACAATGGACATGTTGATTTGTGGAGTAAGGAGGTTTTATGAAAGATTATTTGGTTCCAACAGTTATTGAAAAAGGGTTTGACGGCGAGCGTGCCTATGATATTTATTCGCGTTTGCTCAAGGACCGCATTATTTTTTTGGGTGACGAAGTTAATGAAACGACGGCTAATTTGGTGGTAGCGCAACTATTATTTCTCGAATCGGAAGATCCGAAAGCTGACATTAATTTGTATATTAACAGTCCTGGCGGTTCGGTTTACGATGGTTTGGCGATCTTGGACACAATGAACTCGGTCAAGCCAGACGTGGCAACGTTTGGCGTCGGGCTGCAAGCTAGCATGGGCGCGGTGTTGTTGGCGGCGGGCGCGAAAGGCAAACGTCACATGTTGCCGCATGCCAAAACCATGATCCACCAAGTCAGTTCCGGCACCAGAGGTAAAGCGACCGACATGGAAATTGATTTACGTGAAACTTTGGCGATTAAGGAAAGTTTGATCGAGATTTTGGTCAAAGCCACCGGTCAAACCGATAAAAAAATTCGTGACGACATGGAACGCGACTACTGGATGACGGCCGATGATGCTAAAAAATACGGTTTAATCGACGACATTATTTCGCACGACTAAAACATCAAAATTATTGCCAAAAGCCCTTGCGCCGAACAAGCGAGTGTGCTAGAATTGAGGATAATGAAGTAGTGCATATCTGTTAGTGTTGGTTCGCCGTGGCTGGCGAACTGCTTGCTTGTGGTGAAACTCGCACTACGTTTCACCGGTAAAGCAATCTGACAGAAAAAGAGACTTCGCGCCGACGGGTTAAGATTAAGCTTTAGCTTTTGCGGATTTCATTAAAACAAGAGCGGGCAGCGGGGAGAAATAATGGCGAAAAGTGAAAAAACGCTCGAAAATGGCGTGACGAAACGTAAATATTTTGGTGACGTGGAAAACGTGTTGGAGCTACCCAACATGATTGAACACTTGACAAATAGCTGGCAAGATTTTGTACAAAATGGAATGGGCGAAATTTTTGCCGAGCTCAATCCGATTGAGGATTACACGAACCAGAAGCTGAGTCTGCGTTTTGGCGAATATCACTTTGGTGAGCCAAAAATCGGCGACGATCAGGCGATGAAGGACAATGTGAGCTTTGAGGCGCCACTTTACGTTAAAACCGAATTAACCAACAAAACTACCGGTGAAGTTAAGACTAGCGAATTGTTCATGGGCGATTATCCGTGGATGACCAAACGTGGCACCTTCGTCATTAATGGTAGTGAGCGCGTTGTGGTGTCGCAGTTGATCCGTTCGAACGGCGTTTTTTTCACGGCGGAAAATAACGGTGCCAAAAATTTGTATGGTGCGAAATTAATTCCCGGTCGTGGTTCGTGGCTGGAATTCGAAACGGCGGCGAACGGTGCGATTTATGTGAAAATCGATCGCCGGCGCAAAGTGGCTGTGACGACTCTGTTGCGCGCGCTTGGTTATGGCACTAACACCGCAATTAAAGAACTATTTTCCAAAATCGACGGCGCCGACGAATATATCAAAGCGACCGAAGAAAAGGACGTTGCACATGGCACGAACGAAGCCTTGATCGAGATTTTCCGCCGCATTCGCCCGGGTGATCTCGCGACGGTTGATAACGCGCGTAGCTTGGTGGAGCGTACCTTCTTTGATTTTCAGCGGTTCGATATTTCGCGCGTCGGTCGTTATAAGATGACACAACGTTTGTCTGACATTAAGAAAACTTTGGGAATGAACCCCGATCTCGAGAACACGGCTGAAAACCGTGTGCTGTTACTCGATGATTTGGTGGCGATTATTACAGAAATTATTCGCCTGAACATTACGCAGGAACCGGCCGACGACATCGATGCTTTTTCCAACCGCCGCGTTAAGTTGGTTGGCGAATTAGTGGGGCGACAGTTTCGCGTTGGTATGTTACGCCTCGAGCGAAATATTCGCGACCGCATGAGTATTTCAGAGATCGACAGCGTCACACCGGCACAGCTCATTAACGCGCGTCCGGTGGTTGCGGCCGTGCGCGAATTTTTCGCTAGCTCGCAGCTCAGCCAGTTTATGGATCAAGCCAACCCAATTTCCGAGTTGTCCAACAAGCGTCGTCTCAGCTCGATGGGCCCGGGCGGCCTGACGCGCGAACGCGCCGGCATTGAGGTACGTGATATTCACCCGACGCATTATTCGCGCGTTTGTATCGTCGAAACGCCAGAGGGTGGCAACGTCGGTCTGGTGTTGAACCTCGCCTCATATGCGCGAATTAACGAATATGGTTTTATCGAAGCGCCTTATCGTCGGGTTGAAAACGGTAAAGTCAGTAGAGACGTGGTTTACCTGGATGCGGCCGAGGAAGCGCGCCACATTATCGCTGAGAGTTCGGTTGAATTGAATCACGATGGTTCGTTTAAGGGTGACCGCGTGGATGCTCGTCGTAATTTGCAGCCGGAAACTGTTGACGCTTCCGAGGTTGATTTTATGGATGTTTCGCGCCAGCAAGTCATTGGCGTCACTGCGGCGCTGATTCCGTTTTCGGAAAAGAACCGCGGTGAGCGCAACTTGATGGGTTCGAACATGCAACGCCAGGCTGTGCCGCTAATTAATCCGACTTGCCCAATCGTGGGCACCGGTATCGAAAAAGATATCGCGAAAAATAGTGCGGAAATGTCGCTGGCGGAAGCCGATGGTGAAGTTATCAAAGCCGACGCTGACGAAATTCAGGTCAAATATGGTTCGAAGGATATTCGTAGCTATCGCCCGCATCACTTTATGAAATCTAACGAAGATCGTTCGTTCAACGGTCGCACCGTGGTAACGCGTGGCCAAAAAGTCGTGGCCGGACAGCCGCTCATCGAAGGCGCGTCGATCGCTGATGGCGAGTTGGCGCTTGGTCGAGATTTGCTGGTCGCCTTCATGCCGTGGAAAGGTTACAACATGGAGGATGGCGGTCTGATTTCGCGTCGTCTGGTGGAAAACGATGCCTTGACGTCGATTAATATCACCAGTTCAACCGTCGAGGTGCGTGACACTAAACTTGGCCCGGAGATTGTGACACGCGATATTCCGAACGCAAGCGAAGAAGCTTTGCGCAATCTCGATGATCACGGCATTATCACAGTCGGCTCGGAAGTCAAACCCGGCGACGTCTTAGTTGGTAAAATTACGCCGAAAGGCGAACAGGAATTAAGCTCTGAGGAACGTTTGCTGCGGGCGATTTTTGGCGAAAAAGCTAAAGACGTGCGTGACACATCACACCGCGTTGGACGCTCCGACGGTGGTAAAATCGTGGCGGTTAAAATTTTTGATCGCGACGGCGGCTACGAGTTGAAAGCGGGCGTATTACAACAGATTGAAATCTTTATTGCCCAGACGCGCAAAATTCAGGTTGGTGACAAAATGTCGGGTCGTTATGGCAATAAAGCCTCGGTGGCTAAAATTTTGCCCGAAGAGGACATGCCGTTTATGGCCGATGGTACGCCGATTGATATGCTGCTATCACCGGAGGGTGTGCCGTCGCGTATGAACTTGGCTCAGTTGTTTGAGGTGAACGTTAGTCATGCTGCTAAAAAGTTGGGCTACAAAGTAATGGTGCCAGCTTTTGACGGCATGAGCGAAGATCAGATTCGTGGCGAGCTGAAAAAAGCTAATCTCCCAGAGGACGGCAAGGTGCAACTTTACGACGGCCGCACGGGTGAGCCATTCCAGGAACGCACCACGGTTGGTTATATGTATATGTTGAAGCTGCACCACATGGTGCAAGATAAAATTCACGCGCGTTCGACCGGGCCGTACACCATGGTGACGCAACAGCCACTGGGCGGTAAAGCCCAAAACGGTGGCCAGCGCTTTGGTGAAATGGAGGTTTGGGCGCTCGAGGCTTATGGCGCGGCGAGTACTTTGCAGGAAATGCTGACGATTAAATCCGATGACGTCAAGGGCCGTGCTAAGGCTTACGAATCGATCATTAAAAATCAGTCGATCGAGGGACCGGATATTCCGGAAGGCTTTAAGGTGTTAACCAAAGAGTTGCAAGGTCTCGGCTTGCGGGTTGATTTAGTGAAGGACAGCGAACTAGAGGACGCCGAAAATGTGGTCGTTGAAAAAGGCACCGGCGGAAAGCTAGAAAAAACGGCGGATAACGATCACTTGGCAGACGAAATTCGCGATGAGCTGGCAACGGAAAATGCGACCGAGGATGCAGCCGACGGAGCGAAAACAGATAACGACGTAGCTCAAAATGGTTTTGATAACGACATGGTTGACGCTGAAGATTTGACAAACGATGTAGATAATGACGAAGAGGAGGACAAATAATGGCATATAACGATAACTTGGGAAATAGTTCGCGTTCGCAACGAACAGATGTATCGATCGCGGATTTTGACGCGGTGCGTTTGTCGGTCGCCAGTGAAGAAGACATCTTAAGTTGGTCTTACGGTGAAGTGTTGAAGCCGGAAACGATCAATTATCGCACCCAAAAACCAGAGCGCGACGGCTTGTTTGGCGAGCAGATTTTTGGTCCGGCCAAAGACATTAATCCGCACGATGTGAAATTAAAGGGAGTTCGTTCGCGTGAAGCGGCGGTCGACAAGAACGGCGAGCTGGTCACGAAAGCCTCGGCGCGGCGTGAACGCATGGGTCACATTCGCTTAGCAACACCGGTAGCGCACATTTGGTTCATGCGTGGCGTGCCGTCGGCTATGAGTTTGTTGCTTAATTTAACAGTGAAAAATCTCGAACGCGTGGCCTATTTTCAGAGTTACGTGATCTTGGCGGTGGATAATGACGAAATCGCCAAACTCAGCGCCGACAACGAAGCGACTTTTGACGCCGGCAAAGCGGCCATTAAATTGCGTTACAAGGAAGCGGCTAAATCGAACGGCGACAACGCGACCGACATTGCCGATTTGTCCAAGCAGATGGCTAAAGAATTGGAAGATTTGACTGAAACCTATAATGACAAAAAGGAAACGTTGTCCACTTTAGTTAGAGGCGCGATTCTGGGAGAAAAAGATTACCGCGATTTGCCAGAGGAATATGACGATTTAATTGAGGTCGGCATGGGCGGGGCGGCGCTCCGGCGTTTGCTCGAGGAAATCGATTTGCCACAGTTAATTGCCGAATTAGGCGTAGAGGTCGAAAAAAAGAAAGGCCAAGCTAAGAAAAAATTGCAAAAACGGCTCAAATTGCTTGAGGGCATGCAGTCGGCCGGTATCAAGCCGGAGAGTTTGTGTTTGACGGTGGTGCCGGTAATTCCGCCGGACTTGCGCCCGATGGTGCAGTTGACCGGTGGCCGCTTTGCGACTTCGGATTTAAACGATTTGTATCGCCGCGTCATCAACCGCAATAATCGATTGAAAAAACTATTAAATTTGAACGCGCCGGAAGTTATTACGCGCAATGAAATGCGGATGTTGCAAGAGTCGGTTGACGCACTAATTGACAATTCGGCCACGCGTGGCACTCGTCAGGCGCAAGGCACGGGCACACACCGTCGCTTGAAATCAATGAGCGATCTCTTAAAAGGTAAACAGGGGCGTTTTCGTCAGAACTTGCTCGGTAAGCGCGTCGATTATTCTGGACGTTCGGTGATTGTGCCGGGCCCGGATCTCAAGATGGACGAGTGCGGCCTGCCAAAAACGATGGCCTTGGAATTGTTCAAACCGTTTGTGATTAGTAAACTGTTGGAATGGGATCAGGCGCATAATATCCGCACGGCGCAACGATTAATTGACGCCGGCGAACCGGTGATTTGGGACGCGTTGGACGAAGCGATTGACGGCAAATATGTGCTATTAAATCGTGCACCGACCTTGCACCGTTTGGGTATTCAAGCCTTTAAACCGAAGCTTATTGACGGAATGGCGATTCAGCTGTCGCTGCTGGTGCTAACCGGATTTAACGCCGACTTTGATGGCGATCAGATGGCCGTTCACTTGCCATTATCGGCCGAAGCTCAAGCGGAAGCCCGAGATTTGATGAGCTCGGCGGTGAACCTACTGAAACCAGCCGATGGTGAGCCGATTATTAACTTGTCACAGGATATCGTGCTCGGTTCATATTACATGACGTTTGCGAAAAAAGGCGAAGCGCAACTTGCATTTGCCAGTGTGGCGGAAGCGGTGCGCGCCAAGGATGCCGGCGAAATCGAATATCAGACGCCCATTAAATTGCACGTCGCGGGTCAAATACGTGAAACGACCTTGGGACGAGCTTTATTTAATGAACTCTTGCCGACGGATTTCACCTATGTGAACGAAGCGCAGACTAAAAAAGTCTTGTCGAGTGTTTTTGCGCGCATTTTCAATAATTATGGCGCCGAGGAAACCGTGCGCGCTGCCGACGCGGTGAAAGAGTTTGCCTTTGAACACGCCACAATGTCAGGTTTATCGGTGGCCGTGGGCGACTATTTCGAGATCGAAAATCTGTCGCGCTACGTGCAGGAAGGCGATGACAAAGTGTCGCAAATCGCCGATCAATACGATGAAGGTTTGATTACTAACGACGAGCGCTACAATTTAACAGTGAAAGCTTGGCGTGGTACCGACCAGGAAGTGTTGGCGGGAGTTAAGGATGCGTTATCGAAAAGTGACTCCTCGATTGCCATTATGACGAATTCGGGTGCACGCGGTTCGGTCGACAACATTAAGCAGGCCGCGGCCATGATTGGCATTCAGGTGGATGCGACGGGTCATGCTATTGAGTTGCCGGTTAAGCGTGGTTATCGCCAGGGTGTGACACCGCTAGAGGCGTTCGTGGTGACCCGCGGTTCGCGTTTCGGTGAGGTGTCGAAGGCGCTTAAAACAGCCGATTCTGGTTATTTGACGCGAAGATTGGTTGACGTATCGCAGGACGTGTTTACAGTGGCGGATGACGCTGCGCAGACGGCGGATCCTGGATTTGCGATTTTTCGCTCAGAGGAAAACGATACGATGATTTATTTCGCGGATCGCTTAACTGGTCGTTACGCGGCCGAAAGTGTTGGCGAATATGTTAAACGGGGACAGCTGATTACGCCGGAAATCGCCGACGCTATTCAAAATGATGAATCAATTAACAGTGTAAAAATTATGAGCGTTTTATCAACGCCCGAACTCGAAGGCGTCCCACAAAAGAGCTACGGCATTGACATGTCTACCGGTTTTCTAGTATCGCCAGCGGAACCGATTGGCGTGATTGCAGCGCAGTCGGTTGGTGAACCGGGTACGCAGTTGACCCTGAACACAAAACACACTTCAGGTGTCGGAACGGGCACGGCGGAAGGTTTGGGCCGCGTCGATGAGGTCATTGAGGCGCGCGATCCACATGGTGAGGCATTGCTTAGTGAAATTGACGGTACGGTGGAAATTAGCGAAGCCGAGGATCGAAATCAGATCACCGTTACGCCAATCAACGCCAAAGAGGAGAAAATTAAGCTTGACGATGACCAAACGCCCGCGATTAAGGATGGCGCGGTTGTAAAAGCCGGTGACACGATAATTAAAGCCACTGACGAGAAAGCTGCGATCGTGGCGCCGTTTGACGGTTTTGTCAAAGCTACGCCAAAATTTGTCACGGTTGTGGCGGCCGATTCGGTGGCTAAAAAATACACCGTGCCGAGCTATCGACCATTAGCGGTGGAAAATGGTGATCACGTGGTGGCGGGCGACCGTTTGACGCTCGGTTCAATTAACTTACATCAGCTCATGCAGCTCAAAGGTATTGAGGCGACCGAGCGCTATATGGTCGACGAAATGTTGCGTATTTATGCGGCACAAGGCCAGAATATCGCACCGAAACACTTGGAAATCGTTGTTCGCCAGATGTTCTCGCGCGTCCAAATTGAGGACAGCGGCGACTCGGATTTGATCGATGGCGATATTATGTCCAAAGCTCTGGTGATGGAAACTAACCGCCAACTTGAAGCGGCTGGTAAGCAACCGGCTAAGTTTGAACAGCTGTTGCTCGGCATTACTAAAGTATCGATTCACAGCGATTCGTTCCTGTCGGCCGCGTCATTCCAGGACACGACGCGCGTGCTGATCAACGCCGCTACCAGTGGCAAAGTTGATCATCTGCGAGGTCTGAAAGAGAACGTGATCATCGGTCGTAAGATTCCGGTCGGCACGGGCGCGATAGATGAAAACACTTTTGCTGGTGAACAATACGATTTGAATGACACGTCGGATCAGATTGAACTTGATGCGTAAAAATTCTCATTGGAAATGGTGGGGGATTTTATTTGTGTCTGTATGATTGACGAAATGGAAGATAGGTGTATTATAGCAAGGAAGGCGATTTTAAAAGGAGATTAGGAGATTATATGAACTTAGAAGAGCTTCAGCGGTGGGAGATTGATTTTGCGAAAAGGAAAGGCGTCCCGCAAGATTACGAAACGGCACTTAAGATAGCCACGCTAAAGTTGTCCGAGGAGACCGGCGAAGTCTGTCGCGGAATCTTGAAGGAGGATTGGGAGAATGTTCAAGAGGAATGCTTCGATGTCCTATCGTTTTTATGCAAGATTACGTATCTGATGCAAGAGTTTCATGGCGCAAGGAATTGGACGGATGTTTGTAGAGATAAGATCGCAACAGTCGAACAGCGTGGAAATATGAACCCAAAGACACATCGCATGCGAAAAACTCCTAGGGAGAAAGGTAACTAGTGCAATATGAGATTGAAGCGACATAATGAACTTGATAAGCATATTGTTAATAGACCTGATTTGGTTGTATTAGCGGGACAGTCGGGGTCTGGTAAAAGCACACTGATAGATTTTTTGCGATTACCTGAGGAAAAAGTCTTTACTGCGTCTTACGCCATGATTGACGAGGTTAAACGAAGAGGACAGCCAGTTAACCATGATACCATTTATTCTGTAGCCTAAGAATTTTATAACAAAGATCCTTTATGGCAAATACCAAGTATCATGGCAAGATTGGCCATACAGGGATGTCTAGTCTGGGATGGCCCCCGCAGAGTCCAGGAAGTAAAGGCTATGCAAGAACGGGATATAAACACTACGATAGTTAGAGTAGCTGCGAGTCAAGAGGTTCGCAGATTGTGTTTAGCTAAGCGCGACGGCACAAATAGTGAAGCCTTTTCTCGTATTGTTGAAGACGAAAAAGACGGTGCTGGCATCGATCAGTTACTTGATATGGCTAATATTACAATCCACAATAATCGGGACATTCGTCAGCTAGAAATATCGTCGCGAGCGATAAAGGGGCTTTTAAGGTTAGAGTCTGGAGGTAAGTATGAGAGTTGAGGCGGGATCGTACGATAAGGTTGAGTTTTTACCTAGATACATAGAGCCAGGAGAGTTTATAAATCCGCCTAAACAAATTATAAAAGTAAAGTTGGGCGAAAAAAGGAGGATTCAATTGCGTTCTCCGGCCAGGATTGATTTTGGCGTGCTTGATCATTCAGCATTGAAATTCACAGACAGTAATGATTATAAAGCGGGCGAGATGCTGTTTGCTTGTGATCAATACTTTTCCGTAGAGGTCGAATTAATAGAAAAACCAAATATTAACATCGTTAGTGAACGCAAAGCTTTAATGATGCATGTTGCTATGATGATGAAAGAGGCGACCGATTATAAGGGCGGATTTAATATAAAGACTCATGATATAGAATATAAACACTTAGGGCTCGGATCAAGTGCTGTATCTATGAATACTGTCGCGATCGCAATTAATAAATTATTTGGCGATGTATTTTCTATGAGAGAACTTAGAGATTTAATTTCTTATAACTACGTAGAAGAGAGTGATATAAAACCCGATAAATTATTCCCAGGTACTACTACTGGCGGTGCATTTAATTCAACCGTCAATGGAGGATTTTGTATAACTTCATCTGGATGTGAATTAATTTTTCATAAAGATATACCGGAAGATATGATTTTTGTAATGGGAATGCCTAAAACTAAGAATCTTGGTCCAGAATCTAGTAAGACGGAAGCTAATATTATAAATTGGGCAAGACATAATGAACGCGTAAATGGCGCAAAAACAGCATTATGGATTTTAACTGAAATAATGCCCAGTTTCGTAGCGGGCGACTTTACCAAGGTTGGCGAAGCGTTCTATAATTTTACGTTTTTTGGAGAAAAAGCTATGCAGATGTTGTTTCATAGGCAAGATCTAGCTGGTACGCTATTTGAGTTAAAAGAGGCCGGCCTTGAAGGCGGTACAATGTCTTCTGCAGGCCCAACACTTGTGGTGTTTACTCAGAATGAACGAAAGGCTAAGATTGCAGAAGATATATTCGCCAAGCGCGGGTTTGAGAAAGTCTTTCGCGTGAAAGGAGATAATGTCGGTGTGGTTGAACTTTAATTTTTATTTTTATCTATTTTGAGATTCTATTAGAATTATGAAGATTATAGCTGGCACCAAAAGCGCTACAAAACTTGGCGTCATACAGAAAGTTTCTCGTGCAATCTTACGGGTTATGATCATGACTTGAAATCCTGCAAAAAGTTTGCTAAACTGTGTACGAGTTTCAGATTCGTCGTTTTTGCTGAATTAGCGAATCAATAGAGGAGTCATCGACCTCGCGAATTAATAAAAGTCTTGCAGATTTTCGGCTACCGAATGAACTGCTAACATAATGAAAGGAAGATTTAGTGCCAACAATTAATCAATTGGTGCGCAAGCCGCGCAAAAAGGCGATCAAAAAATCCAAAGCGCCGGCGTTGCAAACTATTCAGAATACTTTAAAAGTACGAACCTATAATCAAAATAGCCCGTTCAAACGTGGCGTCGCGATCAAAGTCACGACGCACACGCCGAAAAAACCGAATTCGGCCATGCGCAAAGTGGCGCGTGTTCGTTTAACGAACGGTCAGGAAGTTTGGGCCTACATTCCGGGTGAAAAGCATAATTTGCAGGAACATGCCGTCGTTTTAGTGCGGGGCGGTCGCGTTAAGGATCTGCCGGGCGTGCGTTATCACATCGTGCGTGGCGCGCTGGATTTGCAGGGCGTCGACGGCCGTAAACAAGGTCGCAGCCGTTATGGGGCGAAGAAAGGGGATAAATAATGCGTAAAGTTACTAAATCTCTCCAACGCGTATTGAATCCGGATCGCAAATATAATTCGGTGCACGTTCAAAAATTGATCAACAAATCGATGCTTGACGGTAAAAAATTGGCGTCTGAGCGCATGGTTTACGCCGCGCTCGACAGTGCCGCTAAGAAAACTAAGCAGGAAAATCCGCTCGAAGTTTTCGAAACCGCGCTGAAAAATATTTCACCGAGCTACGAAGTTAAATCGCGTCGTGTTGGCGGAGCGAACTTTCAGATTCCGTTCCCGATTCAGGGCCATCGCCAGGAGCATTTCGCCTTTACGTGGCTGGTTCAGGCGGCGCGTAGCAAAAAGGGTATGCCGTACGAGGAACGTCTAGCCGGTGAAATCGCCGATGCCTATAATCAAACCGGTATCGCCTTCAAGAAAAAGGAAGATACCCACCGCATGGCCGAAGCCAACCGCGCGTTCGCGCACTTTGCGCGCAACTAAATGCCAGTGTAGTATAACGAA
>JBAQVB010000002.1:0-12290 GCA_049297855.1 Candidatus Nanoperiomorbaceae bacterium
TAAACGCTGGCACCTTGGCCGACAATCCGGTTTCTAGCGTAGCGTCCTTTTGAATGTTGGTCGTAGTGTCACCTTTGACCGCGTTTTCGGTATAAGTTACCGCCAACACCACCGTCGTCGGCAAATCGACCGCGATTACGCGCCCGTCGAAAAACTGCAGCTGAACTTCCTCGCCCTCTTTCATGTATTTCGGAACATCCTCCGCGTCGGCGAGTTGCAGCTCAAACTGTTCGAACGTCTCAGGATTCATGAAATACGCCTTCTCGCCATCATTGTAAAGATATTGCGCCTTCTGCATGGTCACATCGCCAGCCTCGATTTTCTCCTGGCCCTTATAAGTTTTCGGCAGGACCGCACCGTTCAGTAAGTTTTTAATCTTAACATTGACGATCGAACCGCCGCGGCCCATCACCTTCTGGTTATAGTCTACGACTACAAACGGCTGCCCGTCAACCACAATAACTTTGCCTTTTTTCAAATCAGTTGGTCCGTACATTTCGCTCCTTTCAATTATTCTAATTAATATTATAACAGGTACCGCAACACCGATGACCAATCGGGGAATTTTTTACCACCAAACAAAATTAATTCACCACGAAATTCGCTAGCGCCATTTTTAGTTCGATCATCGATTAAAATATCACCGATCAGTTGATCTTTGTGATGGGTTAAAATAATTTTTTTATATAAAACATCACTCTCACTATCGCCAAAATATTTCTTAATCCATTTTATCTTGTCGGTTGCAGCGCTGTCGTTATGCCACGGCATTGTGCTAGCTATAAAAACATCATAGAATTGAGCCAAAGATTTGATACTTTTTATCGCTCCTGGCATTGGATCCATTAATGAAAATATTCCAGGAATATTTGCGACTTTGCCGTTCGCCTTGATTAGATCGGCCGAAATCTTGGGCCTGGCGCTATCAAAATCAACGATCACGCCATCCATATCTACAAATAAAACTTTCTTAGCCATCTCTATGCCCGCTAATCCGTCCAGTTATCCCTGAAAAGTCCCTATAATATTTTCCCTTGTCTTCTCGCGGAAATTTACTACGACGTTTTTGGACTCCCTCGAGGGAGTCGTATTGCCGGACCTCATCCCAGCGAGCCGGCTCGCCAAAAGGCGGAGCCGTCTTGTCGACACCATCAATCAAAATAACCTTGATCACAGCCAAGCCCAATTGCCGCGCTAAAAATGTTCTATGTGTCCCATCAACAATAAGCTTTTCTCCGTCATCGGTCATCTCAATCACAGGAGGAATAATAACGTGGTGACCATTACTATCTGAAAATTCATATCTTCCAGTCATCGCTAAGGTGTCTATCCCCAGACTACCCATAGAGTCGCGCAAACGTTTCTGTCGCTCAAGTGCAGGGTTATATATATAAAGCTGCGTAGGCCTTACGTCATCCACGGACACACTTTCAATTGAAATACTGTGAGCATTTATATATGGATGTCGCTCATCCGAAACATTAGTCAACCGACGAAAAGAGTCCTCCATGTCGCACATTGGAGTAAACCGCATAATCTCCATATATTACTCCGCCACAAACGGAAGTAGCGCTAGATGTCGCGCTCGTTTGATTGCGATACTCAAGCGGCGCTGCGACACGGCCGACAAACCAGTGTGCGAACGCGCCTGAATCTGGCCGTAACTGTCGATGTAACGTTTCAACGTATCAACATCCTTAAAATCAAAATATTTTGGTGAAGTTTTCTTCGTATTCTTTATCATTATTATTCTCCTTTGCTTACTAATTAAAATGGAATGTCACTTAGATCGATCGGCTCGGTGTCAACGCCGTCGTCTTTAGCTGGTGGCTGCTCGTTTTGGACTGTGCTCGTAGCACCGTCCGAGCTATTATTACCACCACGGCTACTCACAAAGCTGAAATTGTCGATCGTAAATTCGACCGAATAACCCGAGCGACCGTTGCTCTCCCACTCGCGCACCACCAGGTCGCGACCCGATAATAGAATCGGATCACCTTTTTTAAAATTACGCGCAATCACGTCGCCACGATCACCGAAAATAGTCCCGCGATAAAATGTCGTGATTTGGTTATTTTCGGCGCCTTTACGATACGTGTTAACCGCAATGTTAACGTCCAAAACTTTGGCACCGCTGGGCGTCGTGCGTTGTTCAAGATCGCGAGTTATGTTACCCATTAAAACTACATTACTAAAACTTGCCATTCTCCTCCTTACTATTCATTATTCTCGTCGGCGCTGGCGTGCTCGGTAGCGCGACGCGCACGATTTTGACGATCCTCAACCAGCCAAGCCTCCGCCTTGGCATCCACTTTAGTCAACAAATAGCGCAAAACGTCACCGGTGATATTTAGAACTTGCGAAAGTTTGGCGGGCGCAACGGCCGGCAGATTCAGACGATATTCAACGTATTTGGCGAATTTTTCGCCGTCAATTTGATAAGCTAACTCTTTTTGACCGAGCTCGGTGGTTTTAACAATTTCACCACCGTTATTTACGATTAATCTCTCGACCGTCGTCGCAATATCTGCCGCATCGATGCGGTATAAAACGACTAAATCGTATTCTTTTAAAGTTTTCTGCTCTGGCATATTGCTCCTTTCGGTTATAACAACGTTTGGTTTCCGCGGAGATTTGCGCGAAATTATATATGCCGACCACACGTTGACAGGTTAATAATGTACGCCATTATTATAACGCCCGGCCACGCAAAAATCAAGAGGCTAATTTAGGTTATTCTAACGGCTATCCACCTATCATAGCGGTCACCCAGTTAACGATGGCATAAGCCAGAATCGCTATTACTAGTCCAACAACCGCATAGATTAACGTCTGCCTGGCACTAGTAACGGTACTGGCATTACCGCCGGAAGTGGCGAAACGAATTCCCGAATAAATGATCATAATCACAGCCAAAGCACCAATAATAAATAGCATGACATTAACAATACTCTTAATGACGGAATTTAAATCTGTCGGGTTACCGTTACTGCCCGCACCAGTTGCCTGTATGCCACTCGTGATGTCGCCAGACACGGCGTACACTGGCGCCGCAACTGAACCCAACATAATCACCGTCATCACAATAACCGATAAAAATATTGAAACTTTTTTCATCATATTATATATCCTCGATTCGTTTAATAAATATTACACTTGTGATTATACTACAGTCCGACAATTTAGCGCAAGCATAATTTTTAGATGGTGGTCGGTGGAAAAATGTTGCTAATTAGTTTTGCGCTCATCCCAAATTGCATGTAATCCGCTGAAATCATTCCGCGCGCCACTCTTTTCGAGATCGACCAACTGTTGGCGCAATGCGTTGACCGCACCATTGATTAAATGCGCTTTACCGGAGTCATCTGATTCCAGCACGTTGGCCAGTTCAGTGCTCATTGACTCGAATTTAGCGCGTGTTTTAAGTTTTTCCAAATCGTTTAAATTGACCATCAGCGACACGCGTTCGTCAGTGTTTTTATCGAAATTTTTGGCCGCGACCAGCTCCAACTCCGCTAACTTATCGGCCATTTTCGAAGTGATTTCGGCGTGATTTTCCGTGGATTTTACTTTACGCCCGTACAGAAAATATTTAATTTTTGCCCAATCGGCCGTCAAATATGTGTCCGGCAAATGTTGCAAAATCGGCGCCAACCGCGGATATTTATAAGCCAAGGCAAAAATTTGCGACAGATAAAATTCTTCGTTACGCCGAGCGATTTGGGAATTAATTTTAGTTTTACTGGGTCGCAAAAAATGGCGTACGGTTTGCGCATCCGTTGTCCGACCATTCATTTTGTCCATCAGCGCGCGCATCGACGTACCCAAAATTTGCGCAACTTTTTTAATATAAAATTCTTGTTCAACTTTGTCGCGCAGATTTTTAATCAGCGCCAACGATTTATCGGACACGATTTTTTGACCATCGGCCGTTGCAATATCATTGTTAGTCACGTATTTTTCAATCACCCAATCGACCGCCGGTTGATGCTTTTCGCGCACGATGCGCGACCAAACTTGACCACCAAAACGCGTAGTAATTTCGTCCGGATCTTTTGGAATTTTTCCGTCAAAAGTTTGTTTTTCGGCGGCGGCCAGCGCGCCAAAATCCGCACCCGACCAATCAATCACTTCCAGTTTAACCTCAAAATCTTGCGACAGATTAATCGCCCGCTCAGTCGCCGCGATCCCGGCTCGATCGCCATCAAAACAGAGACGTATATTGCGTGACAAGCGTTGCAGCGATTTCAAATGATATTTAGTCAGGGCGGTGCCGGCGCAAGCCACAATGTTTTTTATACCGGCCTGATTTGAGGAAATAACGTCCAAATTGCCTTCAACCAAAATGCTAAAATCGGCCGCTCGAATGGATTGTTTGGCAAAATTGAGACCGAAAACTTGTCGACCTTTATCATACAAAATCGTGCCCGGCGTGTTGAGATATTTCGGTTCGCCGTCATCAATAACTCGCCCAGTGAAACCAACAATTTGACCAATGTGATCACGCAACGGAATCATCATCCGGCTACGAAACATTTCACCGCCATGGCCACCAGTTAAACCAGCGTCACGAATTTCCGCCTCTGTAAATTTTTTGTTCAATAGCAGATTTTTTAACCGACTCGCGCTCGGCGCGTAGCCAATGCCCCACTCCATGACGGTCTGTTTCGTTAAATGACGCTTCGTGAAAATATACTTTAGCGCCGTTTGGTCGCGCGTCATGTTGTGCTGAAAATAGTTGAGCGCCAGATTATTCATCGCGAAAATCCGCTCTTTGCGCTGGGCCAAATCTTTCGGCGCACGGCTGTTGTATTTGCCGAGGTCGACGCCGGCTTTTTTCGCCAAAATTTCCAGTGCGCCACGAAAATCCACGCCCTCGACCAACTCAATAAATGAAAAAATATCACCGCCCTGACCGCTGGAAAAATCGTGCCAAATGTCGCGCTCCGGCGTGACGTAAAAGCTCGGCGTGCGTTCATTAGTAAATGGCGACAAACCGCGCCAAAAACGACCCGCGCGACGCAGAGACACGTATTCACCGATCACGTCCTCGATAGCGAGTTTGGATCGAATTTCCTCTTTGGCGTCATTCATGAACACATTATATAACGCCAGCCCTGTTTCATAAAAATTCGCACAAACTTTTCGCTTGTGTTAAAATCGAAAGTATGAACGAAAATGGATCAACCGAGCCGCCACGCAGTGATGACGTTTTGTCGCCGTTACAGATTCATAGTGGCGATAATGCGCCACAGTTTAGGCCCGAAGCTAACCCTAATTCGACAACGACGCCACAACCTACAACCTGGGCACCACAGAGCGTGCCCATGGCTGCGACGCCGCAAACACCATCAACGACTCAAGCGCCGGTGCCAACTCCCATGTCTTATAGCGACATAATAGGTCGCACTCAAGCCGTGGGCGCACCTAAAAATTTGATCGGCTTTTTACCGAATCGGGCTCTTTTTGTCCTGGCCGGCGCCTTGTTGGTCGGCGTTGTTGTGATCATAATCGCACTGAGTATGCGTCGCACCGCGCCTGCCTCAGTTGGTAGCGCAACGCAAGTTGACAACAGCCTGAAGAGTTTATCTTCTCTGTTACGATATGGCAATACGGTAAGCGACGGCCCAACTCAAACTGTGATGGGCGAATCGTCACTGGTACTCGACTCAACGCAAAATACCTTATCTGGCAAATTCAGTGGCGTTACTAACGCTCAGGACAGCAGCAACACTCAAATTGGTTCCGATCTTAAGAGTAAATTGGACGACGCATCTCACACTAATCGACTCAATAGCGCTTTTTATGCGGAACTCAAATCCGAACTGGCCGATGCGACCGATGCCCTAAAAAATCTAGCGGACGGTCGCGGCTCCGCCACCCAACAAGCTCTGGCACGCCAAGCAACCTCTTCATTGAGTGAACTCTATAATCGGCTGAATAATGATCCCGTACCGAGCAATTAACCAGCCAGTTGAAACGATAAACGGATCAGATCACGAATTTCGTCATCAGATAGTTGTCCGGTCAACAAAATCGTAATCCAGTGTCGTTTATCTAGGTGATAACCCGGTGAAACACTTTCGTAGCGATCACGCAAATTAGCCGACAGTGTCGGATCGCACTTCAGACTAAGTTGCAACGGTGTTGCATCCTCGGGTACTAACGCAAAAATTTTGTCGTTCGCGTTCTTAAAAACCGCCGGCCCGAGCGCCGCTTCATTTGCAAACGGAAAACTTTTGTTCGCGTTCGGCATTTCCAGCAAATAATTTTCCAGCTCTTCGAGACCGAAATTTCGTTGCCCATCATCGGCTACACCGTGATTTTTAGCTGATAATTGGTTTAAATATTCTCCATTCCGTCGTGAAAATTTTTTAGACAACTTAGGAGTTGGCGCTGATCGCTTCACCAGTTTACCGTGGCGATATTCCGGCAAGATTTTCCCGATGTTTTTGCGCGCCATCAATGCTCCTGACTGGCGATTTTTAGGCTAAAAGGATTCGCTTTGGGGTTGATCATGTTGCCATTATTAGATGCAACTGGCGGAGTTTGATGCTTTGATACATTCCAGTTCATTTGCTTGAGATAAAATCTCAACTCAGCGATCGATTCCTCAATGTCCGACATCGCGCGGTGATTTTCAGCCTTAGCAAAGATAACCGGCGGCTGAATAGTGTTTTCCATGACGATTTTCCAACTCGATACGTCAAGCTGGCGATAATGCAACAATTTTTGTAACTTCGGAAACTCGATTTCAATAAATTTTTGATCCTGGTGAATGCTGTTACCACAGAGGTAAATCGGCGCCAGCTCGGCTAATTTAATCGATCCCTGGTTTTTGATAATTTTGCGCTGCGTAGCCTGTGGCAAGTCAGAATTTTTAGCAAAATAACGCTCACAAAAAGTCACCAATTCATCATCCACCGTTCCAGCAGTTTTACCGGCAACGCTATTTTGTCGAATCAAATTCCGGCGCGATAAATCATGTTCATCCCAAAATTGCCCGACCAAGCGCCGCTCAATAAAAGCTTGCGACACTTTGACCGGCGACTCGTAACGCGCGATTTCATTAAACTGCCAATCGGTCGCAATAGCACCGACCTCAATAATTTTGTCCTTGCCTGGATAGAGGCCGGTCATCTCCAGGTCGACCCACAACAAATTTGCTTTACTCATGCGACCATTATAGCAAAGTTTCAGGCTTCGTCGTCGGGAAAATCCGCTCCGTCATCCGTCCACCAAGTTTTATTTTTAGCATCCCAGCGCAAACCCGACTCATCGTCATACGGATTTTCGGTCCAACGTGTATCACTATTAAACCATAAGTTATCATTGCGCAACATTTGTTTATTTTGCCGCAAAAAATCCTGAAAGGTCGGAGGTTTAGCGAAACGACTCTTGTAATCCTCTATCTCGGAAGTGGCACGTGAGTCCAATTCGCCGTTAGCTACATCAATATTGCATTCCTCTGAGACACCTTCAGCCCACGCGTTACGAACATCGTTATATAACGCCATAAAACCTGCGAAACGATCCAAACGCGCTCGTTCCGCCGGTGTTATTTCGCGATTGGCCCAACGATCATGAGCTTCCTCTGAGCGTTTTGGCGGCTGAGGCTGATTGTTCATCCCTAGCTACATCCGCTCGTACTGCCGCACAGTTCGCAAATATAACACGATCCGGCCGGCCGCATTTTGACGCCGCAGTTAAGGCACATCGGCGCATCTTTGCTGGCGCCGAGTTGATCCATCAGTTCGGCCGTCGAATGCACCGCCGGTGAAGCTCCAGGGTCGGATTTCAGATCGCTGTGGATTGACGCCGAATGTGGAGTTGTTGGTTCGGCAACGGTTTTATAAGTTTTCTCAAACTTGATCGATTCGGCTTTGTCGGCCTTAATGCGCGCAAAATCCGCTTCGGCCTGTTCGTCTTTTTTCGTGGGCTGATCATTGGTTTGGTCACCAAAACCAGTCAAATTTTCGCCCACCTCAGTTACCTCTTCATAAAAACCGCCGTTTTCGATAGCGTGCGCTCGCTCGGCCGTGGTGTAAATGCCGTATTGACTGCGCTCATCAAACGACAAGTTGTCCAAGGCCAAACGACGGAATAAATAATCCAGCGGACTCGAAGCGAACGGGATGTCGTGATCGGACGTCATACCACTCGGCTCAAAGCGCATGTTGGCGAATTTCTCGACAAATTTCTCCAGTGGCACACCGTATTGCAAGCCCATGCTAACCGCAATTGAAAACGCGTCAAACAATCCGGCCAAAGTTGAACCCTGTTTGGATGCGCGCATGAACAGTTCACCGATTTTGCCGTCGCCGTACTTACCGATGGTGGCAAACGATTTCATGCCACCGATATCATATTTATAGGTTCGCGCGTCACGCACCGACGGCAAAGAAATTTTATGGCCACGCAGCACCGCATCGTCAAATAATTTGGTTTGCTGCGACTGAGCGTTCGGTGTGGCGGTCAGTTCAGCGCGTACGTCAGCTTCAATTTTCGGTCGCAATTCACGCTCAATTTTAGCGCGTAATTTGGACTCTGATTCATCGTCCGTTTTATCATCTTTTTTGTCGCTCAGTGGTTGATAAGCTTTGCAATTGTCGCGATAAATTGCCACCGCTTTCAGACCCAGTTTCCAGGAATCCAGGTAGACTTTTCCGACATCCTCGACCGTGGCCGATTCCGGCATGTTGACAGTTTTGGAAATCGCGCCCGACAGAAACGGCTGCACCGCCGCCATCATGCGCACATGGCCCATCGGCGCAATCGAGCGCAATCCGACCGCCGTGTCGAAAATAGCGTAATCGCTTTTACGTAGATGTGGCGCGTCAATCACGTTACCGTTTTTCAGGATATAATCCGTAATATCGGTGATCTCATCGTCGCGATAGCCCAAATGCTTCAGCGCGCGTGGAATCGTTAGATTAACAATCTGCATATTACTGCCGTCGACCATTTTTTTAAACTTAACCAGTGAAAAGTCCGGCTCGATGCCCGTCGTGTCGCAGTCCATCATGAAACCGATCGTGCCGGTTGGAGCCAGCAAACTGGCCTGCGAATTGCGCCAGCCGTATTGTTGGCCCAAACTTTGCGATGCGTCCCATTCGCGATTGGCCGCGAAAACGATATCCTCGGCATTGATGTGATGATCAACGTCAGTTATTTTGTCGGTCAACGCCAAACTGGCCTTGGTGTGTTTGCGAATCACATTGGTCATGCTATCGCGATTTTTCGCAAAACCGGCAAACGGCCCGACCGCACCTGCCAACTCTGCGCTACGCCGATAAGCCGTCCCCGTCATCAAACTGGTAATCGCCGCTGCCACATTCTGGCCCTGTGGCGAATCATAAGGTAAACCGATCGCCATCAATAACGCGCCCAAATTGGCGTAACCGATGCCGAGCTGGCGGAATTTTTTGGTATTGACGCCGATTTTTTCGGTCGGAAAGTCGCCAAAACTGATGCTTAAATCCATCGCTGTGAAAATCAGTTCGGCCGCGCGTTCGAACTGTTCAACGTTGAATTTATTGTCTTCATCCAAAAATTTTAATAGATTGATGCTCGCCAAATTGCACGACGAGTTATCAATCGACATGTATTCTGAACATGGGTTACTGCCAACGATTTTGCCCTCAGCCGCCAAGGTGTGCCAAGCATTTATTGTGTCGTCGTATTGCAGCCCCGGATCGGCGCACGCCCAGGCCGCTTGCGCGATATCGTAAAACAATTTTTTGGCGTCGACCGTCGCGCTGACGCTGCCGTCGAGGCGATTACGTAAATCAAATTTGCCATCACTCTCTACTGCTTTCATAAATTCATCCGAGACGCGCACCGAGTTGTTAGCATTTTGGTACTGCGCCGAATAAATATCTTGGCCGTCGATACCCATGTCAAAACCGGCGTCACGCAGGGCGCGAATTTTCTCTTCTTCGCGCACTTTGGTCTGGATAAAGGATTCAATATCCGGATGATCAACGTCCAAAATGACCATTTTAGCCGCGCGCCGCGTAGCGCCACCACTAGCGATTGTACCGGCTGAGGCGTCCGCACCACGCATAAATGACACCGGACCTGACGAATGTCCACCGTGGCGCAAACCTTCATTGCTACCGCGAATCCGTGACAAATTCACGCCAGCGCCCGAACCACGTTTAAAGATTTTGCCTTCCTCAACATACCAATTGAGAATGCTGTCCATATTGTCGTCAACACCCAAAATAAAACACGCCGAAACCTGTTGCGGCGCCTCCGTGCCAACGTTGAACCACACCGGCGAATTAAATGAAAACATCTGATGCACCAATAAATATTTCAAATCATTAGCAAAAGCCGTCCGCGATTCCTCACCGTCAAACACGTCGTCAATTTTGGATTGCTCGACATACTTACCAACCACGCGATCGATCAGTTGCTTCAGAGAATCTTCGCGCGTCGCCGAACCTAGCACGCCGTGAAAGTATTTACTGGTCACAATATTCGTCGCATTGACGCTCCAAAAATCCGGAAATTCCACGCCGCGCTGTTCAAAAGTCGTTCCGCCGGTTTTCCAATTTGTCATCACCACGTCGCGTTTTTCCCACTTAACCTGCGTGTACGGATCGACGCCCGACGTTGCAAAATGATAATCGACGTGAATTTTCGGACCGCGCTTTTCGCTCGGCTTGTTGCCACGCCCCTTATTATCGGCTGTCCCGCGCGAATTCTCCGTCAACTTCGCGAGATTTTTACTAACATTATCAGAAATTTTGACCATAACCCCTCCTTGATCATCTGTTACTACCCTGTTTTTGCGAGCCGTTGCCCACTTTCTGTATTCGTTTCCCCGCAAACTCGCAGCTTCGCCGATGAAAATTGAACACTACATGTATTGTAGCACGTTATTATGGTTACGCTATATGTAGAATTTACTACATTTACATAATCTCAATAGCCGGGGTTAGGCAACGCTGTAAACAGAATCGCTGTGAAGCACGTATGGACCGCGCCTTAAGCTTAAACTAGTCCCAAATCCTGGATTGCGCGACAGCATGTGACCTATTGCGGTGCGCGCCACGGGGATATAGTGAGTCCCGTCCAAAAGCAATTGCGGCGGAACCTGGCCAATTGCGATAGCATTGGTGTCATCCGTAGTTGCGGCCAGTCCTGTATCCTCAAGCCCGTAAGCGACCAGATATTTTCTAATGCTGATGGAGCGTCGCCCGAACGCCGCGGTCATGGCGGTCTCGCAGTCGGCTCGCGACGCGGCATTCCCGGTATGCAGACCGAGAATAAGGAACTTCTTTCCAGGGAAATGCTGAATCATCAGCTGATGCTTTGCAACCATTGCTGCAGTGTCGAAGGTTTCGTCGTTTTGACCCATGAAGATTATCATTATCTCATCTTTGGTTTGTTCTCGGTCGTATAACGTGATGATGGGTGTCGGCCTGTCGATTGCCAGAGTCGCCCCAGCATCTGTGCGAGCAAAAGTGTATTCGCTTCCCGTCCAGGCAATGGTTCCTTGAACACCTGAAATTTCCACAGGGTTAATCACTCCCTGCACAACTCCAGGCATTGCAACAGAGCCTAGCTCCGTGGGAAATCCTCCTTCCACACCAGCAAGAGTAACGGTTGAGGTGCCAGATGGGATTGTCACACCTGTAGTAGTTGCCACATCTCCACCTTGGCGTGCCATGATCGTGCTGGATGTTTCTCCTCCGATTCCACCATTTAGCACTTCTAAATGCAGATCAGCTGAGATGATGTTAGTCCAGCCCCCCATCTCAGTCAATGAGTCTCCCCAGCAACGGATCTTGGTTATTGCTGGGTGGGGAACTATGGCGCCAGCTGTCGCTGAGTCAATTGTGCTAAGGCCTACCGTAAAGTGCGTGGGAAAAAACTCAGTAGAATTGAAAATAACCCAAACATGATCGGTAAAACTGGAATCTAAATTCAGATGAGCAACTATAAACCCCTGAATGTTGTCAGTGAGACTAAACTGTCCAGGCCCACCGTAATTTTCTGACCCCATGAATACGTTAAACCCATCAAGTCCTGTTTCAGAGATTAATAGGTTTGTATCTTGCATATCCGCGGCAGTGCCGATATCAAATGCAGTAAACCAGTAATTATCCGTGGGTGGGTTGGTAACGGTCGCCACATACGATCCGTCCTTTTCCCAGGTGCCCTGAAGAGAGTATCCGGCTGGGAGATTACCACCGTAGTCGCCTGTAGGGACGTTGGCTATCGCCGATACCGACCCGGATCCTGGTGTGCCTGCGCTGCCTGTTGCGCCTTGCGGAATA
>JBAQVB010000003.1:0-1951 GCA_049297855.1 Candidatus Nanoperiomorbaceae bacterium
GTCGCATTGAACACGCCAAGACAGAACGGCAAGACGAAGCTGCTTACAGCGCTCATCATCTACGCCATGTACGTCATGCACGCCTCCATCCTCGTCACCGCGCATGAGATGAGCGTAGCGCACAAGATCTATGAGGACGTGTTCGACACCATCTCGCATAGCGAGGAGCTGAACGCGGAACTCAAGGCCGATGGCGGCAAGTTCGCGTCCGGCGCGGGCAAGGAGTATGTCAGACTCTCCACCGGAGGCACCGTGTCGTTCCGTTCGCGGCGCAACCCATCGGCAGGCATGGGCGGCACCTACGATATCGTCATCTTCGATGAGGCGCAGGAGCTCAAAGCCGACTATGAGGGTATGATAACCAAGACGTTGAAAACGAAGCCCAACGCGCTCATCGTCTACACCGGCACGCCGTTCCTCCCCAATTCGATAGGCGACACGTTCAACATACTGCTCGACACCGCAAGCGAGCAGGACAGCGTGTACGCCGTACGATACGGGATAGACGACGAGATGGCCGATCTGACCGACAAGAGCCTGTGGGCGCTCACCAACCCGCTGTACCCCAATGTCATCGACGATAGCGCGTTCCTCAACGATCTCGCCGTCGCCCGCCAGAACGGCGCAGCAGGCCTGCTCGACATGAGAATACAGGACCTCGGACTGTGGTGGAAGGACAAGATACCTCCAGCCATTCCAGCAGAACTCTGGCAGGCAGCCACATTGGACATCGCCAACGACCCGAACACGAACGTCATCGCCATCACCAGCGACCCAATGAGCGGCATGCTCGCCATGAGCGTCGCCTCCATGACGGCGGAGACCGTGGACGGCACGGAGTCATATCCGAAATGGCGGTACATCACCGGCGAGATAATCTCCGAACGCAGTTCCAACGAGAGCTGGAAGTGGATCGGCGAAGCGGTGAAGGGCATGCCGCGGCATACGGTGATCATCCTCGACGCGGGCGCGTTGAACAAGCCGCTCATGGATTACATTCCCGGCTCCATGGATGTGGTGCAGTTGAACAATCAGGAGTTCCTGGCATCCCAGCAAGGGTTCATGGACGCGCTCAACGACGGCCTGTTCAAGCATCCGAATTCCCCCGACCTGACGGATGAGGTGCGTAATGCGCAGAAGCGCCCGTCCGGCGACCTGTGGAAGTTCGATGCGATCAGGCAGACGCATGATGACGGCAGGCCCGCCACGGTGACCGGATTGAAGGGTCTTGCCGAAGCGGTCTGGTATCGCAACGTGAACAAGCCGCAGGAGAAGACCCGCAGGACGGTGTATGCGTGAGTCGCGGCCATGACGGCAGCCTGTACCGGTCGAACAGGCTCGTGCTGCGGCGTAGGTCACGCGAGCTGAACGCTCCGTGCGCCTACTGCGGTATGCCCATCGACTATGATGCGCCGCCGTCGAGCCCGATGGCGTTCACCGCCGACCATGTGGTGCCCGTCCATGCGGGCGGGTCGGACAGGATGGAGAATCTGGTCGCGGCACACGCCCGGTGCAACAGGGCGAAGTCGGACAGGGTGGTGCAGGGCAGGTCGAGAACGAAGTCGAGCGCGACACGCCGATGGTGGTAGTCTTCCGATTGTGTGATACACTATGAGACATGGTTCGCGGAGCGCTTCTCTCGTCGGATAGACGAACGCATGGCTCCTTCCTTGTTGGCCGAGTCTCCGCGAACCCATTAGCACGGATAGCTCAGTAGGTGAGAGCAGATGCCTTATAAGCATCAGGTCGGTGGTTCAAGCCCATCTCCGGGCACGCGGGTCCTTGGCAGAAAGTAATGCGACTGGTAGCGCCGGTTTGTCCTAGGGTAGCGTCTAGGAGGACACGCCAAGGTGTCTTGGCTGAGCGGCAAAGGCGGTCGGCTGTAAACCGACTCTCATTGAGTTCGTAGGTTCGAGTCCTACAGGCACCACGCAGTTTCAGTAGGCTATGA
>JBAQVB010000004.1:0-4610 GCA_049297855.1 Candidatus Nanoperiomorbaceae bacterium
GGTGTCATAATCACCTTCGTTAATCCATACGGAATTAATGAATTATTTGTGATTGCTCAAACTGGGCTCGATCCAACATTGAAAGTTAATATTGGCGAATGGGCGCCGTTTTGGCACGGTTCACCCCACGGCATCGTGGTGTATGTGATGATAACATTTGCGGTGTTATTGATGTTTTTTGTGACCCCATTGAAAACGGCGGTTGATATATCAAAAAAGATTAATTTTCTGCGTCATCCCCTATTATATTTACGTAATTGTTGGTATAAGATTTCACCTGAAAAACGTAATTTTTTGCGTGAGCCGCTGTGGCCGTTTTTGCTGGCGTCAATCTCAGCGACACGTTATTGGCCACTGTTTGCTATTGTGAGTTTAATACCGTTGGATCAAAAATTTCATCAAATAGTCACTCGCTCAATCCGCCATGTTAATAAAATTGGCCAATTAATTGTCGCCGGACTAGTGCTATTTTTAGTGGCATTTTATGCTTTTAGTGTTGCAGATTCGGGCTTTTCATCGGCTAAACCAATTAACGTCAAAAAAATTGCTCTAACTCCGGCCGTGAAATATTTACGAGATTATCCGTGCGCCGGTCGCCTCTTTAATTCGTACGATTTTGGTGGTTATTTAATTTGGCAATTACCAGGACGAAAGGTTTTCATTGATGGTCGCATGCCGAGCTGGACCACCAATGGCGCATTGTTCGGGCCAACCTATATGCAAATGTATTTGCGAGTTATGCGCGATGCGAATTATCGTCAACAAATTTTCGCAAAATATAATATTCAGTGCGCATTAATTCAACTACCACTGTTGAATAATCAAAAATCGATCCTTAAAATGCCCGGCTGGCGCACAGTGCTACAGAGTCGGGGCTATGCTCTGTTGGAAAAAAATAAATAAATAAATTCGCTCGAATTGATTTATCGGCTAGAGCATTATACAACATAGGAAACGCTAATAAATCACAGTTAAAAAAGAAAGATTATGAATAACAACAGTTCACTCTGTTTTTATTCATATGAAACATTACGACTATTAATCAGCCGTAAGCTCGTGATACATTTCCAAATTAACTCGTACTAGGCCGTTTATGAAATTTAAATAATGAACGATTATGACTAATTGGCCTAGATTTGGCGGAAGCGAGAGGATTCGAACCTCCGAAGTTTTTACGCTTACACGATTTCGAGTCGTGCGCCTTCAACCACTCGGCCACGCTTCCGTTGACTATTTTAACAGATTACGGATGAAAATAAAATTTTCATCACAGATATTATAATTTCATAAAACGTGACCAATGATCGATCAGTGTATCATTCACCTCTTCCATTGGTAATCGCGCGCCGAGTGTGTCGACAATTGCTTCACCTTGACCTTCGTCGATAAACATCGTATTGCCAACGCCAAAGCGTTTAACCGGTAGGAGTACCAGCTCCCAGAGCGCCCCAACTTCGCGCACGCCAAAAGCGCGATATTCTGAAAACGGGTGTAATTGTCCCGCAACCGTGACACCTTGTTCGGTTAAAATATAATTAATGATGCGTGGCGGTCGCTTGGCGACCATAAACATAGTGATTGTGATCAGGCTAGCGAGTACCACCATGCTGATAGCGGTTATAAGTGGCAAAAATTTGATCATAGCCAAAGCGATTAAACCAATTATCACCGCGACGGCTATTAAAATTATCATCCAATTCCACTCGGCGCCGTGTTTATGTTCTGGCGACTCGCTGGCCGACCAATGAATTTCGAAAGTCGCATTATCTGGCTGATCTGTTTCTGGCTGGGTATCAGTAGGTTCGTTAATGAATTGAGACGGGAAACTATCATTGTCGATCGTAGTTGGATCGGCGGAGGTTTTTTCTTCGGTTGTCGCAACCGTGTCGGCTGGTTTGTCCGCCGAATCGTTTGTTAATTTATTTTCCACAAAAGGATTATTTTGCCCATCGTTATTCATAAGCGAATTATAGCATTTTTTGGCTAAAAAGTGAAAAATTAGGCGAAATCATGGTTGACGGTAGATACACTTTAGTAAGTTGAAATTTGACGGTCCGAAATTATATGTGTATACTTTGGTTATGGTTAATTTAAGCGATGATAGTATCGGAGGGAAAACGACATTGGATCAGCAATCTAGCTCCATTCGCCGACCACACGCACATCATCCACGTCGCTATCTCTTGACGCCACGTCGATTCCTGTGGAGTGCTGACCCAAAGCAAACACACCCAACGGTTTTGGCGCATGCACGACATCGCGCCAAGGACGTTCAGCTGCGCCTAGCCGATACGATTACGGCCTTTGCAGGATCAATGTGGTTCGTCTACATCCATATTATCGTTTTTTCAATTTGGATGTTTTTAGGTGAAAGGGCGCCTTGGCCGATGTTGACGTTGGTTGTTTCATTAGAGGCAATTTTTCTATCGACGTTTGTCATGATTGGCCAAAACCGAGCGGCCTCATTTCAGCAGGAAAAGGCTGACCGCGATTATCAGGAGCAAGAATCGTTGCTGGTCGAAAACACCGAACTAACCCGAGTAATTTATAAATTATCAGATGACATTCATAAACAGATCGCGACCGAAGTAGCTAGTCAGCTGAATAATAAAAACAATGTCGCACCAAATGAATCAGCCACTTCGTTTGCAAGTCACGGGATCGCTCGCGCTACAGCGCGTTCCGCCGATTCAGAGTTAACACGCCAAAACGCGCCCACCAATGGTGAGCAACGCTAATCTATTCATACAGGTTATGCAAACATTCAAATAGCCGGATTGGTTGTTTGAGTCGTCACTATCTCTGTTGCGGTCTTAGCGCAATTACGAGGTGATGCAGTATAAAGGCCGCGTCTTTATTGCTAATCGCGTCATAAGAACTTTGCGATCCTTACCAGATAGTACCAACCGTCGAGGAAACCGGCCTCTGATTTAAAGCTGATTGCGTGTCCGTGGCTAATTTGGACATGAAAATAGACCCGTCGGCTATTTTTGCGTTATTAATGGAGCCAGAAACAACTTGTGGTGCAGCCGCCGTTCCGCCTAGATCACCCGCCAGCTTGTACTACACCTTCTGTGGTAGTAGTGGCCTCGGGCGCAGTCGTACCGGCGCCGATTTCCATGCAATGCCGTTATTGCTTTGAGAGTCTTTAGTTAAAACATAGCCATCTACGCCCACCCCGGCGGCAAGGCTGTCGCCTGTAATAGAACCCGTTTTTATAGTTCCATCAGGATTGTGCGCCTGTGATAAATAATCGTTAAGAATGTCCCCCCTGATCAACATCGGCGCCTGGTTGCGGTAATCATGACATTTAATTTCCTCCCTCCTGGATTATAGATTATATCAGTTAATCATCATTAATTATCTCTATCCTAGAATAATAAACACATGCGTTAAAGTCAAACACTTCAAGAATAAGTTATTTAGTCGTGATGGTAAAAATATAGAAGATAAGCATAATGGTAAACTATAATTAAGTGGGTTTAATAATCTATCGTGTGGCTGAATGGCCTCTGTATTGAAATTATTTTCAAAACAATGAATAATTTTTGTCATACGTTGGCAAAATTAAGTTGTTGCAACTGTTTATTACAGTATCAATTCGTTGACTTAATTACGTGAACACTTGGTCGTACAAGCTACGTCTTTAGATTTCATTGAAATCATTGAATCTAGTAATTATATCTTGGCGGAGGAGGAGGGATTCGAACCCTCGCTACAGATTTCTCCATACTAACGATTTAGCAAACCGTCCCCTTCAACCACTTGGGTACTCCTCCGTAAATGTGTTGTTCGCGTTTTATTTTAGCAAATTTTGTGGTTTTGCGCTAATTTGAGGTCTGGCGGAGAGTGCGAGATTCGAACTCGCGGTGACATTGCTGCCACGACGGTTTTCAAGACCGTTACCTTAAACCACTCGGTCAACTCTCCGCTAAATATTTTAGCAAATTCTGTGAGTTTAGGCGAGTCATTACTTAAAACAATGGCTCAATACGCCAAAAATTTAGCTTGTCGCCATTAATGTGAGCCTAGCGCCTATAGTTTTAATTAACGCTTGCGCAAAAATAACGGTTGGCACCACTAAGGTCGGTTATCACAGCAAAACTAGTGGCTTGATCCAACTTTAAACCGTTGCCATCACACGAAACTCCCCCATATATATCTATTCCGTCAGTGCTGCCTGGCCGACGTCCTATATCGGTTACGTTTAGCGCTAACCACACTTGACGAGCACCGTCAGCTTGTAGATTGAGATTTTGTACGTAATTTCCAAGTTTGCCGTCGTTATTACCCCATATATTCCAGGCAACAGCATCTTGATTAGAGGGATAAGAGCCTAACAAATCTCCTAAATTATCCACTTTATAGGACTCAATCGCGTTTACCACTTTGCCGACGTCTTGTCTCCTAGCCTGATCTTTTTGCGAGTTCTGTAACGCCGGCCATGCAATAAAAACAACCAAGAATATTAAACCAGCGATAGCTAAAACTAATGCTACTTCAATAATGGTGAAACCATTGTTAGTTTTACTAACCGATGGTGTAATATGAAAACGGCGCTGGGGGGGTAATATTTTTAGTTATAGTATTAGAACTAAATTTATTCATAA
>JBAQVB010000005.1:0-3694 GCA_049297855.1 Candidatus Nanoperiomorbaceae bacterium
GATTACATGGAACGGAAACGCTCTCAATATTCGGAATATTTTCGTGATTTTATAGTTATTAAAAATATTACATTTAGAAGTCCGTCTGGTGCAGCGAATTTCGTTTATGGGGCTAGCGTTAATGGAAAAACGTTTTGGAAAGACGAAAACGATAAGGATCTGGTGGAATTTATCAAGAAGAGGAAAATTAAATGAAAATCAGTGTAAATTGGCTTAAAAAGTTCGCGACAATCGGCGACGTCAGCGAAAAAGAATTGGAATCGCGCATCGGCGCGCGACTCGTGGAAATCGAGAGCGTCGAAGATTTGGGCGCGAAATATCGCTACGTCGTGCTCGCGAAAGTTGTTTCGTGCGTGCCGCATCCAGATTCCGACCACATGCACTTGCTGAAGATCGATGACGGTGGTGCGGCGGATGAAATTGTGGCGCGAAATATCGCGGCGGGCATCGCGAAAGAAAGCGACAAAATTCCGCGTGACGAAAATGGTTACGTGCAGGTGGTTTGCGGCGCGCCGAATATTCATGAAGATTTGGTTGTAGCTTGGTTGCCGCCAACGGCGATTGTGCCAGAGACTTTCGGCACGGACGACGAAGTGCGCCTTGCTGCTAAAAAATTGCGCGGCGTGATTAGTTACGGTATGTGCGCCAGCCCGCGCGAGCTCGATCTTTATGCCGAACACAACGGAATTTATGAAGTTTATGATTTTTCGAAAAACGACGACAAAACCAATAACGATTTTACAAAAAAAATGCGTGAAAACGATAATTCATTCGCCAAATTTTTTGAATATGACAACGATTATTTGTTAGAGGTTGAAAACAAGAGTTTGACGCATCGACCAGATACGTTTGGTATTCTCGGTTTTGCGCGCGAAGTCGCCGCGATTTTTGGCCAAAAAATGCAAAATCCAACTTGGTTTAATTCAACTATGGATAATAAAATCGCGAGTGACACAAAACTCGTGGTGCCAACTGTGAAAATTGCCGATCCGGAACTTTGCGCGCGTTACGAATGCGCGGTCTTTACGGATTTTGACGTCAATAAAACATTGCCGTTACTCGATCAAGCGTACATGATGCGCAGCGGCGTGCGGCCGATTTCACCGATTGTTGACGTGACGAATTATTTGATGTTACTGACCGGTCAGCCATTACACGCGTTCGATTACAACAAGTTAGTGGCGGTTTCACCAACTCACAATCCCGATATTTTAGTGCGCGCGGCAAAGGCTGGCGAGAAGTTATTATTACTCGATGGGCGCGAAATCATGCTTGACGCCAAAGATATTGTAGTTTGCGCGGGCGACGAAAATTGGTCCGTGCCGATCGCGTTAGCCGGCGCTATGGGCGGCGCATCGACGGAAATCGACGATAAAACAAAAAATGTTTTGCTTGAAAGCGCGACGTTTAATCTATTTAATTTGCGTGGCACGCAGTTTCGTCATGGCATTTTTAGCGAAGCGATTACGCGTTTCACGAAGGGCCAGCCGGCGGCTTTGACTGATCCGGTATTGCGTCGCGCCGGCCAAATGTTTGCCGATTTAGGCGCGCGCCAAACCAGCCAGACGGTCGATAACTTTGCGAAAACGACAACCAATCCGACGATCGATTTAATGTTAGCAAAAGTCAACGCGCTGCTCGGCACCACATATTCATCACATCAGGTTTATGAAGTGTTGGACAATTTGGATTATAAGGTTCAGAAGAATCCGACCGGAATTCCCGATAAAGTTCAGGCGCCATGGTGGCGTACCGAAGTCAATATTTTCGAGGATGTGGCCGAGGATATTGGGCGTGTGCGCGGATTTGACGATATTCCGTTTGATTTGCCGACACGGAAATTTACCGCCGTGGCTAACCCGCCGCTCTATGATTTGCAACACAAAATCCGTGCAATTTTGAAAAGTTTTGGCGCCAACGAAGTGCTAACTTATAGTTTTATTTCGCAAAAACTGGCGGAAAATTTGGGACAAAATCCGGATAATTCCTACAAAGTCATTAACGCGATTTCGCCCGATTTGCAACTAATTCGTCAGAGTTTACCACCGAAAATGCTCGAAAAAGCACACGATAATTTGCGTGCAGGCTATGATAATTTTGCCTTATTTGAAATGGGCCAGGTCTTCCAGAAACAACATTCCGGCCTGGATAAAAATGGTTTGCCGATCATTGAAAATAAGCTCGGATTTGTGATTGTTGACAAAAATCAGCGTCGTGAAAGCCCGTTCTATCTAGCGAAAAAATATTTAACCAGTTTATTGGACGAGCTTGGTTTGGTGAACGTGGAATTTCGCGAGTCGAATTCAGCGCAAACTTTGACTAATTCTCATTCATCTAAAAATCAAATCGCACCGCCATATGAGCCTAGACGCAGCGCGCAAATTTTTGTTGGTCATGAATATTTGGGAGATTTGGGTGAACTGCAAACGAATTTTCGCAAAAACCTGAAGTTGCCGGAATTCACCGCGATTTTTGAAATTGATTTGAACAAAGTTAATGAACTCTTACCGGCAACTTCCGTTAGCTATCGCCCGATTCCAAAGTTTCAGGGAACCTCGCGCGACTTGACGATTCAAGCGCCAGGCAACACGATTTTCGCGCAAGTTGAACAATTGATTCGTAGCCAGCTAACTGCCTTACCTCATAATTACGTGACGAATTTTTGGCCGCTGGATATTTTTGCGCCTAATGACGACGTCAAAAATATTACATTTAGAATTGAATTCTATGATCAAAAGCGAACGATCGATGCAAAAATAGTGGCAAACGCGGTTGATAAAATAGCTACTGTGGTGGAGACGGATTTACACGCTAAGTTAATTTAGATTGATATGGGGAGTAGGGTAAAAGATAACTATGACTGACAATTATTTATTACTCGCTATGCTAGCGCTGCTATTTCTGTTGATTATTGTAATCGCCGCATTGATTACTGCTAGCCGTCGCACCGGCAAACGTAGCCAAACGTTTGCGCAATTTAGTTACGAAGCAAAACCTTTACTAACGGATTCAGAAAGAATTTTTATAGAGAAACTAAAACCTCTGGAAAATTATGGTTTTAATATAATCCCGCAGGTTCCATTATCGTCGGTTATCCGAAAAACTGGACACTACCGGTATCAAAACGAACTGTATAGAACGATTGATTTCGGTATTTTTGATCGAGATTATCATGTTTTATTGTTAATAGAATTAAACGATGCATCGCACGAACGCTATGACCGCCACCAACGAGACTTGAAGGTTCGCAAAATTTGCCAGGGTGCCCAAATCGAATTATTAGCGTTCCACGCTTCATATCCGAATGATCAGGCCTACGTATTGCACCGAGTGATGGATAAAATTAGACAATCAGGTGCCGAGCAAATATAGCCAGGCTTCGGGCGAGAACTTAAAATTTGTCGAATATAAATGTTAGAAAAATCGCTCATGATTTGCTATAATTGTGGACGATGAACGAGGAGGAGTTGCAGGATTTTGATGCGCAGGAGGAAGCCGAAGAAGCCGATTTAGTGCTGCCGGAAACGCCCGCGAAAATCGTTAAGTCGGCTGACAGAAAAACTGAAAAAACCGATAAATTGCGTAGCAATTTAAAACCTTTTACCGTGAATCAGCGCGCCGAGGCTAAGAAATTGTTCGCTGGCAAACTGAAAAATTCGGATTATGTGCACTTGCATAACCATACGAATTATTC
>JBAQVB010000006.1:0-68430 GCA_049297855.1 Candidatus Nanoperiomorbaceae bacterium
TTGTGGTTCTGAAAACGTTCAGCCTCTAGGTTTAAAGCACGACGGATTTTCGGCTGGTAAAGCTGTTGGCGGCGCGCTTTTAACCGGCGGCATTGGTGCCTTAGCCGGTTTTGCCGGGAAAGACAAGGGCGTCGGGTTCGTGTGTATGGACTGCGGACACCAGTACACGCAATAAGGAAATAAGACGGCGGATTATGCTCGCCTCGCCATCCTAAACAACTCACGGTTGGCCATCGCCATATCATAACGTTATCTTAGATCATGTTATATTGCGCTGCTGTTACGTTGCCACCAGTATTGAGAATTGCGAAATGCTATGCAAATTGCACAACCGCGCTAAAGGGAATCGATAATCAACGAACTTAACAGAGAACGATTTGCGTTTTTAGGTTTTATCTGTTAAGATGTCTATTATCAAATTTAATCGTTCCGGTAACTCGATTCGGCGCGCGACGAAAATCGCGAATTACAGATAGAGATTGCGGAGCCTCCGCGTTGATTGCGCGTAAAATAATCAGAAAGAGGAACTATGGCTGAACAGGAAACGCCAAAAATTCGAATTAAATTAAAGGCTTATGATCACAAAATCATTGACGCGGCGGCCAAACAAATCGTCGAAACCGCCCTGCGCACCGGCGCGACCGTAATAGGCCCGGTGCCGTTGCCGGTGAAGCGCACAACTTACACGGTGATTAAATCGCCACACGTCTACAAAAAAGGCGGCGAAGCATTTGAGATGCGCGTGCATAAACGTTTGATCGACATCGAAAACACGACTTCAAAAACCATCGACAGCCTGCAGAATTTGTCATTGCCGGCCGGGGTGGACGCCGAAATTAGAATGTAAAACTGAAGAGACAGGAGAGAACTATGGCAAAAAGTAATTCCAGTAGCAAGCGTAAACTCGTCGGACTCGTCAGCGAAGACGGTAAAACGCGGATTTATTATACAAAGAAGAATCCGCAGAACACACCGGATAAATTGGCACTGAAAAAGTACAATCCGAAAACACGCCAGCACGAACTATTCACAGAGGTTAAAAAGAACCTGGGACGTAACGTTGTACCGACCAAACACCGCAATTAATCACGTGATTTACAGGATTGATCCGTCGCAACAACAGCGACGGATTTTTGCGATATGAGTGATGGTGATGAGATTGATACCAGTTTTTATACAGCCCAGGAAGACTTGATTGACAAATATTTAATGGCGCAAACGGTTTAGTTGCATTTATTTTTATGATGTGTTACTCTGGATCAGTAAATATTAGACAAACGCACCGAGACGTTCGCAAGTCTAAGATTGAAGCGTGAGGTTTTATCGGAAATTCTCTCTGAAGATTCGTTAAAATTTAACTGTAAAAAGCGATAAAGGCAGATTACAGTCGCCACGGTTTTTGCCAAAGCGAAATCACAAATCATCTAGATACTGCGAAATTTCGGTCGTTTTAAGTGGAAAGGAATTGTAAAGTTATGAAAACTTTACTCGGTACCAAGATTGGTATGACCCAAATCCTCGGTGAAGACGGAACGATGACGCCAGTCACGATCGTCCAAGCCGGCCCGATAACCGTGACTCAGGTCAAAACCGTTGACAATGACGGCTATGACGCGGTTCAGTTTGGCTATGGACGCGGTAAGAACCTGAGCAAGGCCGTGGCCGGGCACGTTAAAGCAGCCGGTGAAATCGCTCCGTCGGAAATTCGCGAAACCCGCGATAATCTGACCGGAGATGAGAAAGTTGGCGACGAATTGAAGGTTGACATGTTCGCGATTGGCGACACGGTTGATGCGATCGGCACTAGCAAAGGTAAAGGTTGGGCCGGCACGATTAAGCGACATAATTTTCAGCGTCATCGCAAAACACACGGTGGCAAAGGCAATACGCGCAAAGTCGGTTCGATTGGTTCGATGTATCCGCAGAAGGTTTTTAAAGGTCATCCAATGGCCGGCCAAATGGGTAACGAACGCGTGACGGTCAAGAATTTGACGGTGGCCTACGTTAACGTCGATAAAAACCTATTAGGCGTAAAAGGCGCAATTCCGGGTCCGAAAAAAAGTGTCGTGGAAATCGCCTTGGCAAAAGGTGCCAACCATAACGGAAAGGCAGGTAAATAATGGCCTTAGATAAGACAGTTTTTGATGTGAAAGTCGAAAATCACGAGCTTTTAAAATTAGCCTACGAGTCAGTATTGGCGGCCAATCGACAGATCGGCGCAAAAACTTTGACACGTGGTCTGGTGCGTGGCGGTGGTAAAAAACCGTGGCGCCAAAAAGGCACCGGCCGGGCGCGTTTCGGTAGTTCACGTAACCCGATTTGGCGCGGTGGCGGTATCGTGTTCGGGCCAACCGGCAGTGAAAACTACACGAAGCACATCAGTAAAACCGCTAAAAAAGTCGCGTTACGGCAAGCTTTGACACTGGCGAATCAAACAAAGAAAATCATCGAAATCGACGATTTTGCGATCAAATCCGCCAAAACCAAAGATGCGGTCAAAGCGCTCGAGGATGCCAAGGTTGCGAATTTTCGCCGTATTTTATTGGTGGCTGAAAAGACCGACGCTAATTTGCGTGCGATAGCGAACCTCGGAAACGTCAATCTGGTATCGGCGACGTATTTGAACGTCAAAGATATTTTGGACGCGGATAAAATCGTCTTCACGAAAACCGCTCTGGCGCAAACGACCAGTTGGCTGAAAGGAGACAAATAAATGAATATTTTAGTAACTCCGCACATCAGTGAAAAGTCGTACGGTTTGAGCAATCAAAAAACTTACGTGTTCGACGTACCGTTAACTGCTAACAAAAAGCAAGTGCGCGACGCCGTTCTGACGAATTATCCGACCGTCAAGGTCAGTGACGTGCGACTCGTAATTGCGAAAGGTAAAGCTAAAGCCGTCAATCGTGGCAAATATGCTCGACCGACGCTAACCAAGCGCAAGAACACGAAAAAGGCTTATGTTTCTGTTAGTGAAGGCGAAATTAAAGTCTTTTCAGAAAGTGAGGAAGCATAATCATGGCTGTTAAACGACTAAAAGCAACGACTAATTCACGACGCCTTATGACGACGCAGGATTTTGACGCGATTACGACCGATAAACCCGCCAAGGGTTTGGTGACGCGCAAAATGCAAAAATCCGGTCGCAACAATCAGGGGCGAATCACTTCGCGTCATCGTGGTGGTGGCACCAAGAAGTTTTCGCGCAACGTGAACTTTAATTTGCCGACCGGTAACTACGAAGTGCGCGAAATCGAATACGCGCCGGATCGCAGCGCGCGCTTGGCGCGAATTCAACACGAAAATGGCGATTTGCATTATATGCCAGCGCCGCAAAATGTTACCAAAGGCGCGAAAATTGCCGTTGGCGCGGATATCGCGGTAGAGGCGGGCAATCGCTTGCAATTAAAAGCGATCCCGCTTGGTAGCTCGATTCATAATATTGAGCTGACGGCCGGTCACGGTGGTCAAGCTGTGCGCGCCGCCGGAACTTCGGCTACGTTGACATCCAAGGATGGCGACTATGCCTTGGTTCGAATGCCAAGTGGTGAGGTTCGGAAATTCCGCCAAGAAAATCAAGCAACCATTGGTGTGGTTGGTAATAATCAGCACCAAAACATTAAAATCGGTTCGGCTGGTCGTAAACGCCATATGGGTATTCGCCCACAGACGCGCGGTCGCGCTATGAACGCCGTTGATCATCCGAATGGTGGTGGTGACGGTGGTGCCGGTAGTCACCGCGGCGTGTTGCATACACCGTGGGGTCAAGTTGCTTTGGGTAAGAAAACTCGTTCGCGTAAATCAACCGATAAAATGATTGTTCGTTCGCGACATCAAGCAAAGAGGAGGAAATAATGAGTAGAAGTCTCAAGAAAGGCCCGTTCATCGACGTTAAGCTCGCGAAAAAAGTCGCCGCTCTGAGCAAAGATGATCGCAGCGTAATTAAAACTTGGGCGCGCGCTAGCACGATTTCGCCGGACATGGTCGGCTACAATTTTGCTGTTCATAACGGTCGCGTGCACGTGCCAGTGTTCGTCACTGAAAATATGGTTGGCCACAAGTTGGGCGAATTTGCGCCAACTCGCAAATTCCGCAAACACGGAGGTAAGCAGAAATGATCGAAGTAAAAGCTTATCTTAAGGAGCTGCGCATGAGTCCGCGTAAGATTAGTGAAGTCGCGGCCTTGGTGCGCGGTCGTTCGGTGGCGGATGCATTAGTGATTTTGAATCATACGCCGCGCCGCGCCGCGAAACCGCTCGCAAAAGTAATCGCGAGTGCGCAAGCCAACGCGACCAATAACCACGGTTTGAAAGCCGACAGTCTGATGATCAAAACCTTGTCGATTACGGCCGGAACGCGCCTAAAGCGTTTTCGTCCGGTCAGTCGTGGCATGGCGCATCCGTTTCAAAAACGCACCAGCAATATTTTGGTGATCATCGATGGTGCTGAAAAACCGACCAAAAAAGTCGAACCGGCTGCTAAACCGGTCGCAAAGAAGGAGGCAAAATAATGGGTCAGAAAGTGAATCCGATTTCCTTTCGCACTCAGGTGACGAAAGATTGGTCGAGCAAATGGTTTAGCGATAGCAAACGTGTTTTCGCGAAAACCTTGGCGGAAGATATTGCAATCCGCAATTTGATTGAAAAGAAATTTGAGACGCGTGCAGTGATTCAAAAAATCAACATCGCGCGTAATCAAAATGCTATTGAGGTGACGATTTGGACCAGCAAGGCCGGCGTGGTGATCGGTCGTCAAGGTGCCGGCGTGCAGGAATTGAAAGCCGACTTGGATAAGTTGACTAATTCCAGCGTGCGCATCAACATCGAAGAAGTTAAAAAACCTGATTTGGCCGCTAAAATCGTTAGTGAAAATATTGCACGCCAGCTGGAGCGTCGGATTAATTTCCGCCGCGCCACCAAAATGACGGCACAAAACGTCATGAACGCCGGAGCGAAAGGTGTTCGCATTGAAGTGGCGGGACGATTGAATGGTGCCGAAATGAGTCGTCGCGAAAAGCTAATTCTAGGATCAGTGCCGCTGCACACTTTACGCGCTAACATCGATTACAATTTGGCCGTAGCCAAAACACCTGATGGCACGATTGGCGTTAAAGTTTGGATCAATAAGGGGGAAAGGAATTAATATGTTACAACCAAAGAAACTGAAATTCCGCAAAACCCGTAAGGGCCGCAATCCAGGCGTCGCGACACGTGGCGATTACGTCGCGTTTGGCGATTACGGTTTGCAGAGTCTGGATAACGAGCGCATTACGGCGCGCCAAATCGAAGCTGCTCGTCGCGCTATCAGTGGTCACACTAAGCGCGGTGGTAAAATTTGGGTGCGTATTTTTCCGCACACGCCAGTTACTAAAAAACCATTGGACGTTAAGATGGGCTCCGGTAAAGGTTCGCCTGAATTTTACGTGGCGAAGGTTAAAATAGGCACCGTGATGTTTGAAATTAACGGCGTCAGTGAGGCGACGGCGCGCGAAGCGATGCGCCTCGCATCCAACAAACTGCCGGTAAAAACGCGTTTTGTCGCGCGGGAGGAGGCATAAATGGCTGAGAAAAAATTAACCACGCGCACCGCGGTGGCCAAAAAAGCGGCAACTGCGTCCGTGACAGCCAAAACTGTCAAAAAAGATGTCGCCAAAACCGCTAAAGATCTACGCGCACTTAGCGAAAATGATTTGCAGAAAGTCCTGGCAACCGCCAAAGCCGATCTGTTAAACGTTCAGAAAATGTTAAAAGCCAATGAACTGCCGAACACGGCGGTCGTTAGAAAATCGCGCAAAATGGTTGCGAAAATCCACACCATTTTGACCGAAAAAATTAATCAAGGAAAGGAGCAAAAGTGAGCAAGCGCACAATTACGGGCGTGGTGACTTCGAACGCGATGGACAAAACCATCGTGGTGACGCGAACTACTCGCGAGACGCACCCGCTCTACGGTAAAAAATTTACGACCAGCGCGAAATTTCACGCCCATGATGAGAAGAACCAAGCGCACGTTGGCGACACGGTTATCATCGAAGAATCGACGCCGTTTTCAAAAAGCGTGCGGTGGAATCTCGTGAAAATCATCCAAGCCGGCCGCGAAAAGTTGGACATTAAGGAAACCGAAGTCGAACAAGAACTCGAGGCGAAACACGGGAAAACCGAGGAGTACAAGGAGGACGAAAAATGATTCAGCAGGAATCTCGCCTCAAAGTCGCCGATAACAGCGGTGCAAAGGAACTCCTTTGCATTCGTGTGCTCGGTGCGACGCGTCGGCGCTATGCGCGCGTTGGTGACGTTTTCGTCGGCAGCGTCAAGCAAGCCGACCCACATGGCAACACGCCGAAAAAATCCGTTGTTAAAGCGGTCGTCGTGCGCACGCGCGATCAGATTCGACGCAAGGATGGTTCGACGATTCGTTTTGATGACAATGCTTGCGTGCTGGTTAACGACGATAAATCGCCTAAAGGCACCCGCGTGTTTGGTCCGATTCCGCGTGAATTGCGCGATCTGGGCTACACCAAAATCGTGTCCTTAGCGCCGGAGGTGCTATAATGAAACGCATTAAGAAAAACGATTTAGTCAAGGTGATTTCCGGTGGACATAAAGGTCGTATCGCTAAAGTCGCCAAAATTGAAGGCAGTAACGTATTCTTAGAGAAACTGGGTTTGCGCGAGCGTCACTACAAGGGCAATATTATGACCAACGGTCAAGGCACAAAGAAAGAGGTTCAATTGCCGGTTCACATCAGTAATGTTGCGCTGGCGACCGAAACGGCCAAAGATAATGAAAAATTCGGCAAAATTAGTTTTGCAATTAAGAACGACAAGAAAGTTCGCGTCGCCAAAAATACCGGAAAGGAGATCAAATAATGGCTGAAACAAAATATACGCCACGACTGAAAACTCTCTACCAGACGAAATACGTGGCGGAGCTGGAAAAGGAACTGAAAGTTGACAACGTCAACCAAGTGCCGAAACTGGCGAAAATCGTCGTTAGTGTCGGTACCGGTAAAAACAAGGAGAATAAGGCTTATCAAGCGGCCGTGTTGAACACGCTCACGCGCATCACGGGACAAAAACCGTATCAACGCCTGCCACAGAAATCAATCGCAACGTTCAAAATTCGTAAGAATATGGGCGCGCCAATTGGTACAGCCGTGACGCTACGTGGTGACAAAATGTGGGAATTCCTGGATCGGCTGGTTAACGTGGCGATGCCGCGCATCCGCGACTTTCACGGGGTTAGCATTAAAGCTTTTGACAATCAGGGCAATTACAGTCTCGGGATTATTGAACAATCGATTTTTCCGGAACTGAGTTTTGAGGAAACGAACCTTGCGCACGGTTTGCAGGTAACGCTTCAGATTAAAAACGGCTCAAAAGAGAATTCACGCAAGTTGCTCGAGAAATTTGGTATGCCGTTTGAAAAGAAAGGAGATAAATAATGGCGAAGAAATCTGCCGTGGCGCGCGATCTAAAACGCGCCAAAATGAACGCCAAGTTCGCGGCCAAACGCGCCGAATTGCTCTCGGTGGGCGACCGTGACGGTTTACAAAAATTGCCACGCAACGCGTCCCCGACGAGGCTGAAGAATCGCGATAGCGAAACTGGCCGCCCGCACGCTTATATGCGCAAATTCGGTTTATCGCGTATTAGTTTCCGTGAGCACGCCAGCAAAGGCGAAATCCCGGGTGTAACGAAGTCAAGTTGGTAAAATCAGGAAAGGAATAAGAGTATATGTCAATGCAAAGTACAGATCCAATCGCTGATATGTTAACGCGAATCCGTAACGCCATCAGCGTGGGCAAAAATGAAGTGCGCATGCCGCACAGTAACTTGAAGGAAAACACCGCCAAGGTATTGGCTAAAAACGGTTATCTGGCGAAAGTCAGCGTCGCCAAGGCGTCGCCGCGTGATGAATTGGTGATTTTAATTAACCAGGAAGGCGAAAATGCCGTGATTACTGAAATTTCGCGCATTTCCAAACCTGGCCGTCGCGTTTACGCCAGTGTCGATGAAATTCCGAAAGTTAAAAGCGGTCGCGGTATCGTGATCGTGTCGACCTCAAAAGGTTTGATGACTGGTCGTGAAGCTATTCGCGCCAAACTGGGTGGCGAGCTGGTTCTCAAAGTTTACTAAACGAGTAGCGTGTCTCAAATCGCGAACGCCAATTCAGCATTCGCGATTTTTTGTATCTTATATTTGGCTCAGATCAACAAATTTGCTAAACTATAATAGCATGAGCTTTTATAAAAAAACTGTAACGGAAACTTTACATGAAATAGATTCGTCGCGCGATGGCTTGACTAATCGCGAAGCTGCGCGCCGGCTGAAAAAATTCGGTCTTAACGCCATCGAGCTGAAACACTCGTCGTTATTTAAAAAAATCATTGAGCCGTTTGCCAGTTTGATGATGGGCGTGTTGGCATTAGCCGGAATTTTGAGTATTTATCATCACGAATACATCGACGCGGCGATTGTTTTCGCGATGATGACGACTTCCGCCGTGATTGATTGGGTTCAGCAATACTCGACCGCCAGGATTTTACGGGCATTGAAACAGCGTGAAACCGATCCGGCGGAAGTTTTGCGCGATGGTAGTGTGACGGACGTGGATCCGGAAAAATTAGTGGTCGGCGACGTTATTGTCATGCATGAAGGTCAAAAGATTCCGGCCGATGCGCGCGTTATCGAGGATGATAACTTGCAGGTCGATGAATCAGTTTTGACCGGTGAGAGTTTGGTGGTTCACAAATCCGACGACACATTCTCCGCGCACGACGACAAGGAAATCTATGAACAAACCAACATGCTGTTTTCCGGTAGCTTTGTGGCGACGGGTTCGGGAGTTGCAGTCGTGGTAGCGACCGGCAACCAGACCGAATTTGGTAGCATTGCCAAATTGGCGCAACCTTCGTCCGACAATAAAAGTTCTCTACAACGAAAAGTTGACAAAATGATGCGTTACGTGATTATCGCGGTGTTCGGCGTGGTGGCCATAGCCTTTCTGATTGAGTTGGCGCGTGGCGTGAATTTAGTCGACGCCTTGAAATTCGTTTTAGCCATGGCGGTGTCGGCCGTTCCGGAGAGTTTGCCGGTCGCGATCACAGTGGTGGCGGTGTTTGGTATGCGCCGAATGGCTAAGAAAAAAGCCTTGGTGCGAAGCATGCGGGCAATTGAGAATCTCGGCCTCGTAACGACTATTGCCACCGACAAGACCGGCACTTTGACGGAAAATAAATTACGCGTCCAAATGGTTTGGGCGCCGAATCTGCGATTATCGAGTTTTCTTTCGGTGGTGCGGCGCAGTTTAAATCGAGTGGCGGGACAAAACGCCGATCCATTGGACGGCGCGCTGGAAAATTATATTAACGAGCAGCCCGCTCAGGCTGGCGCTACGACCGATAATGATTTGGTGGAAAATTTGCCGTTTGATTACGAATTCGCCATGAGCGGTAATATTTGGCGCTGTCGGCAAAATTTGGAATTATGCATTAAAGGTGCACCAGAAAAAATTCTATCCAGTTGCCGAGTTTCGCCAGAAATTAAGCGTTTGGCTGACGCGAAATTGCATACTTTTGCGCGCGAAGGTTACCGCGTAATCGCGTTTGCTAAAATGTCGCTAGAGCATAGTTTTGATGACTTTAGTCGTTTTCCGCGCAATGAAAAAGCGGTTTTCATCGGTTTTGCCGCCATCGCCGATAATTTACGCGTAGGTGTTGATCACGCCGTTTTGGATGCTCAGCGTGCCGGCATCGAAGTACGCATGATCACCGGTGACCATCTGGAAACGGCCGTCAGCATCGCTCGCCAGGCCGGCATTGCCGATTCGGAAAACGAAGCCGTTGATGCGCATCAGCTGAATTCGGCAGATACTTCGGAATTTTCCGAACGCGTTGAGGCCGCTAAAGTGTTTGCGCGTGTCCTGCCGGAAACGAAATACAGCATCGTCACTGAATTAAATAAAGGAAATGTCACCGCGATGACCGGTGACGGTGTTAACGACGTGCCAGCACTAACCCGGGCCAACGTCGGCGTGGCGATGGGATCGGGCGCCGCGATCGCTAAGGATGCTGCCGACATGGTGCTGCTCGATAATAATTTCAAATCGATCGTGTCCGCCGTGCGTGAAGGTCGCATTATTTTCTCGAACATCCGGCGCATGATGGTTTATTTGATTGCGACCAACGCTGGCGAAGTTTTGACGACGCTGGGCGCGCTAATACTTGGGTTACCGTTGCCGCTGCTGGCGGTACAAATTCTATGGATCAATCTGGCGACCGACACGTTTATGACGTTGCCACTTGGTCTCGAGGCCGGAGCGCCGGACATCATGCGTCAGCCGCCCAATAAAACCAATGCGCCGCTATTGACCGGCTATCTGTTGTCGCGCGTGATCGTGGTGGCGGTCGCGATGGCTGTCATCACGCTCGGAGTCTATGTCATATTTTGGCGCTGGCATGGTGTAGAGGTGGCGCGCGGTGCGGCCTTTTTGACGCTAATCGCAATTCAATGGGTCGATGCGTTCGTTTTACGTGGCGAGGAATCGTTCGCCAAATTATTTACACATAAAAACACCGCGTTCATGTTGGCGTTCATTGGAACGTTCATTTTACAAACTATCATGTTGATCACGCCACTCAGTCGCGTCATGCAAGTCACAGCGGTGCATGCGGACGCCTGGATTGCCTGTTTGATCGGCGCGATCGTCATGTTAACAGTGGTGGAAATTCACAAATCGATCGGCCGACGGGTGGCTCACAATGAACGCGATGACTAATAACGCAACGTATTATCGCGTTATCGTGGCGGCATTTTATTAGTGTCGCACGACGAAGAGTTTGAGCAACACGTCGGCGCGGAAAATTTGGCGATTTGCGGGTAGAATGCGTAATGAAACCGTTTTCGCAATGTAGTGAATGTGATTAAACTGTAAATTGACGCAAATGCTCATTAAAGTGCAGACGCGCTTCACGATAGTATTAATTTAACTAGCATTTTGGCAAAAGATAGCCCCGCTAGATAATTTGCCCGAAACGGCGTTAATACCGGGCGTATATACTAGATTCATGCTACCGGATGGGGCGCAACTATAATCTTGATAAATATGGATATGCGTTGAGTTTAGATCATAGCTCATGCCACCACTACCAACATTATATATGTATACTTGATCTGTAGGGGTAGATAATTGACCTATATAGGCTCCCAAATTACCATCATTGGAACGGGCACTCGCGGTTGTGTTAGCTATCCAGTGGGGGGCTAGACCGAACAGCATAGCCGCTTATGCTCCCTTGATTGTCTACTTTATATGACTCAATGGCACTCACGACTTTGCCGACATTTTGCCTAACTGCCGTATCCTTTTGCGAATTTTGTAACGCTGGCCACGCAATGAAAACAACCAAAAATATTAAACCAGCAATCGCTAAAACCAACGCAACTTCAATTATCGTAAAACCTGAATTTGAACCTTAAGTTACAGTTGAACGTCCAGATCCTCTCTCTCCCTCTCTCTCTTGCTGGATCATGTTTTTCTCCTTCTTTTTCATACTTTTTCGTGCCGTCCAGTTAATCACAAGCGAGATAGCGTGTCAAGCGTCTATGGTTTTTTCGGCGAGTTTTATTGAATTTACTATGCTATCTCATTGTGTTATGGCAACGATTGGCGATCAATATGGTTATTTGCTTTTCTGTTTCACGTATGCTACAATAAATCAGTAAATATCAAGCGAGTAAGGTTAAATATAAACTTTGCGACTCTATTTTCACAATAGAACAGAGATATATCTCTTATTTTACGCGCATAAAAGGAAAGGACGAAATGTCAAGAATCGGAAAACTACCGGTCGTAATTCCGGCTGGTGTGACAATCACGGTTGATGATGATTTCATCACAGTCAAAGGGCCAAAAGGCGAATTGAAACAATTCACTTTGCCAGAAGTTAAAGTTAAGGTTGATGGATCGGAAGTTCAATTAACGGCCATCGACAACAGCAAGATCGCCAACAGCCGTCACGGCCTGATGCGCGCGCTGATCCAAAATATGGTGATTGGCGTGAGTCAAGGTTTCGCGAAAAAGCTCGAAATTAATGGTGTCGGTTTTCGACTCCAGAGCAAAGGTCCGCAGGAAATCGAAATGGCGCTCGGGTTTAGTCATCCGGTTGATTACAAAGCGCCCGACGGTGTTAACCTAGACGTTGATACCAAAGGTCACATGTGGATCACGGTTAGCGGCGCCAGTAAACAACAGGTTGGCCAAGTTGCGGCGGAAATTCGCGCGCTCAAAGCGCCGGAACCCTACAAAGGAAAAGGCATTAAATACGCCGACGAAACGATTCTTCGTAAGGCGGGAAAGACAGGTAAATAATGGCTAATTTGAGTAATTTACAGTTGCGCAAAAATCGCGTACGTGCCAAAATTGGCGGAACCGCTGAGCGGCCACGCCTAACGGTCACCATTTCCAACGCCAACGTATCGGCGCAGTTAATCGATGACGTCGCGGGACAAACCCTGGCGGCGGCCACCACGGTTGGCCAGAAAATTGACGGCTCGTTATCCGATAAAGCCGCTCAAATTGGCGCGCAAATCGCCACCGTGGCTAAAAAAGCCAAAATCAGCAAAGTCGTTTTTGATCGAAACGGCCGCGCCTACGCCAAACGCTTACATGCTTTGGCTGAAGCCGCGCGTAAAGGAGGATTGGAGTTTTAATTATGGCAGAAGAAAATACGAAGACAACAAAGCCGGTTGAGACCGCGGCGGTGGCGCAAGCCAATCGTAATGGTGAAGCGGCGACTAATAAATTCAGTCGCGCCAAGAATTTTTCCTCGGATAATTTTACGGGTGGTCGACGCAATGATCGTGGTCGCGGTAATCGTCGTGACGGTCGTGGACGTGGTCGGCGAGACAACAAACCGGTTGACAAAACTTTCGAGGATCAGACAATTTCCATTGATCGCGTATCACGCACGGTGGCCGGTGGCCGGCGCCTGCGTTTTAAGGCGTTGGTCGTGGTTGGTGATAGAAAGAACCGCGTTGGCGTCGGTGTGGCGAAAGGCAATGACGTCCAATCGGCGATCGAAAAAGCCACAACTAAGGCTAAAAAATATTTGATCACGTTCCCGATGAACACCAAGGGCGCGACCATTCCGCACGAAGTTGAAATCAAACACGGTGGTGCGCACGTGCTGCTGAAACCGGCGGCACCGGGCACGGGTCTGATTGCGGGTGGCGTGGTGCGCTCAATTTTGGGCGTCACCGGCATCACTAATATCATCAGTAAATCACTCGGCTCGGCTAACAAAGTTAACATCGCCTACGCGACGATTGACGCTTTGCGCACACTGCAACCGCGCGACCATTGGGTGACCACCAAAGAGGCCGCTGCTCCCGCCACGAAAGGCACGAAAGGAGATAAATAATGAAATACAACGAATTAAAAGTCGTCGCAAAAACTGATCGCAAGCGCGTCGGTCGCGGCATCTCGAGTGGCTACGGTAAAACCGCCGGTCGTGGTACCAAGGGCCAAAACGCCCGCACGGGACACAAATTGCGCCTAACTTTCACGGGTAACACCGGCCGTAGCGGAGCTAGCTATGTGGCTAATTTGCCAAAATTACGTGGCTTCAAGAGTAAACGCGCACCCGCTCAAGTGGTCTATGCCGACGCCTTAAACCGATTTGCGAAACAATCCGTGAGTAATCAGTCGCTGTTCGAGGCTGGATTGATAGCCACGCCACATCAAACCGTTAAAGTCATCGCTGCAAAATCAGGCGATCCAACAACTTTTGCCGGTAAATTGAACGTATCCGGTGCTAGCGCTTCCGTGGTGGCCGCCATTACGAAAAATGGTGGTGAATTCACGAAAACTGCGGTGCCTTTACCGAAGGCGTCAGCGACGACTGAAGCTGAAACTAACACCGCAACCGACTAATCGTAGCCGTTCGCGCTCGTTCGCCACCAGCCATCGACGCATTGCCGGTGGTTTTTTGTCGTGACGGTGGATAACTATGACCATCCGTTGCTGGTGAATAATTCACGCTTGTGGTAGAATGAGTTACATGGATGACCACGATCGAGACGTTAAGCGCATGGATCCTAATGAGCCGGTTTTATTTCGCTTACGTGATTTTTATGTTAAGTTTCATCGCCAAATTATTATTTTGGCCATTCTTTTGCAAATTTTTACCATCGGTATTCTACTGGCACTATTTGTGACGTTAATTACTAAACAGCCGACGTGGGAAATTATGTTAATAATAGCGGGTGTCGCCACTGTGATTGAGCTCGTCGGTGGTTTTTTGCTGATCGGTTTTACGATGCGACCGCTCAAAATTGTTAGTCGACTCATTGATCACAAATTGGATGACAACACAGAGCCCTTAAACCTCAACGAAGCCGTGTTTCATGATTTTGGCATGTCGCCTTTTACCGACAGTGTAAAACACGCTTTGGCCGGGTCAACCACCAGAGCAACCGTAAAAGCGCAGCTAAATTCTGGCATATTCGATAAAACCTCTTTAAATTTTCTCAACCGTTTGCCAATCGGGCTGATTGCGTTGAACGCGAATGGCGTCTTGGTGTTCGCCAATGCGCTGGCGCCACTAGTGCAGGGTGAGATAGAACTTGATTTTACGGGTTTCGAAGAAACCTTGTCATCGTTTTTGATTGCCGCAAAACAGAACGCGATTTCACGACAAAAATCCTGGCTACGCGTTCAGAATCATCCCCGAAAAAATGACGAAGCGGATAGCGATCGTCGGATTTACGATGTGATAGCCAGTTATGACCGCGACGCGCCAGGTGATGCGGAAACCGTTATTGTCACGATTGATCAAACCGATAGCTATCGTGATGATGAAACCGGGATGGATTTTGTTGCCCTGGCGGCGCACGAGTTGCGCAGTCCGATCACGCTGATTCGCGGTTATCTGGAGATTTTGGGCGATCAGTTGCCACACTTAACCGACCAACAGCAAAAAATCATGGATTCACTGAATGTCAGCGCTCACCGCTTATCGAGTTACGTTTCAAATGTTTTGAACGTTAGCCATTTCGATCATCGTCATTTGCAACTTGAACTCAAAGAAGTTAGCGTTGATACTATCATCAGCGATATCCGCTCTGACATGGAATTACGCGCCCGCACGGTTGGGCGAAAACTTATTTTCAATATCCCAAATGATCTGCCGACGGTCGCAGCCGACCGTTCGTCGATTTCCGAAGTCGTGTCTAATCTGATAGATAATGCTGTTAAATATTCACATGACGGCGGATTGGTAGAAGTTTCGGCCAAAACAGCGGGCGATTTCGTTGATATTGCAGTGGCCGATCAGGGCATCGGTATTCCGGGCAATGTAGCGGAGCATTTGTTTGACAAATTTTACAGATCGCACAAGAGCTCCAGTGTGGTTGGTGGCACCGGTCTCGGCCTCTATATTTCGCGCGCCATCGTCGAGAGTCACGGCGGTCATATCTCGGTGGAATCGGTCGAGGATAAAGGGTCGATCTTTACGTTTAGCTTGCCGATTTTTGCGAGCGTCGCAGATAAAATCGCTAGCGGTAACAACGTTGAACTAATTCGCGACAACGAACCGCGCATCAATAATCACGGTTTCACCGAATCATAAACCGGTGATTTGGCGATTGAAGGCTAATTTGATAAAATATATCCGTTATGGTTCGATCGTCTAACGGTTAGGACATCAGGTTCTCATCCTGACAATCCGGGTTCGATTCCCGGTCGGATCACCAGAATTTTGTCAAATCATTTGCCGTTGAATTAGATGCGTCTAAAGAATTTATCGAAAAATATCAGTTCAGCCGCGACAAAACCGGTAGAGAATTAGCATCGCAACGGCTTAATTGTGGCGACATTGGATGGCATTGGTTTGGTTTGATTTTTTACGTGTGTTTTTTATTGTAATGTACGCGACTGCACGATATCATCAGGCGTGGATCAGTTGTTTTCATACTTTACCAGCGAAATCACCAGTTCGGTGCAATTTGGCACTTTTTATTTTGGGCTGATTCTGTTAAAATGTCTATGGTAAAGGATATTTGGTGGGATTTTTAGATCATTTGGTGAACAAAAAAGCATATAACGCGCGAACGTCGCAGCTGTCGACTGAGCGCGGTGATTTAGCTGACGCCGTTATTCATGAAATTAGCGAAGGCGTAGTCGTGACGGACGATAAAGGGATTATTTCCTTGTTTAATTCGGGCGCGGCGACGCTGACTGGTTGGAAAACGGATGAGGTAATTAATTTGGATTACAGAACGGTTTTTAAGTTGTTTGATAAAACGAAGCACCCACTAGCGGATGCGGCCAATCCGATTATCGAATCGCAACGCTCCCAGGCGCCAGCCTCCAACAATGATTGTTATCTCGAAACCAGGTCTGGCAACCAGCTTTTAATTTCCATGAGCGCGATGCCGTTGTTAAAATCCGTGCGCGATAAGTTAAGCAAGCAAGACGTTGTTCAGATGAGTAATCTAGTAATCACGTTTCGTGATGTGACAGCGGAACGCGCCGACCAAAATCAACAAACCGAATTCATTTCCACCGCCAGTCACGAGATGCGCACACCGGTAGCAATTATTGAAGGATACCTGGCGATGCTACTTAATCCGACGACATCAACGGTCGATGCGCGCGGTTTAGGCTACGCGAAAAAGGCTCATGAGGCGGCACAACATCTGGGTCGTTTGTTCCAGGATTTGTTGGACGTGACCAAGGCGGATGATCATCGTACGCTCACTAACATGATTTTAGTAAACGCCGGCGATGCAGCTAAACAAGTGGTGCAAGAGTTTCAACCGATGGCTGCACGCAAGTCGCTGCGCCTAACTTACGATCAGAACGACGGTATCAGCGTCGATCATGGTGACAGAGTAATCGTGCCACTTTACGTCATCTATGTTGATTACGATCAGCTCAAGGAAATTTTGGGTAATTTAGTGGAAAACGCTCTTAAGTATACCAAAATGGGTGGTGTGACGGTTGGGGTGCGAGATGATGCGGGCCGGGTGCGCTTTGAGGTGCGTGACACTGGTATCGGCATCCCGCCAGAGGATTTGCCGCATCTGTTTCAGAAGTTTTACCGCGTCGATAATTCGGACACACGCGAAATCGGTGGCACTGGGCTAGGATTATATTTGATCAAGAAACTGGCGAACAATATGGGTGGAGAAGTTGGGGTAGAGAGTCATTACGGTCGCGGTTCAACTTTTTGGGTGGAATTCGATAATTTGACGCGTGACGAAGCTATTCAAAAGGCTCGAATTATTAATCAACGAAATAAAACGGCGGCCACCCACCAATGATCGTTGGTTGCATAAAATAAGCATGGGTGCTATGATTGGTTAAATCATAAATAATGAAAGGGACGGGCGAGCATGAGTACAATTCTGTTGGTAGAAGACGATAAGTCATTACGCGAAATCTATGGCTTACGCATGCAAGCCGAAGGTTATCAGGTTGTTGAAGCGTCCGATGGCGAAGAAGGGTTAGCGCAGGCGGTAGCCAACGCGCCGGATTTAATTGTCAGTGACGCCATGATGCCAAAAATCAGCGGTTTTGAAATGCTCGACCTTCTGAAGAGTAACGACAAAACGAAAAACATTAAGGTTATTATTATGACGGCGCTATCGTCCGACACGCAGCGACAACGCGGTGAAGGGCTCGGCGCCGATCGTTATCTGGTCAAGAGCCAGGTCGGCATCGAGGATCTCATTAACGTAATCCATAGCGTGTTAGCCGATCGTCCAAGCAAAGCGGTATCACCAGTAGAAACGTCGTCAGGTATGACTCCAACGGTGATGCCACCGACGGATCCAATCCCGAACTCGGTACCGGATTCGATTCCTGCCGCCGTCGTGGCGGCTCCGGCCAATGTTTTTGTGCCGACTGGTAAAACGTCCAATATTCCATCAACGCCGATGGACGTACCGACCGTCATTAATCCGATCAATTCCGCTGCCATCACTCAGGCTGCTCCCGAAACTCCGAACATCACAGCGTCACCATTTACGCCTATTGATCCGGTGGCGCGTTTAGCGTCGACCGCGCCGACATCGTCGTCTCTGAGCGCGTCGGCGCAACCGGTTTTTCGACCAGCGCCCAGTTCTCAACAGCCGTCGACATCAATGCCACAGTCGCAGCCACAACCAACAGCTACGCAATCGGCTTTTGTTGGGCAAAATCCGAGTTTAACTCAACCCGCCCCAGATGATGATCAGGACACATCGGCTGCCAACGAGCAATTAGCCACCACAGAGCCACACGTTCTCAATGGTTTAGGTGGTATGGGTCGTGTAATTCAACCTCCCACACCAACCGAAACTTTGCATCCGCAAGTCGATATTAACGACTTGTTAGACCAAGATGCGGCCGCTAATTTGGGCCTCAGCTCATCAAATCCGACGCAAGCTCAAGCTCCATCATCCATGTCACCGAGCGCTGACGCGCCTCTGGACGAAGTGTCCGTTCAGTCCCAACTGGATGACGCTAACGCTCAGCTGCCGACTGCTTCGTCAAACACTACGCTTAAATTTAATGAGAATTAATTCGTCATGCGATTAAACAAATTTATTGCCGGCGCTACCGGTTTGTCGCGACGTGAAGCCGATGATTTAATCGCGCGCGGTCGTGTGTCTGTTAACGATCAGCCGGCACGTCTGGGATTACGGCTACGTGATGACGACGTTGATGTCGTGCGGTTGGATAATCAAATTTTGCATTTGCCGCTACAGCATACTCTGATCATGATGAATAAACCGCGCGGCTATGTCAGTTCGCGTCGTGCTCAAGCGCAACATGCACACACGCTGTATGAATTATTGCCGGATCAATACGCTCGTCTCAAAACGATTGGGCGGCTCGATCGTGATTCGTCGGGGTTGATCTTATTAAATGATGACGGTGATTTGGCATTTCGGTTGACGCATCCCAAATTCGCCAAAAGCAAAACTTATTTGGTGCGACTCGATAAAGGTTTGACGCCAGACCAGCAACGACTGATTGCGGAGCGAGGTGTGGAATTACCGGACGGACCATCGCGGCTGCAGCTCGTCCTAATTGATCAACGCTCAGAGCTGTCCGATCATGATTTCTCGGCACTCAAAACTGCGCAAAAAGTGGATTTCGGCGCGCGCGAAATCTGGCGCGTCCAGATGAGCGAAGGGCGCAATCGTCAGATTCGGCGAACCTTCTCAGCGCTCGGCTACAATGTGGAACGATTGCATCGTATCGAATTCGGCGAATACATGTTAGGGGATTTGGAATTCGGCGAAATTCGTGCCATTAAAGCAATTTCCACCGACGAAAAAAGATAGTTGCACGAAATGGCATAAACGTGATAGAATCATAGAAGAACAAGAGAGGGCGTGTGGATGATGAATAATTACAATAAACGAGGTGACAATGAAGCGTAATTGGCAGCAACGAAACGATGGGCGAAAACACAATAATGGAAGTGTGCGACATAAAGTGATGTTACGCGCGAGCGCGACAGTGACGCGAATTATACAATTACTAAGCTCTGGTCGATCACGGACTATGGTCGCGGTCGTGATCAGCGTCGCAGTTGTGACGGTGCTTGTTGCATTGAGTGCTGGCGGCGACACTAAAGTGTATGGGGCATCCGGTAGCGGTGGAACCACTATGACATGTTATGACTGGTGTGATACTAGCGCCGGTTATGGCGTATCAACTTTTTATATAGACCGTCCCTATCTGCTAGTCAATAACCCCAACCCAGCTGGAGACAATAATATTTGTTGGTACGTCGATAAAACTACTGGGCGAACGTCTAATGATTGTATTGCGTCACCTGATAGTCCAAATAAAGGTAGTAATTCCTGTTGGCAAATGTGGCAAACATGCTTCGGCTATACGCTAAAGGGAGTTGGAACAACCGCGTATAATGCTAATCTGGCAGAGGCAGAGAATTCGTGTCGAGCTGAAGGATCTAACGCTATTACATACGCTTATGTTATGAGCGTACATCCGGGTATTCCACCTGTACCGTGGCCATTCGCGGCTGGCAAAATTGACGAGAGTCCGCCAGCTCCAAGCTGGGGTCAGACAGATCAATCAAATCAAGGTTTGGCTTGGTTTTGTAACTCCGTTGGTTCCAATGCATGGTCATCCGCTGGCAACATGCATGTTGATAACCATTACATTGGAGGTCGCAACTGGTCGTATTTGGATCGTCAAGGTAATCCGGCCAACGGCAACACTATGGTCTTTAGCCCTGGTCAGACTGCGGTTTGGTCCAGCCAAATTTGGACAAGTGCGGCTTTTCCAAATCACCGTGAAAATTGGTTCCAATGGTGGACGGATAAATCTGGAGATTGGTCGGGTGATATCGCTTCAGGGATAGTCGACGACACTGGCACTAATGCAGGTAGCGGGATCGGCGTCTATCCGCCAGACGCAAATTCGGGACCGACTGGGTTCAGCTATGGTATCAGCAATAGTGATGCCGGTAAGACGCTTTGTAATCGCTTACGTTGGGGATGGACTGACAGCAACGGGAATTGGGCGAATCCAGATAATTACAAAGCTTGTGTCCTGATTAATTACGCCACCTACGGCGGGAATAATCGTATTTCCACTCAAGTTACAGCCACGAATAAGACATCGAACGCAAAAACCAGCACCAAATCGGTGGATAGCAATGGCACAAGAAGCGGATCGGATGAATGGGTGAACGCTTATCCTGGTGATAACGTCCAGTGGGACTACCTGACGACGAATTGGGACACGCGATATCCAACGGCCTATGATTTTAGAACCGGTTTCTATAAAACTGATTGGTATCCTAGTGGCGGTTCGCGCGTATCGAACTTTACCCGAAAATATGGTCAATTAGGAGCAGGGGCTAGCACGTCTTGGTCGGATTCATTTCAGATTATCCCAGCTTGGGGAGGCAAAAATATTGATGAGTATTCCTCATTCCACTGGGATCCGCATTGGGCTGATTCGGGATACACCGGTTTAACTGCCCGTGCCGGCTTCCATGTTCCGTATAATTATCAAATCAAAACCACCGGAACGGGCACGCTAACTACCAATACATCCGGACAATCAAGCTGTGATGATAACCACGTGACGGTCGGAACAAATTCATCGCTGAGTTGGACATTGAGTGCAAGTACTCCGGTTGCTGGCCACGCCGCTACAAATTCCAGGCCAGTTTCCTGGAAGGTAATAGACGGAGCCGGAAACCCAGTAGCTGTGACGGCAACCCGTGGCGGCACTGCGGTCTCCTCGCCAATGGTTTTTCAACCTATGGATAAGATCACGATTACGCTTAATTTGCCGGTTCAATCTGTGGCTGGCAATGTATTGGCATATCGCCTGATAGTTAACGACGGTGCATCAGGACCGTCTAGTACGTCCGTAGTGGAAACCGACTCAGACAACGTAATATCCAGCGTAAGTAACACGTCATCTTGTGCTGAAAGTGCCAAATCACCATCGATTCAGGTCGACGGCGCGGATAGTCGGGCTAATAGGAACTTTACAGGCGCTAGCGGTTCGCACGTCGCAACCAACGGATCCTGGTCGCAATATGGTCTCCTGGCCAACGGCAACATCAATAATTTCGGTTCGGCGGGATATGTTGATAACGGCGACAATAATTCGTGCACGTTACGTTTCGCCAACGTTGGTAACAGTGGGGGTAGCAACTGCTCGAGAGCGTTTGGCTCGCCAGGGAATTTTGGCAATCCGTTTAAACGAAATTTGCCAATGGTCATCGGTTCGAACAGTAATAGCAGCGACATTTTCGCTGGAGCCTCGCCCCAAAGTTGGGATAGCAACGGCGGGCCCCTATGGTCAAGCTCGGGTTGCGTAACGCCGCACGCCGATCTAGGCTATCTCCAGGTACCGGGCGTCTATCGATACAGTGGGGGACTTCAGATTGCAGGTGGTAGCACTGGCTGTTCCGGTATGTTTGGCACTCGCACTTACACTGACCAGATGCATGGCAACTATATAATCTACGTGAATGGCGACGTGACCATAGCAGACAACATTAATCTAGAGTATGGACTTTCACCTGGTTCCAAAGCCTATGGATCGCTTTCCAACATCCCGCAATTTACTATTTATGCCACAGGTAATATTAATATCAATTCCAACGTCGCCCGTATTGATGCCAACCTAGTGTCGCAAACTGGCACGGTCAACGATTGTGCTAATGGCCCTGCGGGATCGGGTGTGGGTGCAGATCCTAGTTATAGAGAAAATGGTGCGTGCGGTAACCAATTAGTTGTTAACGGAGCAATTTCAACCAATACTACGCCGCGTTTGCGTCGTACTTATGGCGCGGAGTTAGCGACAGAACAAGGGCAAGATGCTTGTCGTGGCGGCGTCAACATGGACTATGCCTCTCCGGCTGAATGCATCCGCTACACGCCGAATCTATACTTGGTGCCAGCCTTCACTTCGCAACAAGATAGCGCCGGCAACCAGAATTGGCAAACCACCGATGAAACGAGTTTGCCCGTGCGATATTAAAACGCTATTATTTGTAGGACGAAAAAAGCGCGCCACCAATCATTGCATGGTCACAGCAACTACGCGATGATTTTATGATTGGTTGTCGCGTCAATTTTAGGATTGTTTAATCGCCGCATCGAGACGATTTAACGTTTCATCTTTAGCCAGCGTCATCATTGTCTCCGGTAATCCTGGCGAAAACGGTGCCCAGGTCAGGGCAAAACGAATCATTGAAAATAGCACCGCCGGTTTTTGGCCGGTTGATTCAAGCAACTCATTCAAGGCGCTCTGAACTTTATTTTTATCCTGAAAATCCCGTTCACTCAATTCGTTTAGACGAGTTTTGGTGGTTTTAAGGAGTTTTACCAGCGTGGCGCGCTCAACTTTTCTGAGCTGTTTATTGTTGTCAACCATCGTCCAATCCGGCGTCGGTCGCGCAAAAAAATATTCACTCAATACGGGCAAATCGCATAACGTTTTCAAACGATCCGCCACTACGCGTAAAACTTTTTCACGCAGTTCGGGTGTCGCACTTTTAGCGTTGTCACCCCAGAATTCGGTGGCGTAATTTGATAATTTAACAAAATTTTCCGCCGCCAAGTTGCGAATCCAGGCACCATTCAGCCAAACCAAATGTCGTTCATCAAAACGGGCACCGGATTTTTGAACATGAGATAAATCAAATTGTTCGACCAAATCATTCAACGTAAAAATTTCTTGCTCTGATCCGTTTCCCGGATTCCAACCCAATAATGCCAAAAAGTTCAACATAGCCTCTGGCAAGATGCCATCCGTTCGATATTCCGAAACCGATTTCGCGCCGTCGCGTTTGCCAAGTTTTTTCTTACCGTCAGGCCCCAAAATATGCGGCAAATGAGCAAAAATTGGCCAATCTATGTCCAAGGCGTCGTATAACGCCAGATAGCGCGGCATCGACGAAATGTATTCCTGGCCGCGAATAACGTGACTGATTTTCATTTCGTTATCATCAACAATGTGCGCGAAATTGTAGGTCGGCAAACCGTCACTCTTGATCAAAATAAAGTCGTCCAACACTTCCGCGCCGGCGCTGAGATCGCCAAAAACTTCATCGTGCCAGTGATATTTTTTCAGCTCACGAACCTTAAATCGTAACGGTAAGGTTGGATTTTCGCTGGTACCCGGCGTCCATTTGGCCGGATTATCCGGCCGAATATTACGAAACAAAAATGGCTGGCCGTTTTTTTCGCATTCAGCGCGATAGCTCGTAGTATCGTCCGCCGACGTCGAGTCAGCGTAGGCGAAACCGTCGTCGATCAGTTTTTGGGCATATTTATAATAAATTTCACGACGTGACGTCTGATGATATGGCCCGTAAGGGCCAATCTCGCGCACCTCTTGGCCAACCGAATTTTGACGAATCTGCACGGGCGCGTTTTTAGACAAATACGAATCCGCCGCCGGGCCCTCGTCCCACGATACCCCGAGCCATTTTAACGTGTCAATAATCAACTCCTCGGCACCATCAACGAAACGCGTTTGATCAGTATCCTCGATGCGTAAAATAAACCGCGCTTCGTGATCGTCACGTGCGTAAGCTTGTCGCGCCAAAAGATACGGATAGAGCGCGCTACGCACATTACCAACGTGAATGTAACCGGTCGGCGATGGCGCAAAACGGGTGCGCACATTCTTCATTTTGATCCTTTCATACCTTTACATTTTAGCGCAACGACATGTTTGTCGCAAGTTAACGTCGACGTTTGGCTTTTTGCTGAAACTTTGTTAAAATAGTGCCATATCTTAGAAAGAGAGGGCTATGAACTGGAGAAATATTTTTAAATCGCTACGAAATTCCGACATGCGCCGACGCGTATTAGCGGTGCTCGGCATTATTATCGTTTATCGCTTTTTGTCGCACGTGCCAGTGCCAATGGCGGGACCGACTGAGCTCAAAACCATCATGGACCAAGCGTTGTCGTCCAATGCGTTCGGCGGTTTTTTGAATCTATTATCAGGTGGAGCGCTGGCTAGTTTTTCAATCATGCTGGTCGGCTTGTCTCCTTATATTACCGCCAGCGTCATCACGCAGTTGCTGACCAAGGCCGTACCTCAGCTCGAGGAAATGAACAAGGATGGCGAAAGCGGTCGACGTCGCATCAATCAGTGGACGCGCATCTTGACATTGCCGCTCGCAATCTTGCAAAGCATCGCCTATATTTTCATTCTGCGTCAATCCGCCCTCAGCGGTGCCACTACTACGCTTGACATGAACATGACGCAGTGGGTCGTGGCCGTATCGGCTATGACGGCCGGCGCCATGATGTTAATGTGGCTCGGTGAAATTATCACCGAAAAAGGCATTGGTAACGGTATTTCTTTGCTTATTTTTGCCGGTATTATTTCGCAGCTGCCGACAACATTGGGTTCGCTCGGCTCGGCTATTTTCACGCCTGGGACCGGCGCCTCGGCCGATCCGTTTCATTTGTTTAACTGGTTCACAATTCCATTGTTAAATAACACGGCAACGTGGCTGACGTTGGCGCTAATGGCAGTTGGTCTAATGGTATTGTATTTACTCGTTAAAATTAATGAAGGTCAACGGGTTATCACCATTAATTATGCTAAACGGGTGCGGGGAAATTCGGCCTACGGTGGCGTGACATCGATTTTGCCGATTAAATTGATCACGGCCGGTGTGATTCCGGTAATTTTTGCGGTGGCATTTTTAGCATTGCCGGCCTTTTTGGGGCAATTGTTGGTGGCAACACACTGGAATGTCGGACTCGGGCAAAACCTGATCTTGTGGTTCCAGCGCTCAGGCAATAATACATTTACAGCCAGTGGCGATTGGCACCAATTTATTTATCCGGTGGCGTACTTCATTTTGGTCGTGGCATTTACTTATTTTTACACTTCCATTGTATTTAACGCTAATGAAATTTCCGAAAACCTGCAAAAACAGGGCGGATTTATTGGTGGAGTACGGCCAGGCAAACAGACCGCGTCCTACCTCAAGAAAGTGGTCAACCGATTAACGCTCTTTGGATCGTTGGCGCTGGGCTTGATCGCCATTTTACCGTTCATTTGTGAATATATTTTTATCAAAATCGGACTCGGTTCGGCGGCGCAAAATTTGTCTATCGGCGGCACAGGACTACTTATCGTGGTGTCAGTGGCACTGGAATCGTTGCGTCAATTAAACTCGCGTGCCCTAATGGTAACGTATGATGATTTTAAATAGGGTGGCATAAACATGCGCCAAGGGTTTAAAATTTCTCGTGTCAATCATCGCAGAACTGTCACTGCAACCAAATGTTGGATGCGGTTGGCGATTGTGGTTTTGCTATTACTAGCCGTGGTTATAATTAGCTATTGGATTTATACACGGCTCAATCAATCAAACATCATTAAAATACAAGGAGCGAATTTTAATAATAATGGCATCTCGACAACACCCATCACGCCAAGTGCGATTGATAATTACAAAGTCCCCGCCACGCATCCGCGTTTGTTGATTATTCCATCGCTCCAAATCAATGCTCGCGTGTCATCGCTCGGCGCGTTGCCGCCGCATAACGGCGGACAACAACTCGATGCTCCCAAAAACATTTACGATGTCGGTTGGTATGATTGCACGATTAATCCCATCGCCGCCAATCGTTGCGCCACTCCAAAGCTGCCTAATGATCACAATACGACAGCGGCCGGACTCATTGACGGTCACAGTTGCGAAGGTTACCCTATGACCTGCGTTTTCAATAATTTGGCGCGGCTACAAAAAGGTGCTACGATTACGCTTCAACTCGGCGATGCCAGCAATATTAATTACGTCGTTCAGGAAGTCGACACCGCTTCTCTCAACCAGGTTGACATGAATAAAATGTTAAAACCGATTGTCAGCGGTCGTAATGGTTTGAATTTGATTACTTGCGCTGGCGATTGGACAACTAAAGATTCGCGCGGCCGAGCGACAATGAACCAACGGGTGGAGGTTTACGCTATTCAACAATAAAATCACACAAGATGGTAGCCACGCTTTTCTCAGTTGATTTTCAGAATTGTTTGTAATAATACGGTCGCGAGATAATAATCTAATCAATTAAGGAGGGTTCTGGTGAAAGTTTTATTAGTAGAAGACGAGCCACGCCTGGCGGCGGCTGTAGCGCGCGGTCTAAAACAAGAAAAATATAACGTGGAAATCAGCGACAATGGCTGTTCGGCGTTGACGTTGATTAATAATGGCGACTATGACCTAATGATTTTTGACCGAATGATGCCTGGGATGGACGGCCTCACGCTAACTAAGGAGGTTCGCAAAGCTAATATTAAAACGCCGATTTTAATTTTAACCGCTAAAGGACAAACGCGCGACAAGGTTGACGGACTCAATGCTGGCGCCGACGATTACATGAGCAAACCGTTCGCCTTTGACGAGTTGTTGGCGCGTTTGCGAGCTTTGGCGCGGCGTCCGGCTGAGCAAAAGCCGGAGACGTTGACGGTTGGCGACTTATCGCTGAATTTTGCCAGCTATGAATGTATACGCAACGGTCGCAACATCGACTTAACCGAAACCGAGTTCAAAATCCTAGCTTATCTGATGCGTCATCCGGGCATCGTTTTAACCAAAGACCAAATCGTCAACCAGGTTTGGGATTACGATGCCGATATTTTACCAAACACCGTTGAAGCTTATATTTCTTATTTACGCAAAAAAATTGACCGTCCGTTTGAAAAGAAAATAATTATAACTAAGCGAGGCATTGGTTATAAATTGGATGGAACTAGATGATTTAGCAAGGTTATGTCGATGATCAATAAATATCTCAAGATGATTTCGCGCGCCACAATTAAGTTAACGCTGTTTTACACAGCGATAATTTTCGTGATTTCGTTATGTTTTTCAGTGGCGATTGGTTTAGCGGCGATCACTGGCGTCCGACAACCTTTTGACCATGAACCGGACCAGATTGTGCTGAACGACGGTACGCAGATGAGTTTTCAGCCGATTGTTCAGCACCACGACCGAGAAGTCACCGACGGCATCGTTGCGGGTTTAATTATTGTTAATTTGATAGTTTTGTTTTTTGGCGCAGGGCTCAGTTTTGTTTTGGCGCGCTGGACTTTGCAGCCGATTGAAAAAGCCATGCGAGATCAAACCGATTTTATTGCCAACGCTAGCCACGAGTTGCGCACGCCACTAGCCGTCATACAAACCGAAAATGAAGTGCTGTTGCGTGAACCTAAACCTTCCAAATCGGAATTGCGCGAAAAAGTAACCAGCAACCTGGCGGAGGTTCAAAAATTAAGACGCCTAGCCGATTATTTATTGGCGATGAATAGTGAAGAGAATAGCCAGCCAAACTGGCGCGAAGTTGATTTGCTCGAATTGTTACGCGAACCCTTGACGCGCATCACCGGCCCGGCCGAACAAAAGCACATAGCAATTAAACGCGCCATTCAGCCAGTTAAAATTACCACCGATCCCGAGAGATTGGCCGAAATTGTCTATGTTTTGCTCGATAATGCCGTCAAATATTCACCAAAAAATGCAACTATAACAGTTACTGGCCGCACCCACGAAATTTCCGTGGCCGATCAGGGCAGTGGCGTAGCGGAAACAGACCGTGTCCGCATTTTCGAACGATTTTACCGCGCCGAAAAGTCGCACACTGGTGACGGTTTTGGCCTCGGTTTATCACTGGCTCAAACTTTAGCTAACAAGATTCACGCTAAAATTAACGTAAAAAATATTCATAATCATGATAAAATCGTCGGCGCCAAATTTATCGTTAGATTGTAATTACGCGCGGACAATTAATTCATTAGTGCTATAATGGTCGAATGTTAAAAACTACAAATGAAACTAAGAATTTTTTTGCTAGCCACAAACGCGCCCTGAGATTATTTTTGGCGCTAGGATTACCGCTAATTATTTTTTTCAAATTAGCCTGGGAAGTGGTCGAAAAGGAGCATATGAAAATCGACGCGCCGGTGCTTTATTTTATTCATGAACACGCTTCTACAACGCTAGACTCAGTTGCCGTGTTTATCAGTAATTCTGGCTATGAATTTGGCACATTGATTGCAGTGATTCTGCTGGCTTGCTATGTTATTTTCAAACAGAAAAAATATCAAAATCTAGCGTTCATCGCAATTGGCATTGGTGGCGCGATGGTGGCTAATGTAATTCTAAAACTATTATTCATGCGTCCACGGCCAGAGTTGTGGCATTGGATCGTGGCAGAGAGCGGCTATTCGTTTCCGTCCGGCCACGCTATGCTGAGTGCCGCGATTGCTGCGGTGGCGATTTACTTATTCTGGGGCACGCGTCATCGCTGGTGGATTGCAATTGTGGCAATTTTGTGCACCACGTTAATTGGTTTATCGCGATTATATCTAGGCGTTCACTATCCGAGCGATATCATAGCCGGCTGGAGCGTAAGCGTCGCTTGGGTCACGCTAGTTGATATCGCATTAAAATACTATGATAGGAATATCATTAAAAGTTACGCCAAACATACGACAAAACCGAAAACGGTAGCACTAAAATAATTTTACGATCTTACTCATAGCGCAATGACTCGATCGGATCCTTTTGGGCGGCTCGCCAGGCTGGAACCGTGCCGGCTAAAAAGGCTATCGTCATAATAATAATTACGATGATCGCGAGCGCCAATGGGCTGAATTCTATCAGCGTAAAACCAGGTAGACCACTCAGAAAATTATGCGTTGCCCATGGATTAGCCCAGGCTTTCGTCAGATAGGCCAATCCGATACCGATTGCGGCGCCCCAAAAACCGAGCGCCACCGCCTCAAAGCTAAATATCAGAAAAATCTTGCCACGGCTAAGACCCATCGCCTTCATCAGACCGATTTCGCGCGTGCGTTCCTGAACTGACATAAACAGGGTGTTGATAATGCCGATCGACGCTGCAACCAGGGCTATTACGCCAAAAATGAGCAGCACGACAGTAATTGCGTTAAATAAAGTTTTGAGCATGCCGACCTCGTCATCGACTGTCGTGGCGGTAAAACCTAACTTTTTCAACTGACTTTTAACATCGTCTGTTTTGGTTACGCCATAATAAGATTTATCCAACTGCGCGCTGGCTAGGTAAATCTGATCTCTGTATTGTGCGGGTAGTCCATCAGTCATCTTTGCATAAATTTGGTCACCGGCCGCCGCATTAATCCAGGCGCGCCCAAACCCGATAACCGTTGGATTAGCCACGCCCATGACAGTTGCTTCAACGATGCTGCTCTGATTTGTCACCTGATTAGTGACAGCCAATTCGACTTTTTGACCGAGAATAGTGCTGTTCGTGAAACCAAGTGGCTTGACGTATTTATCCGGTAAAACAATTTCAGCGCGATCGCCATTCAAATTCACCATTCGGCCGCTGGCTAAATCCACGCGGATCGTGCTTGATGGCATCACGCCAGCCGTGATCACATATTTTTTCATCGCACTGGGCGCGGTAATATAATCAATTGTCAACGCCTGCAATGGTTGCACGTTTTTGATGCCCTTAACAGCGGCAATTTTTGATAAATCGGCCTTAGTAATCACCGAGGCTGCCGCCGAGTCATTATTCGGATTATATTCCGTAACGTTCTGGCTCATGCCACCCAAACCCATGCTCGACATCGAGTTAGCCGATGCCGTTTTGACAATTTGATCGAAATAGCCCTCGCCACCGATGCTGGATATCTGTTTATCAATGTAATTATTAACGCCCTGATTGATGCCGGTGGTTAAAATAATTGTGAACGATCCGACGACAATTGCCAAAATTGTCAAAAGTGAGCGGCTCTTGTTGCGCAACAAATTGGCGTTAGCGGTATTGATAATATCCCAAAATTTCATAATTCAACTCCTTGTGCTAGATCATCATGTGAAAACTCCCCGACGATTTTTCCATCTTTGATATGAATGGCACGGTCGCATTTTTTGGCCAAATCAATATCGTGCGTCACTAAAATCAGTGTTTTTCCGGCGCGTGCAAAACCAAACAATAATCGTTCAACGCGCTCACCGGTCGCCGAATCGAGATTGCCGGTCGGTTCGTCCGCGAAAATAATGCTAGGATTATTGACAATGGCACGCGCGATACAAACGCGCTGTTTCTGGCCACCGGACAGATCATTGGCCTTGTTTTTGGCTTTGTCGTCTAACTCCACAATTTTAAGCGCCGCAAGCGCCAACTTTTTGCGTCGACGTGATGATACGCCGGCAATTTTCAACGGTAAAATCACATTGTTTAACACGGTATCGCGTTCATTCATAAAAAATTGCTGGAACACAAAACCGAATTTTTTATTGCGCAATCGATTTAGTTTGCGTGAATTTTTTTTAAGTTTCGCAAAATCCTGGTCGTCAACGCTAACTGAGCCGCTAGTCGGTTGGTCAAGTAGCGCCAATAAATGCATGAGGGTTGATTTACCTGAACCAGATTTACCAATAATAGCCAGCGATTCGCCACTGGGAACTGCTAGATTGACATCATCTAACGCTCGAAATTTATTTTCCCGTTTGCCGTAATCTTTGACCAGGCGTGTTGCGCGTAAAACGATATCACTCATGCTTCTATTCTATCATTTGTTTGCGACGAAATCAAGTGTCGCTTTGATAAATGTAGTTGCGAAATTGACTTCGTCCGCAACTAAATCTCCGTTAGCGTCAAACATTCTTGGGGCGAAACTTAAATAAAATTCTGGCCGCAAAAACACATTCGCGTTGATAAAAGTTAGCACTTTGCGCGTATCTACTTGAGCCAGCGCCGTACCGAGTGAACTGGGCGAAGCGCCAGCCATAACGACTTTTTTGCCGGCCCAGGAATTGTGCGACGACCAACTCGTCCAATCCAGTGCATTTTTGAGCACGCCGCTAATGCTGTGGTTGTATTCCGGACTGACGATGAATACTAAATCCGTCGCCTCGATTTGGTCACGTAACGCAATCACCAATTGATCGGGGTGGTCATAGTTATCGGAATTAAATAACGGCAAGTTAACGTCTGCGTATTCGATCTTATTATCCGCGTCAACTTCGCCGATGATGCGCGCCAAATTATGCGCTAATTTGGCGTTCAGCGAATCTTTGCGCAACGAACCAACTATAAATAATATTTTCATTGAAATCTCCCTTTTAACCTTTTAATAGATATCTTTAACGTGATTAATTATAACATTTAATTTTTATAAATTCCGCTTGCGTGTTGATTATGCATATGTTAAAATGACCGCATGATGAAAATCGCAAGAAATCACGGACGAGTTAGTTTCCCTAAACTAAAAACATTACCCCCCCCCACGATCTAGCGGCTTCACTATAATTGAGGTAGCGTTAGTCTTAGCTATAGCCGGACTTATTTTCCTGGTAGTGTTTATCGCCTGGCCAGCACTACAGAATTCGCAACAAAACCAGGCCAGGCGTCAGGACGTCGGGCGAGTGATAAGCGCATTGGAAGCATATAAGATGGACCACCAGGGACAATTCCCACTTGGTGGATGGTATAAATCAGATGGTTCAAGTAGTAACCGGGAATACAATTTCTCAAACTATACTAACAAGCTCTCCCAAATATACAATATTGAGGTCTTTGACCTAGGCACTTCTACTTGGAGAGCTATGGGTAGCGCGCGAGATATCAATGTAATTCCCGGCAGAGTTTGTCCTGGCGACGCTCGTACACCAACCTCGGATAACGCTGCGGTAGAAGTGGGACTTGTCGGCAACGGCGACGCCAACTATTGCCAGTCGCTATAAGTCATCGTTGCCATACTATGACATTAAAACATTATGTGAGAACGCTACCATGGTTTGTTCTGTTTGGTTGTTGACGCGAAATAATAATGGTTAAGGATCAATTTTCTATGCTAGAAATTCGTCTCATAAAAAATCCTACCGCCAAAAATTCTTAGGGAATTTGATATAATAGATAGAGTGAAAAAAATCGCAGATCAAATCGTACATTTTACTAAATTCACGCCGGGTGGACAGACCTTAGGTGAGTTGATTGATGGCCGCAAAATTTTTGCGTGGGGTGTTTTACCTGGCGAAACCGCTAAGATTCGCGTCACTAAAAACAAAAAATCCTACGCTGAGGGATTTGCAATTGACGTTATTAAAACCGCACCAAATCGTATTGAAGCACGCGATAATTGTTATCTGGCGACCAGCCCTTGGCAGATTTTAAACTGGAATGACGAATTGCACATTAAAGAACAGCTGACACGCGAAAGTTTTGCGCAGGCAAAAATTGATCTTAACATCGCGCCGATCGCCACCGACAATCACGAATTTGGATATCGCAACAAAATGGAATATGCGCTGTATTTCATGAGCCTAGCCGAGGCGCAACAGCCAAATAACGAGTCGTTTTTAGCAACTTTTTCGGACGCCGATTTGACTCGTAATTACATCGACCATGACGCGCAAGTTACGGGTGGTAAAGTTTTCCTGGCTTTTCATCAACGAGGTTCACATCGTAAAATACCGATTCTGCACTCGTCAATTGAGCGACCGGAGATTTTTAGACGGGCACAACAAATGATCGACGAGTTGAACACGCGCGGTGAAGATGCCTGGAAATATCAGTCGCTGATGGTGCGAGCATCGCAAAACGGCGAGGTCTCAGCCGTATTGTTCGTCAATCGTCAACCGCATCCAATTATGAAAAACCTAGTCGATACAATTTTGGGACATGTTTATTCATATTCGCCTAACGGATTTTTTCAAATTAATTTACCGGTTTATGAATTAGCCTTACGCGAAATTGCGCAGCAGCTTGACGCATCGAAAAATGTGGTGGACATGTATTCTGGCGTCGGCACGATTGGACTATCCGTCGCCGCAGATCGGAATTTGACGTTGGTTGAAACAGACGATCACGCGTTTGCTGAACTGCAAAAAAATATCGTAGATGATACATGCCATTCGGTGCGCGCAATGCACGCCAAAGCGGAGGAAGCCCTAGAATATATCACGAATGACAGTACGCTAATTTTGGATCCGCCACGCGCCGGTCTTGACGCCGCAGTTTGTCAAAAAATTCGCGCTGCCAAACCGCGGATTGTTATTTATTTATCCTGCAGTCCAACTACGCAGGCGCGCGATGTGGCGCGAATTCTGGGCAACGACGAAACGCAATTTAGCGAAAAGTCTGATTATCAAATCACTTTCGCGCGACCGTTTAATTTCTTTCCACGAACACCACATATAGAAAATCTGATTGTGTTACAAATTAAATAGTTTTAATACGTCGATAAGTTAGCCGCATCGCCACGCGCCAACTACTAACCGAGTCTGGATCAAATTGTTTAATAATACCATCGCGCACTTCGGCAATCATAACTAGCGCCGGATTATAGGGAACCAAAGTTTTATAATAAGCCAAATCGCGTTCATGAATATTACCGCGTCCCGGATAAACGTCGCGAAATTTACGCGTCGCGATTGACTCAAAATAATCCGCTTGGCTTTTTGGTGGTAGATATTCGCTCGGCACCAAATTCATTCGCCGTAATATTTTACGAATGTCACCCAAATTGAACGAGCTGCGCGAGGCGATAAAACAAAATAGCTGGTTTTTTTCATTTAAAAAAACGCTGGCGGCGGCGCTACGACTAACTGGAATGCGATTTAAAATCATGTTTTTCACTTTGATTTCGCGCCCGAAATTAGCGTGCAAAAACTTTTCAAAACTGGCTTCCTCAATCATCGGGTTCATACAGTTTTATTTTAACATATTTTTGCGTATAATAAGATGATGAATTACGAAAACGTTTTTAAAAAGGATTACAAACAGTTAAACGATGCGCAGCGCCAAGCGGTTGATCAGATTTATGATCCGCAAATGGTTTTAGCGGGACCGGGAACGGGTAAAACTCAATTGCTGAGCATGCGCATCGCCAATATTTTGCGTAAAACTGATACTAATCCGAGCAACATTTTGGCGATGACGTTCACTGATAACGGCGCGGATAACATACGTTCACGGCTCTCAACAATGGTCGGAGCGCGCACGGCCGGCCAAGTTAATATTTTTACCTACCACGGTTTCGCCGATAAAATTCGGAATGATTTCGCTGATTTTCTACCGCGCGAAGTTGGTTGGCGAACGATTGACGAATTGCGTGAAAATAGTTTGGCGAACGAAATCTATGACACGTTTCCGCGCAATTCAATGATCAAAAATGGTGCCCCCAAACACGCCCAGGACATTGCCAAAACTGTTAAAAAATTCAAGAATCAAGGTCTGAGCCCAGATGACATCCGCCAAATTTCAGCGCAAAACGAACGAGTTGCGGCACAAATTAATCACGGACTGGGTGAAATTGAGACGAATTTATTTTGGGGCCGAACCGCCAAAGATGATATCGCTCAAAAGTTAAAAGCGATCACGGAGTTGAACGAGTTGTTTGATTCTATTGATGAAAAACGTGTTCACGATAAAGTCCCAACCTTGAGCGAAGAGTTGACGCGCGACTTAACCGTCGCGGTGAATGGTTACAATACCGAGACGACGAATTTTGCTAGCTTTAATGCCTTTCGCGACGTTGCTTTTGATAAAGAGGTCCACAAATCCAACGCCAAAACGATCGTTGCCAAAAGATTTTCAAATGGCCAATTAGCTGAAATCGCCGAATTTTATGAACGTTATGACACACGTAAGAACGAACTCGGCTTTTATAATTTTGACGATATGATTTTAGATACGATCGAAATCTTAAAAAACAATGCCGACATTAGAGAAACTCTGCGTTCAAAATATGAATTTATATTGCTCGATGAATATCAGGATACGAATTTAACGCAAGCGCGTATCGTGGAACTCCTGACGCTTAATGATTTTCATGAGGCGCCAAATGTCATGGCTGTTGGCGACGATGACCAAGGAATCATGACTTTTCAAGGTGCTGAGTTCGGTAATATCGCCGATTTTATTAAAACTTTTCATGTTAAAAAACCAATAATTTTAAGCGAGAATTACCGTTCCGGGCCGGCGATTTTGGAATTTGCTAAAAATATCATCGCCGACGTTGATGATGAAATGCGCATTGATCCCAACAAGCCATTGAACGCGGCGAAGGTTGACGGAAAATTGTTAAATCCACGAGCAGAGATCGCGCGTCAATTATTTGACAATTCAGAATCTGAATTCGCCTGGGTCGCGGACGAAGTTCAGAATTTGTTAAGGGGCGGTGAAACGGGCAACAATATTGCAATTATTGCGCCAACCCACAATATTTTAGTCGCAACAGCTACGTATTTTTCGCGCAAAAACATCGCGATTAAATACGAAAAACGCGAGAACATACTTGACGATGAAGTTATGACAAACTTATTGAACGCGTTGCGCCTGATTAATATATTGAGCGACGCCAATCAGCAACCGCGACATGCCGATTTTTTGTGGCCAAAAGTTTTAGCGGCAGACTGGTGGCAAGCGGATCCGAGTCATATTTTTCAAATAAGTGAGGCTATAGCTAGTACCCCACACGGCCAGCCTCGTCCATCATGGACCGCCAAATTATTAGAATCCAACGACGAAACTTTGCACGGCGTTGCGACATTTATTTTAAGGTATGCACAATTAGCCAACGAAAAAACCGTTTGGTCACTGCTCGCAATGATGTCTGGTTTTGCGCCGGATTCAGAAAATTCCGCCGTTGGAAAAATTATTCGTAATCCAATAGCGCGCTATTTTGATAACGATGATTTAGCAAAATATACATTTTCGACCGATGTTGCAACATTACTGGCTAAATTACGTGAATACTGGCCCGATAAAAACAATACAGAAATAACATTAGATGATTTACTGAATCTAATTGATCATTATCAGGAAGCGGACCTTAAAATCACTAATCGATTTTTACTCCAAACTGGCGCCGATCCGGTTGTTTTCCTGACTGCACACGCCGCGAAAGGTTTGGAATTTAAACGAGTTTTTATTCTATCGGCCGATAATAAATCGTGGAATGGTTCCGGCGGACGGCAACAAATCAATTTGCCGGAAAATTTGCGTTTCGTTGATCCCTCCGGACACGATCGCAATGAGCGCGTGCGTCTATTTTTCGTCGCTATCACGCGGGCGCGCGAGTTTTTGACTATTTCCAGTTCGGCGACCAAACCTCTAGAATTTCTAGATGAGAATTGGGATACGATGATTTCTCATAAGATCCCCGAACCGTTTTCAAAAATCAATGATGCGCGCACATCAGTTGATGATAATCCAAAAAGTTTAGCGGATAATGTTGCGACTGGTTGGCGCGATTTTTACTTGCCGGAACACATTTCGCCACGTGAACTATTGAATACTAGCATTAAGAATTTTGCTTTCACGCCAACGAATTTAACGACTTATTATGATTTAATTTATGGTGGTCCGATTGAATTTTATAACAGATTTATTTTGCATTTTCCGAATGAAACTAGTGCTCAAGCGCAATTCGGATCAATTTTTCACGACGTATTTGATCGCATCGAAAAGTTTACACAGAAAAATAATACTATTCCCAGCCAGCAAGAGATTTCCAGTATACTGGATGAGGCCATGACGCGCGCATCATTAAATGAGGACGAAGCCGCTAAAATCCGTAACGACTTGATGACCATTTTGCATAAATTCATGAAATCGCGCGCTGAAATATTTAACGTCAAAGCCGAATCGGAAATTTGGATCGATCACGTCCAATTAGGCGATGCGACGCTAGAGGGCAAAATTGATCGTGTAGAATTTAATGACGATGGGAGTTTAACTTTGATAGATTTTAAAACCGGGCATGTGCCAAAAGCCGACGCCGAACACGATTGGTCAAAAAGTAAAAAACTGTGGAAATACGAAATCCAGTTATATTTTTACAAGTTTTTAGCCGAAGCAAAGTGGCCCAATAAAGTTATTAAAAATGCGCGTCTTGAAATGGTGGAGGGCTTTGGATCTGACGATGATCCAGCCGTAATTAACCTGGTATTTACGGATAAAAAAGTTAAATACGTAGCTAATCTAATCAATAATTTGCGTGGACGCGTTGATCAATTGGATTTTCAGCATCTTTACTCCAATCCTACGATGACCATTAAGCAAATCTCTGAATTTATTAATGAGCAGCTAGATAATGAATAACGATTTTTGGCACGCGATCGATCAGCCCTTTTTCATTTTAGCGCCGATGGAAGCCGTGACGGACGTGGTTTTTCGCCAAACAATTTGGCGCGCCGGCGAAATCGCGGTACGCGATCATGGCGGAAGTTTGATCGACAACGAACCCGACATTATGATGAGTGAATTTACCAACACCGCCAGTTTTGTATCTGAAAAAGGCAAATTCTCGACGCGCGGACGATTAACTTTTACACCCGATGAAACCAAGAATGGTCGACATTTAGTCGCGCAAATTTGGGGTAAAAACCCCACTAACTTTCGCGAAATGTCACACCAATTATTTGAGCGTGGTTTTTCCGGAGTTGATATTAATATGGGTTGTCCGGATAAAAACGTGGTGGCTGGCGGTGCAGGAGCCGGACTAATTGACACGCCTGAGACGGCAAGCGAAATTATTCGCGCCACTCAAAACGGTTTTTATGATTATCTGCGCCAACAAAGTCCTCGGCTTGCGGTGTTAAACGATGACAAAATTCGCCAAATAATCCCAACAACCACAATTCCAATTTCAGTTAAAACGCGCCTCGGCCTGCGGCGAGCAGATGAATTTCGCATTTGGCTACCGACGATTTTGCATGAACGACCAACGAACTTGACGGTCCATTTGCGTAGCCGCAAGGAAATGTCCAAAGTCCCGGCTCACTATGAATTAATTGCTGAAATCCTGAAATTACGCGATGAAGTTAGTCCTCAAACGCTATTAACGATTAACGGCGACATTAGTTCCAAAGCGCAGGCGTTAAAACTGCGTGACCAACATGTTTATCATAATTCCAAAATCGACGGTTTTATGATTGGTCGTGGCGTGTTTAATAATCCATTTACGTTTACGTCCATCAGCGCTCCGACGCGTGCACAATTATTTGAATTGTTGCGTTTTCAATTAGATAAATATGATGAATTTCAGGATATTGGTGAATGGCAAGGCAAAATTATCATGCGCAAATTCGATCCGCTGAAACACTTTTTTAAAATTTATGCCAACGGTTTTAGCGGTGCGAAAAAATTGCGTGAAACGATGATGAACGCCCAAACGACTATTGAGGTGCGTCAACTCTTAGACCAATTTGAAGACAAATTATATAAGGACGATGCATAGTTGGCTTATTTTTCGATTTTGTAATTTACAACTGATCAAGTAACTAATTAAGCATGTAAGATAGAGTGTCATATAAGTTGTATTTTCCAAAAATAGGTTGACAGATAAAACCCGGTTGCACGTGGCATACGTAGCGCCATCCAAAACGGCCTTTGCAAAAAATCGTTATCTCTTGCAAGCGTTGTAATTTTGTGCTAGAATGGTCGAGTAGTTAAAATTATGGCAAGTGAGAAAGAAGTCATCAAGATGATTGGCACGGTCAGTGAGAATCTGCCGGGTGCCAAGTTTCGTGTTGAACTCGAGAACGGTCATAATATTATTGCCCACGTGTCAGGAAAGATGCGCAAGCATTACATCAAGTTAGTGCCGGGTGATAAGGTTGAAGTTGAGATGACACCCTACGATCTCACACAGGGACGAATCAGCTTTCGACTACGTGATTAAACAATAATTTTTCGCGAAAACGATCGATATTTTCGTGAAAAAGTTCGTCAAATCAGTGAAGGTTTGATGAATTAAGCGAATAGGAGAAGCCGAATGAAAGTTCAGGCCAGCGTCAAAAAACGCTCACCCGATGACAAATTGGTTCGCCGCAAAGGTCGCCTGCGCGTCATCAACAAGAAAAAACCTCGCAACAAGCAGAGGCAAGGCTAAATGTTAATACAGGAAAAGGAATTGTAGATATGGCAAGATTTGCAAACGTGGAGGTTCCCGCCGATAAACAAATTCAGGTCGCATTGACTTATGTTTATGGTATTGGACCGAAAATCGCTCGCGATATCGTTCATGCTGCGAAAGTCGAACCGACGACGCGCACGAAGGATTTGACCGAAGCGGAAGAAAAGAAATTGCGTAGCATTATTGATGCGAATTACGACACCGAGGGCGATTTGCGCCGTCGCGTTTCAAACAATATTAAACGTCTAAAAGACATCAAGAGTTATCGCGGCATTCGGCACGGACTCAATCTGCCCGTACGTGGTCAACGCACGCGTACTAACGGTCGCACCAAACGTGGCAAACGCGTCGCGATCGGTGGTAGTCAGCCGAAATCAGCCAGCAAGACTTGATTTAACAGTAGTAATTTTATAAGGAAAGGAAATTTATGGAAGAAAATAATTCTACGAATGTCGCTCCGACTACTGAAGCTCAAGTCGAGACGACCGTCGTTGCGAAGCCGGCGAAAAAAGCTTCGCGCAAAGTTAAACGTAGCGTGCCACTGGGTCGCGTTAATATTCAGGCGACGTTCAATAACACTATCGTGACGTTTGCCGATAATAAAGGTAACGTTTTAGCGCAGTCGAGCGCCGGAGCTTGTGGGTTTCGCGGTAGCAAAAAAGGCACGGCCTATGCCGCCCAAATCGCCACTGATAAAGCCGCCGATATCGCTAAAAACAATTATGGCGTGGTTAAAGTTGACGTCTTCGTTAAAGGCGTGGGGCTTGGCCGTGACGCGGCGATTCGCGAAATCACCAACCACGATCTGCAGATTGAGAGTATTAACGACGTTACCGGCATTCCGCACGGTGGCGTGCGACCTAAACGCGAAAGGAGAGCATAGTTTATGGCAGTTGATAGAACACCGATCGTCAAACAATCGCGTCGCGAAGGCTACGCGTTGCACCCGAAAGCGGTCAAAATCATGGCGCGTAAAACCGGCATTCCCGGTCAACACGCCCACGGTCGCCAGGGCAAACCGAGTTTGTACCTGACACAGTTGCGCGAAAAACAAAAGGTGCGCCGCATTTACGGTTTGCTGGAAAAACAATTCGCGCGTTTAATACACGAGGCCGAACGCCAGGACGGTTTGAGTGGCGAAAACCTGCTGAAGCTCTTGGAGCGTCGCCTTGATAACGTCGTTTATCGCGCCGGTTTTGCAACCAGTCGTCGTCAGGCGCGTCAGTTAGTGACGCACGGCCAATTCATTTTGAACGGTCGCCGCGTCGATATTCCGTCGATCCGCATCAAAATCGGCGACGAGATCGTCGTCCGACCAAAAGCGCAAAAGAACGGCTACTTCGCGAATCTTGAAGAGATTTCGCGTGACGCCATGACACAACCAGTGGCCTGGATCAAATCCGATCCGAAAAAAGAAACGATCAAGGTCATCGCTTTGCCAACTCGCGAAAACGCCGAACCGGACATCAATGAACAATTAATCGTCGAGTATTACTCGCGCTAAAAAGGGAGGACCATTAAATGAGTAAAAATATCTTAAATCCAAGTCTCGCCAGCGTGGAAGAAATCGCACCGAATAGCGCAGTTTTCACGGTGGAGCCGCTGGCTCCGGGCTACGGCCAAACTCTGGGTAACAGCTTGCGGCGTGTCTTGCTAAGCTCGATTGAGGGCGCGGCGATTGCGGCCTTCAAAATTGACGGCGTTAGCCATGAATTCACAACTATTCCCGGTGTTAAAGAGGATGTCGTCGAGATTTCGTTGAATCTAAAATCGGTCGTTGTGACGTCACATGCAGATCACCCGGTCGAGTTGACGCTCCATAAAAAAGGCACCGGCGCAGTGACGGCGGGTGATTTCGCGAAAAACTCCGAAGTTACAATTGTTGATCCGACCGCCGTGATCGCCACGATTGATGACCCGAAGACCGAACTCAAACTGACGGCCATCGTCGAAACCGGTCGCGGTTATGAAACGATTGAGGAATCGAGCAAAAATCGCCTACACAGTGACACGATCGCGCTCGACGCCATGTTCAGCCCAGTGTCGCGTGTGCGTTACAGCGTGGAAAATACCCGTGTTGGCGACGACGTCAACCTCGATAAATTGACTTTGACGGTCGACACCGACGGTAGTATCGAGCCACGAACGGCATTTGAACAAGCGGCAGCAATCTTGGTCACGCAATATCAGGCCCTGGCTGGCCAAACCGTCATCGAAAACGATGCACCTAACGATAACACTAGTGGCGCTGATGTGTTGAGCTTGCCAATTGAGGAGCTGAATCTATCGGCTCGCACCACTAATGCGCTGATCAGCAACGATATCAAAACCGTTAATGATTTGGTTAATTTAACCGACGAAGAGTTGGACGATCTCAAAGGCTTTGGCGCCAAGGCCCGCGAAGAAGTCAAAACTCGCGTCGCGGAATTAGAGTTTTAAAGTAAAGTAAAGTAAGCAGGAAGGAAAATATGCATAGGAACGGATATAGAGGTCGAAAATTCGGCCGCGAACGGGACCAGCGTCGTGCGCTAATGCGCGGACTGACGCGTAGCCTGTTCATTTATACCTCGATTGAAACGACTTTGCCGAAGGCAAAGGAATTGCGTCCAGTCGCGGAAAAACTAATCAGCAAAGCTAAAAAAGGTGGCCTGGCCAATCGTCGCGCTGTGATCGCAGCGCTCGGTAACGACGTTGCGACCGGCAACCGTTTGGTCGACGCCATCGCACCACAAATCGCACGTGGCTCAGGCTATTTGCGCATCACGCGCTCGGATAAGTTCCGAGTCGGCGATCATACGGAACTGGCTACGATCGAATTTGTTGACGACATCAAGGATCTGAAAAAAGGCGAAAAAGCCGTCAAAGCCGCCGAAGTAAAACAACCTGACGTGAAGGCCGAAGCTACGAAATCGGCCGCGTCTCCGGATAAAAAGGAGAAGAAGTAATGGCAGAAAAATTAGCAACTTTTAAAACTTACAGCAAAAAGGCCGGCGAAGTTGCCCACAAATGGGTGCTAGTCGACGTGACGGATTTACCGCTAGGCCGTGCCGCCAGCTTTATTGCGACGCGCCTGACCGGCAAATATAGCCCGGATTTTACGACACATATGGACGGTGGCGATTATGTCGTGGTAATTAATGCCGATAAAATCGTCTTCAACGGTAACGAAACGACTAAAAAATACTATCGCCACAGCGGTTTTGTGGGCAATTTACACGAAAAATCCGCTAAGGATACGTCCCGCAGCGAAATGCTCGAGAAATCCGTCAAAGGCATGTTACCAAAGAACAAACTACAATCCAATCGCTTGGCGCGTCTACGCATTTTTGCCGACGCCAAGCACGATCACGCGGCGCAAAATCCGCAGAAAGTCGAGGTGAAATAATGGCTAGTAAACAATATTTCTACGGTCTCGGTCGACGCAAAGCCGCCACGGCCACGGCGCGTTTATACGCTAGCGGCAAAGGCAACATCACGATCAATGACAAATCAGCCGACAAGTTTTTTGACGGCAATAAAGCTTTGATCGCCGAATTAACCGATCCGCTGGCGGTCGTCAGCAAACAGAAAGATTTCGATATCACCATCCTCGTTAAAGGTGGCGGAACATCGGGCCAAGTTGACGCGATTAAACTCGCCATCAGCAAAGCTCTGGCCGGAATCAACGATGACCTCAAGGGTACACTCGGCAAAGCCGGATTTTTGCGACGCGATTCGCGCGTAGTGGAACGCAAAAAATACGGTCTACGCGGCGCCCGCAAACGCGAACAGTTCAGTAAGCGCTAAAACATTCGGGCTGTCGCGACCGCTGAAACCGCGACAAAAACAAGAGACTGACCGCTCTAAAACCTCCGACAAGTGCCGGAGGTTTTATTATTGATGAAAACACAAGGTAAGCGGATAATATTTTTATATATACTTTACGAACTCCATGGCAACCGACAGGGATTTTTAATTTCGCGTTCCTCTTGTGCTAATATAAATACTGATATACAATAAGGACAGTAATTAATTCAATAAGGAAACTATATATAATGATTAGCGATAAATCCATTGCGACGACCAAAACATCTGCAGACATAAACGAGAATACCCCCCCACCGAGCTAGTGGCTTCACCATTATCGAGGTAGCGTTGGTTTTAGCTATCGCTGGGCTTATCTTTCTCGTGGTATTTATCGCCTGGCCAGCGTTACAAAATTCGCAAAAAGATACGGCGTTACGTCAGGATACCGGCCGCATCGCCAGCGCCCTGGAGTCAATAATGGTGGATAATCAAGGAGAGCTAGACACTCATCTTGTTTCTTCCACGATTCAAAACTATGCTGGCAAGTTAAGTGTTATTAATAATATTCGGGTGTTACCGTGGTGGTCAAATAAAGCTAATAACATGCTAAATCATAGCACGGCGGTAGTTTATGACAACGCAAGCTGCCCACTACATCTCGGTTCTAGCAACCAAAACACAAATCCAATATTTGGCTTTTCTAATAGCAGTCCAATAATAAATGGCGCCGCTGTCGTGGTTTGGCTCAACTCTGGCGCCTTGTACTGTGTAGGAGTGTAATATTATATCGTGCAAACAATTCGCGAACATCTTACAGAGTTGAGCCGTGCAACACGCTCGCATAGTCCAGCAAAAAATGCTAAAATAGATTTATGAATGATTACAAAAAAATCATCTTAACTGGTGATCGCCCTACTGGAAAATTACACCTTGGCCATTATGTCGGCAGTTTACGCAACCGCGTCAAACTCCAAAACAGCGGTGAGTATGAAACTTTCATCATGATCGCCGACACGCAGGCGCTGACCGATAATGCACACGATCCGGAAAAAATTCGCGATAATTTGTTGAATGTGGCGCTCGATTACTTAGCGGTTGGCGTCGATCCGACCAAATCAACCGTCTTTATTCAGAGTGCGATTCCGGCATTACCCGAACTGACGACGTATTATATGAATCTAGTGTCGCTGAATCGTGTATTGCGTAACCCAACGGTCAAAACCGAAATCGAGCAAAAACAGATGGGCGAGAGTGTCCCGGCCGGTTTTGCCATGTATCCGGTGTCGCAGGCGGCCGACATTACGGCTTTTCGTGCCACGCACGTGCCAGTCGGCATCGATCAAGAGCCGATGCTTGAACAAACACGCGAAATAGTGCGGGCGGTCAATTCAACTTACGGTGCCGATTTATTGGTCGAACCCGAAGGCGTTTTCCCAACCGACGAAACCGCGAAGCGTTTACCCGGCCTGGACAGCAACGCCAAAATGTCCAAATCTCTGAATAACGGAATTTATCTATCCGACGACGAACAGACCTTGCACGATAAAGTTTTCAGCATGTACACCGATCCGCGCCACGTCAAAATCAGTGATCCGGGACACATCGCCGGTAACACGGTTTTCACTTATCTCGATGTTTTCGCGCCAATGACGAAAAATGTCGAGCGAAATCTGGCCAAAGTTGCCGAACTAAAATCTGCTTACCAAAAAGGCGGCCTGGGCGATGTTGCAACTAAGCAATTTTTGTTCGAAATTTTGAACGAAATTTTAACGCCGATTCGCCAACGTCGCGCCGAATTCGCCAAAGATACTGCCAAAGTTTACGAAATTTTACGCGCCGGTAACATGCGCGCCAACACAGTCGCGAACCAAACATTGCATAACGTTAAAACCGCGATTTTCAGCGACAAATATTTAGGATGACTGAAAAATGGTGGGCAAAATAATCAAAGGAAATCAATAATGGCACGGCCGGTCATCTTATCGAACGGTTCGCTCGCGGTGGGGCTCGACCAGTTCGGTCAAGTGCGTGATTTTTATTATCCCCACGTCGGCACCGAAAATCACGTCAGCCAACGCATTTCTCCCTGGCGCATTGGAATTTTTGTTGATAACGCGATTAGTTGGCTCGATAACGGACAATGGAATTTTACGGACGGCTACGACCGGCCGACGCCACGTTATTGGTCCGACAAGGGCATTCCGCGCCTGATTGGAACGACGGCGGCACGTAATGACAATATAGGCATCGCAATCGAATTCGATGATTTCGTCGACGTTGATATGAATATTTTTTCGCGCAATTTTCACGTTATCAATTTGCGTAACGAAACGCGTTCGGTCAAACTTTTCACGCATCAAGCGTTTTTGATCAGCGAATCAAATGACGGCCACGACACGGCGCAATTCGTTCCCGAAGACATGATTTTTGGCGACGCCAAAGATGTTTTTGATAACCACCACGAGGTGCAACCAACTTGGTGCGGTAATGGCGTAATTTGTCATTATAAAGGACCGCGCGTTTTCATGATCGATGGACGAAACTTGCAAACCGGTGACGGTTTTGATTCATTCGCAATTGGTAACTACGGCGAGTTTCAGGAATCAGGACGCTACACGCAAACCTTTCGTGACGGCGTTTGGCGCGATGCCGAAGACGGTCAATTGTCGCGCAACCCAGTCGAACGCCTCGCCACCGATTCAGTGTTGGAATTCGATTTCAATATCACCGGTAACGATTCGGCGCGCGCTCACTACGCGGTGGCGGCGGGGAAAACCTTTGCGAAAACCGCAGATACACTCGCTGGATTTCGTTCCGCCACGATCAGCAGTCGACTAGTTGCAACCAATAACTTTTGGCGCGATTGGATTCGGCCGGCCGTCACGTTTGTTAGTGCGCGTTTGCCCGAAAATTATCACGAAACTTTTTTGCGCGCCTTACTCGTCGCCAAATCCCACGTCTCACGTAGCGGTGCCGTCATCGCCGCGCTTGATACGGGAATGTTGGACATCACGCGCGACGCTTACGTTGATTGTTGGCCACGCGATGCAGCGAACATATTGACGCCGTTTTTGGAAGTTGGTCTGTATGACGAATTATTATCGTTTTTCACTTTTGCACAAAAAGTCATCACACCACAAGGTTTTTTCTGGCAAATGTATCGCGCAGACGCCCAAACCGGACCGAGTTCCCATGCCTTCATGGCGGATCCTAAAGGCGGATTTTTGTTACCGATTCAGACCGATGAAACGGCGGCTGTGCTCCAATTATTATCAAAAACTTTGCAAAAAACGAAAGCGCGCGCGTCGCTATTCGAAAAATTTAAACCGTTTTATGATCATTTGGCGGTCCAAATGGCGGATTTTTTGTGCGATTATGTCGAGACTGATGATTTGCCAAAACCGAGTTATGAATTATGGGAAGTGGCGCTCGAGACGACCTTATTCACCACTGGACTAACTATAGCGGCCTTGTCGGGAGCGTCCGAATGCGCCGAACTTTTTGGTGATCACGATCACGCCAAACGTTGGTTGGAAGTCGCGCGCAAAATGCATGATGCGGCTAACCAAAAGTTTTGGAATAATAAACGACAATATTTTTATCGTGGTTTTCGCGTCGACGGACAAGCCGATGATACGATCGACATCGCCAGTTTGCACGGCGCGGAGCTCGGTAAAATCGGGAACACGGCAACGGCGTATCACACTTTCTGCCAACGTTTCGGCATTACAGACGATCAAGTTCACGCGCCGCGTTTTGAAAATGATGACTACCACGGCTTTGAAAATCCGTGGTTCATTGCCAGTTTTTGGTTAGCGGAAAGCGAATCTGCCAACGCAAAATTCACGAGAAATTCATTAGGATTTGCTAAATCATATCTCAATCGATACAACGTGCTAAGTGAGCAATTGACGCGTGGCGACCTTAAACCAATCGATCCAGCGCCACTGGCCTGGAGTCAGGGCGAATTTATGACCGCAATGTTAAAAGCGTTCAATAAACCAGTTTAAATCCAGCGGAGCGTTAAATCCGAGCACGACGCGGTTGTTTAATATGTGTGCGTTTGCCATGCGCGAGAATATCTCGCGCGATTTTGTGGTACTTGGCGGCGCGTTCGGGCTGGTCGTTATGCTCTAAGGCATCCGCGAAAATATTGATCGATTCCGGGTTCGGCTCCAAGCGCACGGCTTCTTCCAGCTCTGTTAACATTTTGGCAGTTTGGCCTGTCGCTTCCAGAACTTTAGCATAGGCGATGTGCCGACTGGCCACGTCGTTCTCCAATTTTAGCGCCTGCTCAAACGCCAGTTCGGCTTTGGCTAAATTGCCCGATTCGTAATAAATCAGACCGACATTATGGAGCGACGACGCACTCGGCTCCAGACTCTGCGCAATTTCAAAACACTCAATGGCGTCACTCAAGTTTTTCTGTTTGGCGTACAATACGCCGAGCCGATTATAAGCTCGCGCATCGCGCTCATCGACGCGCAAAATAGTTAATAGTGCCTTTTCGGCGTGTAAATATTTTTTATCCTTGATGGCGTTGCGCGAAATATCCCACAGCTTGTCCAATTGAACCGCGAAACGGGACGAGGATCCAGGCGCAGTAATGCGCGGTCGCCACAATAAAACCGCTGCCCCCAATACTGCAACTAAAATAATACCTAACATTGCGTTCCCCATTGTATCATTTTGTGACAGCTATTCAAAGTTGACCGCGAGCGCCAGTAACTGCGCCTTTAGGTTCGCGTTCATTGCCAAATGATCGAGGGTTGTAGCAATCATTTCCGCGTCGTGCGAGACCGATTGCGATCGTTGCGTCGCCGTCATAAGCAAAATTTTAGCCAGGTTATTTAGCAAATTCGTCGCCTGATCACGTTCACTTAGCTGACCGATTACGTCAAGTCGCGTGTCCGCCCCACCGGCAAAAAATTCGCGCGCCATCGTAAAGGCGCGCGACTGGTCGCGAAAATAAACTTCGTCAGTCAACAGCCGTGTCGCTTCGGCCGGCAAGTTAGCGGCTAAAAATTTAATCTGCGCCAGCTTTTGAGCAGTTGGTTGACGAAATTGAGCTGGCATCCGCGCTCGTAAATTAGTTGTTAAATCTTCAAATTTAATTGCTGCTGGCATAATTTCAATATGTGCCACTCGCGAAAAAATAGTCATCGGCAGGGCAGTTGGACGATGCGACGTTAGAATAAAAAATAAATTTTGCCCCGGTTCTTCCAGCGTTTTTAGGAAAACTTCGGTGGTGGAATTAGTCATTTGATCCGCTTCGTCGATGACCACTACCAATTTTTGAGTGCGCCGATTGCGCGAAATTTTAACGATTGAGCGAATGTCATCGACGTTAATGTTGAAAGTTTTTTGTTTGTCGTGTTGCACGGGGGCGATGACTATGGTCTGGCTCATCCCAGCTAGCACACAGCCAAGCGTTCGTGCAATCGTTGACAGACCGACGCCAACCGGACCACTCAAGAGCAACGACTGCACCGGCTGACGTTGATTCGCTTCTAATGCCCGTCGCGATTGGTCGTTCAAAATTAGCTGATCCCAACTCATATCGTCAGCTCACCGCTTAGTTTAGCTAAATCAAATGCTGGATCACGTCGATGAATTTCCGCTTTAAAATCGTCAGGTAAGGGCGCCACAAAAGTTCGTCGTACGTTTATGCCATTGTCGTCGGGAATGGTGATTTCCAGTTGCGCAGCGTGTAAAAACAAGCGCGATTTAAGGCGATCCGATTCAGTCAGACTGGCGTATTTTTTGGCGAATTTTTCGTTATAAATCGGGTCTCCAGCGATCGGGGCATCGATGTAACTGAGGTGAACGCGTAGTTGGTGCGTGCGCCCCGTGGTCGGCCTTAGCTCAACCAGCCCGCCACCATCCATAAAATGCGCCAAAGTGTTATATTCGGTCAACGCCGATTTTCCACTCGCATCAACCCGAAAAGTTGACGGCAACTTGGGATTACGTCCAATCGGCAAATCAATTTTGGCGTGGTCAATTTTTGGCGCCCGATCAACAATTGCCAAATAGGTTTTATGCGCTTTGCGATCCTGGAACTGTTTTTGTAACAGATGCGCCGCCACCGAGTTTTTCGCCAAAATTAGCACGCCGCTGGTCGCGCGATCCAGCCGATGCACTATACCGGGACGATTTGATTTAGTTTTGGCAAAAATTTCGTCAACATTCGGTTCTTCATTGTTCGACGTGGACTCGTCATCTATCTTTTCGTCATAGTGCGCCGATTGATTCGCCATAATTTTAGATTTTGCAAAGTCAGCCACCGTAAATTCATCATTCAAAGCGCCTTTGCTGTGCGTTAAAATTCCCGCCGGTTTATTAATTACAATTACTTTGTGATTTTCAAAAATTACGTTATTCTCAAAATCCTTAATTTCGTCGATAAAAGTGAGCGCATGTGGCATAAAAAATTGCACGTCATCAGTCTCTTTCACGCGATATGTAGGATCAATTTGGTGTTTACCGTTAATTTCCACGCGATTATTGGCGATCAGTTTTTGGAATATGGCTCGCGAGATGTCCGGATTTTCGTCCGCTAAAAATTTGTCTAATCGACGCGATTGAAACGGCACGACCTCGCCGCTAGCAATTTTGTCATTCAACTCGCGCGCCTCATCACGACTTTTTTTGCGCGCCAAAGCATCACGGCGAACCTTTTCCGCATATCTTTTCTTCATTATGATTCCATTATAACAGAGGACGTTTATTTGCCCGAATCGGCCAACAGCCGATAACGCACATCACGCAACACGTTCATATAGTAGATAAATGCATCATATGGCGAATCATAAGGTGAAAAATAAGCGTGCACATCGCCGTCATTCCAATATTTCGTGCTCATAAAGTAGGGCGTATCGGAGGCCGACAGCCAGCGCCAATCGCGAATCAAATCCAAATCGCCGGTCGCCAAAATCGCCCCCGTTAAATCATACAGATAACGTTGGGACTCCTGCTGCATACGGTTGCCGAGCCAGGCCGACAGATCGCGCTCACTGTCCGCCCAAGTCGTAGTGCGCGGGAAATCAATCGCTTCGGTCGCCGGATAATCCCGCGCCGCGCCGGAAATCGTCGCAAAAGTATGATTCGGCCGCCTTTTCCATTCGCGCAAAGTATTAGCGAACAGATCAAAAATCCCGGTATCCGCCCACACGTTTTCGCCAAAGGTTTCAAAGTCCATGAACAAATTAACCACCGGACCGTCGGCCGCATCCAACCATGACGTATACTTGCCAGCCGTCAGCGGCCACTCTTTCCATTGGCGATCACCCATGCGAAAGGCTAGATCGTCACTTAGTTTATAGTTTTTCATCAACAACTTTGTGAAATCCGTGCCAACTGGTTTGTAAACAAAATTCGGCGAGCGCCAGCCCAAAACCGGTTCCCAGCCCTCAGCTAAAACGGCGCGATAGTGTTGTTGGTTAGCCCAGCCGCCCAACTCGTTATTATAGGCCAGCTCAGTATTGCGAAAACTAGTCGGCGTGTATTCAGGACCGAAAATTTGTCGAATTTTGTCGGCGTGCATTTTGACTTGCCGCTCGAATTCTTCGCGATGGAAGAAAAAAGCTAATGAATGATAATAAGTCTCGCCTAAAATCTCCACACGCCCGGTCGACACAATATCACGAAACGCGTCCAGTACCTCTGGCGCAAAGTATTCGGCCTGCTCGATAAAGGTGCCTGTAATCGATAGGGAAATCCGGAAATCCGGAATTTCGCGCAATAATTTCGCCAACAGCTTGGTCATTGGTAAATAGGATTTTTCGGCCACTTTACGGAAAATCTTGCCGTTATCCGCACCAAATTTGCCACCAATATGCCAATAGTTGTGATCATAGCCAGTTTCAAAGGCAGAATATGGCCGCAGTCGCCACGGCTGGTGAACGTGCAAATATAAGACCAGAGATTTTTGCCCGGTCAGATGTTCGGCTCGAGCATTACGCTCAACCCGATCACGCAGCGCACGCTCAGCCGCCATTAAATCACCAACGCTCACTAGCTCAGGCATACTGTCCCTCCATTTTAATATCATATTGTTGGATACCGGTTGAACTATGATTCGAGCCGTGCGCATAATCCGTCATAACGCGACCGTAATTTGCGAGCATTTTATCGGCCGCGTCGTCCCAGTTTTCATTCAAATATTCGCTTCTCACGTTGTCACGCAATTCGGATAATAATGCATCGGACATGGAAACGTTAATGATTTGATCCGCTAATTTGCGCGAATCCCAATAATCGAACCGCAACACGTGATGCAAGATTTCGCCAACGCCAGCGGTTTTAGATAATAAAATTGCCGTGCCGTAGTGCGCCGCTTCGAGTGGAGTTAAACCAAACGGCTCAGACACGCTTGGCAACACAAACATATCAGCCAATTGGTATAATTCACGCCACCGTTGTCCGCGTACGAACGGAAAGAAAATCACTCGATCCGAGATACCATGTGCCGCCGCCAACTCGATCAATTTGTCGCGATCCTCACCCGATCCGGAAATCAAAAATAACAGCCGCGGATTTTTCGCCAGAGCCAACTGAGCGGCGTCAAGCAGGTGTGTCAAACCCTTCATAATGGTCATTCTTCCCATATTAACCACAGTTTTATAGCCTAGCGCGCGCATTTTTTTCACATATTGATAATCATCCGTTGCCTCATAAATATCCGACAATTGGTCAGGATCAATCGCATTATGGACCACTTCAATTTTATCGGCCGGAATACCATATCGACGCACAATAACGTCCTTAGTTAATTGCGACACGGCAAAAATTCGATCGGCCGCCACCAAACCTTGATATTCAATTTCGTGAATTAGCGGGTTACCAGGTTTGCCGCCCGCCCGCGCGAATTCCGTAGCGTGCACATGCACGATCAGCGGCCGATGAACCAACTGACGTGCCCGAATACCAGCCTCCATCGTTAACCAATCATGGGCGTGAATTACATCCGGCAACTGACGTCGACGTGTGCCACGCGCACCATATAATTTACGAAACAGTCGCTCAACTTGATCCGCATATTTATGCGTCGCGCCAATAAAACCGGCGGTATAATCACGAATATGTTCGCAGTCACGCGCTCCACAAATCGAACAGGTGCCACCATAGGCGCCCATCGCCACGTAATTACCATATTCATCAACCAACGGCAACAAGTCATTAGCGGCAATCACATTCATTACCTGATTTGCTTCCTCATGTACAGCCGAGTAAGGCAAAATAAAATCAATATCGGCGCCTTTACGCGACAAGGATTTGGCCATCTGCAGGCAAGCCGCACCCAAACCGCCACTATTGTATGGCGGCAATTCCCAGCCCAACATTGTCAAACGCAGCTTGTGTCCCTTGTTTCTGTCTTTATTATATGTTTTCATCAAAAAGCCTTTACCTTTATTAATCCCCCACTTATTACGTAAATTGTCATAACCAATATAAACCATCATTTCATAAAAAACAAGCGTCAATTTTACCCGTTGTGGAAAACCTTTGCGCCGCATTTTGTGATAGAATATAAATATACGGGCGTAGCTCAGTTGGTAGAGCACAGGTCTCCAAAACCTGGTGTCGGGGGTTCGAACCCCTCCGCCCGTGCCAGAAACATAGGTGATTGCAGTTTTGCTCATTTATGCTATAGTTAATCAGTAGATGCACAGGAGGGGAAGTGAATAAACTAAATTTGAACCAGCCACTAGCCGTTGTGGTCGTCGGATTGCCAGGCGCGGGCAAGACGTTTTTTGCGGAACGTTTTGCAACGATGTTTGGCGCCCCGGTCGTGAGTCGTGATCGAATTCGTTGGACGTTATTTGCCAATCACACTTATTCTGACAACGAAAACGCCATGGTCAATCAAGTGGCCGATTTATTTATAAATGAGATGTGGCGCTCTAAGCACACTTTTGTATTGGACGGCGGTTACGATCGCCACCAGACACGCGATCATTTAATCAGGCTAGCAAAAAAAGCTGGTTTTTATCCACTTGTGGTCGAGATTCAGTCCGGTGAACCAATATCGCAGGATCGTGCCACGCACCGCCGCGCCAAAAATCCAGATGATAAATATAATCAATCTTTGTCGACGACGCAATTTGCGAAATTCAAAAACGATTACGAGGCGCCACGCTCCGGTCAGAACACCGTGGTCATCAGTGGCACCCACACAACGCAAACCCAATTACGAACGGTACTACAGAAAATCATCACACTGGAGAAAACGGCGACCACTGAGGAGAAACGAGTTGCTAGTAAAAATAACGCGTCGGGCGCAGCCAGCAAAGTTTTCATCCAATAACGCACCGCCGGATCAATCGATCTGTTGCGTTCAATACCGCATTTTAATCGCTAGCGCTCGTGCCAGTTCAATTTTACATGATGACGAATTCGGCGATATCGAGGTCAGGCGCGTGCGTGGCTCGATGCTGCGACTCAAAATTCAAACTAATGGCCAAATCGTGGCGCAATTGCCGCATTTCGTCTCGACACGCGAAGTCGTGAAATTACTGGAACGATCGCGGCCAAGTCTGCGTCAAAATCTCAAAGCCATGCCGACTAAAAAAAATTATCACGACAACGATACTATCGGTAAAAGTCATATTCTGCATTTACGCAGCAACGCGGTGCGCGATCACGTCATGGTCACAAAATCAGCCATCAACGTCGATCTGACGTCACGTACGTCTTCCGCCATTCGCGAACACCTGATCAAAGACGGTGTTGAAAAGGCTTTGCGCTTGGAAGCCAAAGCTTATTTACCGCGCCAACTGCGTTTTTGGGCGCTCAAATTTGCCGATCGTGGTATTCATTACGAGCGCGTCCAGTTCACGCACGCTAAAAGTCGCTGGGGTTCATGTAGCTCAACGGGCACAATTTCGCTCAATATTATGCTGATGACGTTACCGCAAGATCTGATCGATTATGTGTTATTGCATGAGCTCAATCACACAATTCACATGGATCACAGCGCGGCGTTTTGGGCCGAGCTAGAGGAAATTTGTCCCCACGCCAAACGTCGACGTAAACTAATGCGCCAATATTCGCCATATTTGTAAATTTACGTTACAGCTAAAAGTGGCTTTACATAGTGAATGTGCTAAAATTGTTTGTATAATGAGTGGAGATAAAGCACTAGTTAAGAACCATCATCGACAAAACGATTGGGAATTATCGCGTGCGACTCAATTAATTAGTGGCGGTGCTTCGTTAGTTATGGCTATATACACCGGACTGTCACTATGGTCTATTGTGCCGGGGTCGGGGATTGGCCGATCGTTGTTTTTGATCTGGGGTTTGATCCTTATTTTTATAACCATCAGTGGTTTTGAATTTTTCGTGCGTTGCCGCAAACGCAGTGATCTGATTCTGATGGCGCTTTTACGCTACACCACATTATCCGCTTTTACCAGTTTGATTGCGGGCGATCAAACGCTCACTTATGCGCTGTGGCTGGTTTTGCTCGTGATAAGCGGTTTAACGCTCGGCTGGCGCTGGTTGGTTGGTGGTGGTGTCTGGTTGTTGTTAACCAGTTTAGTGGCACAGCACTCAATCTTGACCGCATTCGATGTTACAATATCCGCGGTTATCGTGTCGGTTGTGGCTGCGCTAATAATTTGGCTACGCCGAGCTGATATGGTGCCACTGAATGCTTACAATGAGTTAGCTACCCGCGAAAAGCTCGGCCAACATCGTTTGGAAACGATTATCAACTCAATCACCGACGCAGTCGTGGGCGTCGATAGTCGCGGCAAAATCAACTTTTATAACGCGGCGTTGTTGTCGCTGATCGATACAAATAGGACTCTTACCGGACGTTATTTAGACGAATTTTTTCATCTGATTGATGCCGACAACAAGCCACTTAAATTCGCCAAACTAATGCGCAAAATTACCCAACCAACCGAAAAAGACGATCTCCGGCACGTTTATCCGGACGGTCAAAAAATCAACTTATTAATTGAATTTGCGCCGGTACGCGAAGTTTTTCGCGCTAAAACGGCTAACATCAATGCTGGTTTTATACTGATCATTCGCGACATCACAAAACAGAAATCCTTGGATGACGAACGCGACGAATTTATTGCGGTAATGTCGCACGAGTTGCGCACGCCGGTAGCGATCGCCGAAGGTGCTTTGTCGAATCTGCAAATATTAGTCGCGCGCCAGACTGATCCAAAAACGTTCGGCGCTACGCTTAATTCGGCGCATGATCAGATTTTATATCTGGGGCAAATGGTCAACGACCTATCGACCCTGAGCCGCGCCCAACGGGGTGTTATGATGGAGCCGGAAGTTGTCAACATTGGCGACTTTGCTGATGAACTATATAAAAAATACTTACCCGAAGCCACCGAGCGCAAACTAAAACTAGATTTAGACGTACGTGTCTCGGGCGAGGTGCGCGTTTCACGCATGGCGATTGAGGAAATCATGCAAAATCTGATCGTTAACGCCCTGAAATATACCCGGCAGGGCGGAATCGATATCGTTGTTCAACCAGTTCCAAATGACAATAATAAAGTCGAGTTCGCGGTTAAGGACACCGGCATCGGCATCAGCATTTCCGACCAAAAACATGTCTTTGAGCGGTTTTGGCGCAGTGAAGATTATCGCACGCGCGAAACTAACGGCACCGGTCTGGGCCTTAGCATCGTCGACCAGCTCGCGCATAAAATTAATACCGTGGTCGAGTTAAGATCACGTCTCAATTATGGTTCAACCTTTAGCTTTCAGTTGCCACTATTCGCTAAATCAAAGCCGGCAGACACCAAAACGATCAATTCCCAAAAGACTACTAAAAAATCCTAACATTATCACGAATGCATTCCGCAAAATAACAAGAAAAATTCCGTTGTTTTAACGGAATTTAACAAGGAAGGCTGCCGAACAGATTAATCCTCGACCGTCACGCCCATACTGCGCGCCGTGCCAGCCACAATTTTCGCACCAGCCTCGACGTCGTTGGCATTGGAAAAACCATCATCCATTTTTTTCTGAGCGATAGCGCGCGCCTGATCCCAGGTGATTTTACCAACTTTATCGGCCTGCGGTTTGCCCGAACCTTTTTCGATGCCGGCGGCTTCGCGAATTAAATCATCAACCGGTTGGCCAAGCGATTTCCAGGTGAACGAGCGATCGTCGTAAACCTGCAAATGGACAATAACGTTTTTGCCCATCAGATCCTTAGTTTTTTCATTGAACGGATTTATAAAATCCATCATATTCAGCCCCCATTGACCGAGCGTCGATCCCACTGGTGGGCCGGCGGTCGCACGACCGGCCGGAATGCGCAATTTCAAATTTCCTACAATTTTCTTAGCCACTTTTTCTCCTTAGATTAAATTTTCTAGTGTTTTCACGAAAAAGATGAAGCTTTCGCAAAAAGTGTAACGCGATCATTTTACTAAATTTGTCGCAAAAATGCAAGATGCCGGACAGAAATTATGGTAAGAATATGCTAAAATATAAAATCAGATGAACGAATCAAACAACAAAGTCGTGACAAAGTCTTCGGACAAACCTGCACGACAATCTAATTTTGAGTTGCTTCGCATTTTAGCAATCTTCGGATCACATCGTTCTCTTGGGCGTCATGAATAATGCCTTTCAGACACGCACGTCATTATACGCGACTCCGCACTTTTTTCCTAGCCTAGCGATCTTTCCGTTGATTGCCATTTTTGGACACATGGGCAACAACATTTTCATCTTGCTTTCCGGATATTTTCTGTTCGGTAAAAATATTAATTTCACGAGCCAGACTAAAAAAATACTTGCACAAATCGCGTTTGCAACGTTGACGTTAATTTTTATATCATTTTATCATGCTTGAACTCGCCGTCCACGGAGCATTTCCATGGTGGACGCCAAAAAATATACAAATAACTCAGTTCGATTTCTTTAATAATTCGGGGTGGTTTCTGGGCTATTATTTGTTCATAATACTATTCGCCAAATTATTTTTGAATGAAAAATTAAAAAATATGCAGAAGAAAACGTGGCACTTCGTGCTATCCATTGAACTGGCAATAATTTGCATTGGGTCACTCTATGGTTTTCTAGACAGTTTTGTCAAAGGTGATCCGCTATTATCTCCGTCTACTTTTGTTCTGGGAATTTTTCTTTACATTCTAGGTTCATATATCCGGAAATATAATCCTTTTGAGCGCATCAAGACATGGGCGTTGTGGGCTAGTGCCATTATTTTGGCTATTTTGCCGATATGGTCTTTTTATGAGAATACAAAGCTAGCAATTCTTCAATATACTCCGGGGACTGTTTTTCAGCAATCCCACTTGATTGACGTTAATCCCTATATGGGCAACATCGTAATTTTATTGCTGAGCGTTATTATTTTTGAATTGTTCCGCAGAATCAGACCCTTCGTGTCAGAGACAATTAATTACGTCGCCAGTGCCACGTTAATGATCTTTTTGGTGCATAAGTCCGAAGTAGTTTTATCTACGGCGAAAGGTAATCATAGTTGGGAGAAACTTTTGATGTATCATCCTAAACAGTTTATCCTCAACGTGTTGTTTTTGACGCTGGTCTATTTTGCAACGGGATTCGTGGTATATGTATTTTATGACCAATTTACGCGCAAACTCTGGCCAAAAATTTCAAGATTAATACTAAAACAAAAAGCAGCGACGAGTATTAGTAAAATTAAATAGCCGGAATTGAATTATTCTGGCTATAAAATTATTCGCGGCACCGAAGTTTATTACACTTTTTTAACTTGTAATACGTCCAGCTCAACGTTCGTGTCGCGGCCGAACATCGAAACGGCAACCTTGACTTTGCCTTTGGCCGGATCGATCGACTGAATTGCGCCGTCAAAGCCCTTGAATGGACCGTCGATAATATTAATAACTTCACCGATTTGAAAATCGATCTCGGTTTTAGCTTCCTCGGCGCCCATGCGTTTTTTGATGGATTTGATTTCTTTATCACTGACTGGCGTAGGATCGGTGCCCGCGCCAACGAAGCCGGTCACGCCCGGCGTATTGCGAATGATAAACCAAGCTTCGTCGTCGAGTTTCATTTGCGCCAAGATGTAACCCTGAAAAATCAGTGAGTCAACCACTTTTTTCTTGCCATTTTTAATCTGGATGGTTTTTTCGCGTGGCACGATAACATCAAAAATCTTGTCAGCCATGTCAACGCCGTTGATGCGCTGACGAATTTGCTCGGCGGCGCGCTCCTCGTAACCCGCATAGGTGTGAATAGCGTACCATTGTTTAGTGTCGTCATATCGTTTAACTTTTGCCATTGAATCTCCTTTTCCTCGCTACCACCGCGAATTACCTTAATATCACGCTCTTAACAATAAACTGGAACAACCAGTCGAGTAGCGTCACAATCACCGCAAAAAATACCGTAAACGCCAGCACTGCCCAGGTCAACGACCAAGTAGCGCGACGATTCGGCCACTCCACTTGACGCAGTTCATGCCACGAATCACGCACGTAACGGCCAGCCGCAAATAGCGGTCGCCACAGCACAAACGGCTTTTTATTTGGATGCTTGGCCGCGCGTTGAGCGAGCTTGGCCGCCATCTTAGGCGAAACTTGGCGATCATGTTGAACCGGCGACTGGGTTAGCTCAGACGTGTCTACTTTGGATCGTATCGGTTCAGCTACGCCAGCTTTGACACGTCGCACAACTCTTTTTTTACCGTCCGCCACAAGCACTCCTTTCCGCGATTTACTCACTTAATTTAAAAAGTCTGGCTTATTATTTTCGCCAGATGTCAAGTTAATTATAGCAAATTCACGTTACGCGTGCAAGCGTGTTACAATTAGTACATGGATTTTCATTTTTCGATCGCTTGGGTATTGGGCGGGATCGCTCTCATAGTGATTGGCGTCGCCTTGATCAGGTTTTATAAAATAATTGCCGACAACCTGCTGTCCGGTGTTGGGAGTTATGCTCATATCAAGCTGGCTGCGCTAATCACTATCGGCACCGGGGTGGCCGCTATGACGAATCTGATTCCGCTCTTACTCAGTCTACTAGCGACCGTGTTCGTGCAGGGCAGTGGCCGCTAGCTTGCCAAACAACGTAAAGTTTGCTAAAATAAAACACGTTAATTAGTAATTGTGGGAGATCCGAAAAATCGTTCGAACCACGAAAGGAGTAACTTATGGCAAAAACTAAACAGGAATTATTGGCTGAGGCAGATAAACTCGGTTTAACTTTATCGGTGAAGGACACGGTCGCGCAAATCACCGCCGCGATCAAGGACGCCAAAGAGGCGAACCGCGACACTAAGGACGATGCGCCGCTGTCTGCTGATGAAGTTCAAACAGTAGTCAACGAAGAAGAGCAAGAGGATGCCGTCGAACAGTTCGCCAAATCCGGCAAGCGCTCCGCCAAATCCGTACACGAAGAGGCCGCTGAGGCCGAGCGCGTCGCTCGCAAAGACGCCGGCGATACCACCGCCCAGGATGGCGCGATCGCCAATATAGAGCACGGCCCGGCGCCGATTCCGCGACCGTTGAGTGAACGTCACGGCAAAAACTTTAAAAAAGTTGCCGGTAAAATCGACCACACTAAAACCTATCCACTCGATGAAGCAATTCAACTGGCCGTCGCCACTGCCAACACTAAATTCGACAGTACAGTCGAAATCCACGCCCGGCTCGGCGTCGATCCGAAACAGGCCGACCAAAATGTGCGCGCCACCGTGTCGCTGCCTAACGGCACCGGTAAAACAATTCGCGTCGCAGCTTTCGTGGCGGAAGCGGACGCCACGGCTGCAAAAGCGGCTGGCGCTGACATCGCCGGCGAGGCGGCCATTATAGAACTGTTAACCAAGGAAAATTTAGCGTTCGACGTTTTGGTAGCAACACCAACCGAAATGCCAAAACTCGGCCGTTTCGCGCGTCTGCTCGGGCCACGTGGTCTGATGCCGAATCCGAAAGCTGGCACCGTTTCAACCGATCCAGCTCAAGCTATCAAAGAGGCTAAAGCTGGTAAAATCGAATTTCGCGTCGACAAACAATCGATCGTCCACACTGGCGTCGGTAAAGTTAGCTTTGGTGTGACCAAATTGACAGAAAATATGCGTGCGTTTTTTGACGCACTAAACGCCGCTAAACCGAGCTCGCTCAAAGGCAACTATATTTTGTCGCTGTCGCTGTCAACCACGATGGGTCCAGGCGTAAAAGTCGACGTTAATAATATTAAATAAGCCGTAGATTAGATCATGCCGTTTCGTTCACGCAGAACCAATAACGCATATAAAACTTCGCGTCATGCTAGACGACATGACGCGGGTTGTGCATTTTGCGATCCAAATTGCCTTCAACCATTAATTGAAGCAACTGAACTATTTTGGGTAATAGAGAACGCATATCCATACGCAATATTCGACGAACAAGGTATAGCCGATCATCTGCTGATCGTTCCTAAGCGCCATGTCCTAGGTATTAGCGAATTTACATCGGCGGAAAGTCGCGAGTTTATGCAATTAGTTAGTAAATACGACCGGCTGGGTTATTCGTTGTACGCGCGCGCTAATAATAGCAAGTCCAAATCCGTGTCGCACCAACACGCACATCTGATGAAACTCGACGGTAAAACCGTTAAGCTCAACGTCACCGTGCGTAAACCATATATAAACTGGTGGCACTAATTTCACTGGTATTTGGTAATTTTTTTCGTCCATTGAGTTTTGAAGTGTTCTAAGACCATCTTCAACAATTGCGCCGATACCATATCAAATGGGACTGTCCGCGACAGCGTTTTACCGTCAAGGATTTTCATTTTTGATCTCCGTTTTGTTGCATTATCGAATCACGAATACGCAAAAAAACAACGTCGGGCGTAGCATTTCCGTTGATAGTTGGAATGTGAAAATCGTGTGCGATTTGCGCGTAGCCGCGGTTAACGTTGTCTTGAAAGTCATTGCCACGCGATTCGAAACTATCGGCCCGGGATTTGTCGTCGCGCCCCAATAAACGTTTCGCGCGTTCAGCGTCGGACAAAGTTAAAATCACCGCCGCGTCGGGCTCAAAATAGCGTTTTGGCAGATTAGCACGCGTAAGCTCCACAATTTCGTCGTAAATTACGCCTTCGCCAAAGTGTTGATACGCCAGAGTACTCCACCAGTTACGCGAACTCAACACGGTGATACCTCTTCGCAGAGCCGGGGCGATTTTTTTCAACCACAACTCACGGCGCGCCGCCGTAAATAATAAAACGTTCGTCATTGGATCTAGCCCGAACTGACGATTTTTAATGATCGTACGCATCTGATCGGTCGACACAATGCCACCCGGTTCTTCAACGATGATGACTTCTTGGTGGCGATCCGAAAAATATTGCGCTAGTTTCGCGGCTTGTGTGGATTTACCCGTGCCGTCCTGACCTTCGATGACAATGTATTTGCCGGATTTATTCGTCATATTATCCTACAAAATTCCATCACTGAGGCCACTAATTTTAACTGGTAATTTGCGCATGTCCTTAAAGGCGCGCGGCAACATTTGTTCGGGCGTCCAGTTTCGTTTTAATTCATCGAGATCCGACGAGGCTTGGTATTTACCCGACACGCCACCGCGACCTTTTTCATACGACCCGTCGACCGGTCCGGTGTGATGAAAAATAATCTGACCTATACGTTCGCCAACCGGCAACACCACTGATGCGTATTTATTCAAATTGTAAATTTCCAACGTTATGCGATTGATGTAACCCGGATCGATCCAGCCGGCGTCAAAACAAACCGCCACGCCGTTACGCCCCCATGAGCTGCGCGAACGAATTTCGCAAGCGCCAGCGCTGGCGCGAATGCCGACAAATTCATGCGTGTGCGCTAAAATGCGCTCACCGGGCTGCAACACAATAATTGGATGATCCTCCGGAATGTTTGCAAACGGCAGGCGACGATTTTTTCTAGTGTATTCTCCATTGGTCTCCGCTACCAACGGCCCCTTAAAATAGCGTTGAACTTCGGCCTTGTCGAACGGATTATAAATGTTATTTTCGTTGTCCGGTTCCTGCCGATAAAAATTATAGCCCAGTGTAATATCGAGCGATGCCTCGGCCAGATGCTTTATGTTAAACGGTTCGCAAACAATGCCACCGTCTGCAATTGACGCCAAAATCTCCGTGTTTGAATATACCCCCATGCAGCTTCCTGTGCATTTATTCTATCACACGAAAGGTAAATTTGCATTTCTATTCCACTTGTGCTAAATGAATGGCATAATGAAGATAGCCAAAAATAATACCCCCCCCCGAGTTTCGGTAGAGAATAAGATTGGAGAGGGAGGCAATCAGCGCGGTTTTACTGTTATAGAGGTCGCTCTGGTTTTGGCCATCGCTGGTCTGATTTTCCTTGTCGTTTTCGTCGCTTGGCCAGCGCTCCAAAATTCGCAAGCGGATACGGCCAGGCGGCAAGATGTCGGGATCGTTATCAGGGCTATTGATTCTTACAGATTGGATGCATCCAACGGTGGCTGGTTTCCAGCCTGGCGAGGGGTATATCTAAATGGCAACCGCCAGTCGCTTTCCTTTGGCCCCTATCTTCAAGGACTATCCAGCAACACGCAGTTTGTTTACATTCGCGCGGGTAATAATCCTGGCTCGAATTGGACTTACAAAGATTCTCTCTCGTCTGGAAGCGTAACCAGCAATGCTACTACATCTGATTCCGTCCCGTCCATGAATGGTATTTCGGTATATACTGGTGCGGAATGTGGAAATGGTCAATCAATGATTGCGCTGGGTGACCCAGCTGTAAATCCGACACATATTGCGGTTGTAATTCGATTATCTTCTGGAATTTATTACTGTCAACAAGCCTACTAGGAGTTGGCCATCTATCATCTATCCACCAAAAGCAACGTGAATTTCACAGAGCCTTGATTTTAGCAAAACAATTTGCTACAATATCAGCAGCGTTATCAAAGACAGCGAGCGTCAAGTGAAAATTGGCTCAATTTCTCGCCGAGATACAATGATCTTGTAATTTGGTCACGCGAATTTTAACAATTCGGGTTAACAATATTAAATAATCAAAGGAGTAACTGATGGCAATCTCAAAAGAGAAGAAATCAACTTTGATTGCTGAATTAAACGAGCTGCTCGCCAGCGCCAAGATGAGCGTGTTTGCGAATTACACCGGTTTAACGGTGGCTGAAACGCAGGAATTACGCCGCGCAGCTCGTGCTGACGGTGTCACGATTAAGGTCGTCAAAAACCGCTTGGTACGCGTCGCGATGAAGCAAATCGACGGGTTGAAAGATCTCGACAGCACGAGCCTCAAAGGGCAGGTGCTATACGCGTTTTCGAACGATGACGAAGTCGTACCGGCCAAAATCTTGGCCAATTTCGCCAAAACGCATCCCGCACTCAAACTCATGGGTGCATTCAACGCGGATGGCATGATGAACGAGGCCGAAACCGGCACGTTCGCCGCTTTGCCGACCAAGAACGAGCTGATCGCACAAGTTGTCGCAACTTTGCAGTCGCCGATTAATGACGTGGTTAACGCGCTCAATCCATTGGGATCGTTGGTCAACGCGCTGGAAACGCACGCCGCCTAGCAATCAAATTTGTAAATTGTATACAATAAAGTTTAATTAGTATTTGTCAAAAGAGCAGGCCAATGAGCCGCAACCGAGTAATTTTCACGAAAATCGCAAGGTCAACGTTTATGCGCCGTTATTTTTGATCAATACTAGAAAAGGAGTAAATACATGGCTGATGTCAAAAAATTAGCTGAGGATCTGACCAAGTTAACGGTCCTCGAAGTCAATGAACTAAAAAATGTTTTAAAGGATGATTACGGAATCGAACCGGCGGCAGCCGCGGTCGCTGTAGCAGGTCCTGCTGCCGACGCCGCGCCGGCCGACGAAAAAACTGAATTCACCGTGACGTTGAAAGACGCCGGTGGCCAAAAGGTCGCCGTCATCAAAGCGGTCAAGGAAATCACCGGTCTCGGTCTTGGTGAGGCCAAAGCCATCGTCGATGGCGCACCAGATGCCGTCAAAGAAGGTGTCTCCAAAGCCGACGCCGAAGCGATCAAGAAGCAGCTCGAGGAAGCCGGCGCAACCGTCTCGCTCGACTAATTGATCGTAAAATTAGTAAATCAGCCCGAATTGCAATCCAACGCCGTTCGCATTTGTTGCGGGCGGTTTTTGGTTTTATAAAAAAGCACGATTTTGCGATTTAGGCGAAAAAATTGTCTAAAACTTGCGAAAAGTTTGGCTCGATTCATCATTATGACAACATTTTTACTTGCATCACTGTTTAGTATGTGGAAAACATTATTATCAAAAATAAATGGGTGCTTGAATTGGTTACGACTTTGCGTTATAATGCAGGTAGTTAAGTTTAATATCAGAGACAGAAAGCGAGAAATCAGTCAATGAGCGAGAATTCAGAAAATGGCGAGGTCAATCTGCCAGACAAACAAATCAAGCGACTACGGTCACTATTAAACGAGGCGGAAACCAATTTGGCGGCCGCTCGCGAGTTATTGGTCAGTCTAACTGGCGAGGAAGGTTTGCCAATACGTAGTAGCGAAGACATCGCTGGCAAAGTCATCGAGGGCGTGTTCGACGGCCAGTCGATGCATGACGCCGACGGCAAAGCTTATCCGGTGCCGGCCAACTACGCCAGTAAGTCGAAATTAATAGAAGGCGACATTTTGAAATTAACCATCACAGAAGATGGATCATTCATTTATAAACAAATAGGCCCGGTGGCGCGTCGACAGTTAATTGGCCAGTTAACGCAACACGACGGCGCCTATTACGTCGAAGCCGGCGAACGCGAGTTCCGCGTTTTACTGGCGTCGGTCACGTTCTTCAAGGCGCACATCGGTGATCAAGTCAGCATCATCGTGCCAGAGGACAACCGTGAAGCTGAATGGGCGGCGGTTGAAGCAGTTTTATAAAAACAGTCGCCACTACGCAAATTTCACAACGCTTTTTGAACACACGCCGGTCGCAAATCCCGCGCGGTAATGCTAAAATAGTATCACAATGAGTGAGGAAATTGCGCCGCAAGGTTTGGCGTTGTATCGTAAATATCGTCCGCAAACGTTAGACGAGGTGCTGGGTCAGCCGCAAATTACTAAGCTTTTGCAGGCGGCGGCCAAACGGGATGAGTTCGCCCACGCCTATTTATTGGTCGGCCAACGTGGCACGGGGAAAACATCGGTGGCGCGGATTTTGGCGCATTTGATCAATCAAACATCGTATAACAGTGAGGATTTTGACATTATCGAAATCGACGCCGCTAGCCACGGTTCGGTCGATGACGCTCGCGAGCTGCGCGATCACGCCAATTTGGCACCACTGAAAGCACGCAACAAAGTTTATATTATCGATGAGGTACACATGCTGTCGCGCCAAGCGTTTGACGCGCTGTTAAAATTGATCGAGGAGCCACCGGCGCAGTTATATTTTATTTTGGCTACTACCGAGCTCAGAAAAGTTCCGGCCACAATTTTGTCGCGTATCCAGCAGTTTACTTTTCATCCGGTGGCGCCGGAAATCGTCTCGGAGCATTTGCGCGAAATTGCCGATGCCGAAAAAATTAACGTCGACGATGAAGCTTTGTTGCTAATTGCGAATCGTGGCGAAGGTAGTTTTCGCGACTCGATCACACTATTAGATCAATTGCACATTGCAAATCAAACCATCACTGCGAGCGAGGTTGAAACGGTTTTGGGTCTCGCGCCGAACACGGCCATTGCGCGTTTGATCGATGAGATGGATGACGGCAGCATCCCGCAGTTGGTTAACGAATTCCGCGACTTGCTGGCTAACGGACATTCGGCGAGTGAGTTAGCAAAACAATTGATTTCAGAACTACTAAAGCTGGCTGTTGAGCGACCAGTCTTTTATCCGCTCGTGGAGCAGTTGTTGGACGTCACAAAATCTAGCAATCCGTCAGTCAAATTATTGGCAATTCTGGCTACTTTTACGCAAAATTCGATCGCCGCAACCAAGCCAAAAAATGTAACAAAAACCGTATCTGCGTTAGTCGAAAATCCGCCAAAATTTAAGCAAATTACACACGAGCTCACGCCCGATCATGACGATCATAAGGAAAAAATTTCGAAAAAGTCTAAAATAACAGCAGAAAATACCGAAGCCAATGTTCCGAGGGATCAAAAAATAATTAAGCCAACGGCTACTAATAAATCGACTAACACTGTAACGAAATCGCAGAACCTTGTTTGGGCAAATGTGTTAACTGAGTTTGAAAAATTGGATGAGCCGGCCTCCTTGGCGATTGCTCACGCCGCTAAAATTCAGCTGACTGGTCAAACTTTAACATTATTTTTTACCAAGAAGTTTCAACGCAGCCGCGCTGGCACTCGCCATTTTGCGAACTTACTCAGCCAGGCAATTGAAAACGCCGGTGGTGGACAATTAACAATAGAGGTTTCGCACGAACCGACGCCACCGGATTCTTCGGCCGCCAAGGTGCTCGACGTAATGGGTGGCGACATCATACAACTCTAGAGCGCCACTCGTAATTTTTGTTAAACAATGTTAAACTTGAAAGAGTTATGGCGAGGAAACAGAGTAGCAGTAGTTCCGATTTAGCAGGCGTGCGCAAAAATGAAGAGCCGCTAATTGATGGTTTGGCGTTGCGCACTGGCTCGAACGAATCCGATCCCAATCTTGTGCCAGCGCCAGAATCGGTCGGTCCAACCGTGGGCCACGACAGCGAAGTTGAGCGGGCGTTACTCGGTTCGATTTTAATGAACAACGAAGTGATGGCCGACATCGCGGACAAAGTCAAAGCGCCGGATTTCTATGACCGGCGCCACCAGTTGATCTTTCAATCCATGCTCGAGCTAGACGCGCGAAATTCGGCGATCGACATGTTGACGTTAACCGAAAATCTGCGCAACGCCAAAGGTGATCTAAAAACTGTCGGCGGACCGGATTACATTTCGGAGCTGATTCAGTTGGCGCCGCCTACCGCGAATAACGCCATGAATTACGCCGACATTATTAAGAAAAACGCTTTTGTGCGTAAAATTCGCAGCATCGGCAACGACTTGGGCAAACTGGCGGCGGCCAATAATGGCGATAAAACCATCACAGATTTATCCGATTCGGTCAGCCAAGAGCTGGTGAAATTAACCGACGACGCCGTAAATAATGATTTAGTGTCAATCGAATCGATTCTGACCGCCAGCTACGACCGCATGGAGGAATTGCACCGCGACAAGAGCAAATTGCGTGGCGTGCGCACCGGTTTTCGCGATCTAGACAAATTAACGGCTGGATTGCAGAAATCAGATCTAATCATTTTGGCGGCGCGTCCGGCGATGGGCAAATCCACGCTGGCTCAAAATATAGCCTATAACATTGCCACGAAAGAGAAAAAAACCGTCCTGATTTTCAACCTCGAGATGAGCAACGACCAAACAGTTGATCGCATGCTGTCAGAGGCATCCGGCGTTGATAGTTGGAATATTCGCACCGGCAATCTGACTAATGACGATTTCGCCAAAATCAGCGACGCCATGGCCGACATGAGCGAAGCGCCAATTTATTTTGACGACACCAGTGGCCTCAATATTATGGAATTGCGCACCAAGGCGCGCCGCCAGGCGCACAAAACGCCGATCGGCGCCATCGTTATCGACTATTTGCAGTTGATGACCGGATCGCACAGTTACGGCGACAACCGCGTTCAGGAAATTTCGGAAATTTCGCGCGGGCTCAAACTGTTGGCGCGCGAACTAGACGTGCCGGTGATCGCTTTGTCGCAGTTGTCGCGTAGCGTGGAATCTCGCCCGGACAAACGACCAATGCTGTCCGATTTGCGCGAGAGCGGCTCAATTGAGCAAGACGCCGATCTGGTCGCGTTTCTCTATCGTGAGGACTATTACAACCCCGACACCGATCGACAACACATTGCCGAGCTGATCATCAGCAAACACCGTAACGGCCCAACCGGCAAGGTTGAACTATATTTTCATCCGGAACAGTTGAAGTTTATGACGCTAGATAAGCGCAGCGCATAGCCATACATAGTTATTACACCAACCTCAACCATATGTCACAATGACAACCATAAGCGACGTTCATAATGCGTCGCAGTGGTAGTTGATAAGTATAGAGTAAGTAAGCATAATAACGAAAGGGGGAATAAAACTAATTATGTCACGTCTACCAATACCAGGTTCTGATGCCGGCCAATGGGGGGG
>JBAQVB010000007.1:0-7406 GCA_049297855.1 Candidatus Nanoperiomorbaceae bacterium
GTGGCGGATGAAATTCACACATTTTATCACCGTGACGCGACAGTTTTGTGGCCTAATGTTGATACCGAAACTTTTACCAAATTAGCCCAAAAAGTTGACGCCAGAACCAAGCAAAAACTTCGTCAGGAATTATTCGATGGTCAACCGTTTTTCATTACAGCCGGCCGCCAAGTTAACTGGAAGCGCCTCGATATTGCGATCGATTTTGCCAAAAAAACCGGTCAAAATTTATTGTTGGTTGGCGATGGGGCGGAACATGCCAATTTAGTCGCGCGTGCCAATGGCGCGCCCAATATTAAGTTTCTACCACATTATAATGGTGCAACCGATATTGCGAAATATTTCGTGGCGGCGCGGGCGTTTTTATTCACCAGCCTCGAGCCGTTTGGGATTACGCCGGTGGAATGCTTGGCTTGCGGCACGCCAGTGATCGCATTTAGTAGTGGCGGTTCGCGTGATTTCATTCAGGATGGGCAAAACGGCGTATTTTTCGATGGCCAAAATGCCGAAAGTTTAGCGAAAGCCGTAACTCGATTTTCTAAAATCAAATGGAATCAATCTCACGTTCGTCAAAGCGCCACGCAATTTTCTAATGATAATTTCGTAAAAAGTTTAAAGGTAATTTTGAATGAAGTTTATACTACGCATCTGTATAAATGATCTATTGTTGTGAAATAATGTCCAGACGTTCAGCCACTGCGCGTGTTAAAATAGTGCAATGAAGCGATTTAAAAAATGGCTCAATTTACCATCAACCGAGGGTGATTTTTTCATGAAAATCCTATTATTAGCTCCGATCGCGATTTGGTTTTCGAATTGGCCACAGATTTCGCTTGGTTCAGACGGCGCAACTAATTTTCGGGTGACGCTAACTATGATTTATTTGGCAATTTTAGCGTTGGTGGCGTTCGTGAAGCTCATAAAAAATTATCGCAACTTTTCGCGCCGAACGCCGTTTTTTGTGGCGAATTGGGTGTGTTTAGTTTTCGTTGTTTATAATTGGTTGACGATTATTTGGTCGGATAATCGTAGTCGCACACTGCTCACGGCCAGCATTGTGTCGTGTTTATACGTGGTGTTTTTGGCGCTGACCTTGACGAAAAATTTGCAGCGTTACGTGCAGCCGCTCGCAAAAATTTATATCGTAACAGCGATGATTATGTCAGTTTTGGCACTCATGCAATTTATTTATGGAGCATTTTGGGCGCGCGGTTTTTTGTTATGTGCGGGTTGTGTGGCGGGGCAGTTTGGTTTCGTGCGGCCAAACGTATTTGCGATCGAACCGCAGTTTCTCGGTAGCTTATTATTGGCGCCAATCTTACTTATTTTTCACGAAATTATCACTCAAAAACACAGTTATTGGCGCGATTTGGTATTTGGATGTTTGTTATTGACGTTATTATTAACGCTAAGCCGTGGCGCAATTTTTGCGTTCCTGATCGGCGCAATCATGGTGGTGATATTTTCATGGCAACGGGGAATTTTGTCAGCGCGCGGTTATTGTAAAAAAGTTGCGGGCGGCGTTTTGATCTGCGCTGTTAGTTTAGCGGTTTGCCTCGTTATGCAGGGCGTCACGGCGGCCGTTAATCCTAATACAAAGAGTGGTTTTACGGTGGCAGTTAACGCTAGTTTGAATCAATTATCACTAGGTTTAATCAAAATTCAGGATATTAAGGTTCATAAAATTTCGTCTGTCGCGCGCAGCACGGTTAGCGCTAAAGAGCCGGCTTTTTCGGGCTACGTGGCCGAGAGCACAAACGTGCGTACATCACTATCTAAAATCGCACTAAAAACTTGGGCACACGAAAAGTTGTCACGTAAATTATTAGGCGTTGGCTTAGGCGGATCGGGTGTGGCGATGGCGCAGTTTCTCCGAAGTAACGACCCGAAACAAATCGTTCAGAATCAGTTCGTGGAAACGTTATTAGAGTTAGGAGTGGTTGGCGCAATTATACTCGCTGCAATTTTATTAGGTCTAATTTATACGCTGTGGCGTAATCAAAAGGCGCGGTGGACATTAGGAATTGTGGTGGCGTTCTTAGTGCAGTGGCTATTTTTCAGTGGCTATCCAAGTGCGCTGCATATCTATTTGGTTTTGATGATTTTGTACATAGTAGCCAAAGCACCTATTGGGCGCCACGCTGCGTTAGCACCGACCAAATAGTTTTTGCTAAAATTTGTAAATCGAGTTCGAACGACCAATTTTGTACATAATAGATATCGAGGCGTCGACGTTCGTCGAACGAAATATCACGCCGGCCGTTCACTACTGCCAGGCCCGTAATGCCGGATTTAACATTTAAGATAGTGTATTTTTTCTCATATTTCGCTAATTCTTCTGGAACCAAGGCGCGGGGACCGACTAGAGAAATATCGCCACAAAAAACGTTCCACATTTGCGGTAATTCATCCAGCGAAGTTTTGCGCAAAAATTTGCCGATTGGCGTGATGCGCGGATCGTTATCAAGTTGGTCGCCATTGGCGCGATATTTTTTAGCCAGTTCCGGTCGGCCGAGCATAGAAAAGGCTTGTTCGGGCGTGGTGCCGTCGAACTTGGCGTATTGGGTACGGAATTTATAAACGCGAAATTTTTTATCGCCACGAGTTAAGCGATTTTGACTAAATAATGCGCTACCGCCACCGGAAAATAGTTTAACTAAGACCCAAATAATTAAATACAACCAACAAAAAATAACCAAAAATAACCCCGACATGATCAAATCAAACATCCGCTTAGCGACGCGACCCCAACCAAGTAGCGGTGTCGGTAATACCGCAAAAACTTGTTGACTGGCAAATAATTCCGGTTCCACTTTTTCGGTGAAGTCGGAAAATTCGCGTGGGATGAATTTGAATTCAGCGTAATTTTTTTGTGCGAAAGTGAGTAAATCCTCGTCGATTTCTGGTGTATGTCTGTTGGCAATTTGAATGATGATGGTTGGCGTAAAACGGCCGGAACGGATGAAATTAGTTAGGCTTTTGTAGCTGTTTTTGGCGAATTTTTCGTCACCGATCGAGGCAATGAGTTCGTAGCCGGAGGATCGTAAGGTGATTCCGTGAGCTAAATTTTGCGCAGTCACTAAATTGCTTTTAGCTATGCCGGCTAATAGTACTTTTTCGCTGCCAATATTTCTGCGGTAGCGCCAATATTTAATTAAATATAGCGCGGCACGGGCTAACGCCAAAAACAATAGAGAAAAAATTAAACCGTAAATGGGCACCATTTTAGCCGGAAAAATTGGTTGAAACGAGAAAAACGAGATGGCGATCATAAAAAACATCGCACCAAAGGCGCCAAAAATCAGGCGTCCAACGCGAGCCCAAAATTTTTGGGGACTGAGATAGGTGCCGATAGCGTAAAAGAGAATTAAAATAAACGGCAGTAGCAAAATTAGATGTTTAAAATACACCGCCGCCGGCACAAAATGAGTGATCGGCGCGCCGTTAAAACGTGTGCGAATTATATAGGCCACCGAATATGCCGCCAACACCGCCAGCGCATCGCCAACGATTAAAAGAATTGTAAAAGTAAGTGATTTACGATTTTTCATAGCTATAATATAACATGTTTCTTATTACACCGATCAAAATGATCGCGATAACCATAGACAACTTGGCAAGGCGCCGCCATTTTGGTATAATCGGATAATGAATAAAAAAGCACGATCGATTGACGGTTTTGTTTTGCGTCGGCGCGACAACTCTGTGCCAACACCATTAGCGCCCAATAGGATTAGGGCTACGCCGACAGCTGCTCGCAATATATCTGTTCGGGCTAGTCGGACTAATACTGAAAAATTAGCGAACGACCTTGAGAGCTCATTAGACGGCTTAAATTTGGTTGATAATCATAAACTAGCCGATTTATCAACAGTGGAGTCATCGCGTCTTGCCCATCCGGCAAAACCGTCTCGTCATGATAAAAAAATAGCTAAAAAAATGCTGGCGCGGCAGAAAAAACACTATAAATTGAAGAAAATCGCGAAATGGTCGGCCATCGGATTGCCAATCGCCGCCGCCTTAGTGGCGGGATTTTTGCTGGTTCGGGCATTGATTGCGGGCGGTAATGTCTTTAAGGGTAATATTTTTAACGCTTTCGCCACCAAAACGAAATTAAAAGAAGACGCGAATGGTTGGACTAATATTTTAATTTTTTCATCATCAACCTACGCCATGTCTAACGCCAGTTCCTATGACGGAGCCAACTTAACCGATTCAATTATGATTTTATCAGTGAACCAAACCACTAAACGAGCCGTTCAAATGAGTGTGCCTCGCGACCTCTGGGTTTCGCACCCAAATTGTCCATTACTCGGCACGAAAGCGGGGAAAATCAACGAAGTTTATGAATGCGGTTCGAATAATGGTAAAAACGTCGACGCGGGCGCGCATGCCCTGGAATCGGCCGTTGGCAAGGTGTTGGGGATCACATTACAATATTATATTCACCCAGATTGGACGGCGCTGCAGCAGATCGTGGACGCCATTGGGGGCGTTGATGTAACGATTAATTCGGGCGATCCGTATTGCGTCGGCGGTAACGGCGTTTGGGATATTGCTACGAGCATCAAATATCCGGCCGGGCCACGTCACTTGAACGGCCAGCAAGCCTTGGCGTTGGCGCGGGCGCGCGGTGACGCCGGCGGATGCGGACTATCTGGCGGTAATTTTGCGCGCGAAAATGCCCAACGTGAAATCGTTTCCGCTATCCAGAAAAAAGTTCTCAATGTTAGCACACTGCTTAACCCGGTCGCCGTTAATTCGCTAATTGGCGCGGTTGGTGCACACTTGGTGACCAGTTTTCAATCTAGCGAAATCCAAACCTTAATTGATTTAACAAAAGGCGTTAAGCCGCAAAATGTGACGTCTCTAGCGTTTAATAATCGACCCAATAATTTATCAGATTTATTTACTACGGGCATGATTGGGGCGGCCAGCGTGGTATTGCCGGCTACCTATAACTCGACCGAACAGACCGATGATTATTCCCAGATTCAGGCCTATGTGGCGCAGAATATGACCAATAATCCGGTAACTAAAGAAGGCGCCACGGTTGATGTGCTAAATGGCTCGGGTGTTTCAGGAGCAGCCAGAACGGTGGCTGATAAATTGAAAACAGCCGGTTTTGTCGTTGGCAACACGGCAAATGCGCCCACTAATATTACTAGCAACGTGGAAGTGTTTGATTTATCAAATGTTAAAATGCCCAATACGTCCGCGGCTCTAGCAAAACGATATAACACGCAAGTGAAATCCGGCGCAGTTGGCGATATTGCGGGCTACACTAGCAAAGACGGGGCGAGTTTTGTAGTGGTGGTTGGGCCTAGTTTAGCCAATTCTGTGAACACGTCGACGACCGACAATTCTGCGACGAGTCAATAGGGAAACGAGGCGACTTTATGCTATCATGGACACATGAAGAATTTTTACGAAGTCGCGCTAGCTTTTGCCAACTCAATTCATTTTACTGATATTTTACTAAGTGTCGCTATTGGTTTAATAGCCTACTCGTTGGCACCGGTGTTGGCTCATATTGTCGTATCTATGCTGGTGCGGGTGCGTGGTTCGCGCAAGATTAAAAATAATGAGCGCAAAAAACGGTTGGCTACCCTGGCTGAATTATTTACCGCGATTATTAAAGTTATTATTGTGCTAACGGTGGTTTTTTCAATTTTGAGCGATCTCCATATTAACTTGGTACCGCTGTTCGCTAGCGCCGGGGTGGCCGGGGTGGCACTTGGCTTTGGTGCACAAAACATCGTCAAAGATCTACTGGCTGGTTTCTTTGTAATCGTCGAAAATCAATATCGGGTCGGTGATTTTATCAATATTTCAGGGATCGGTATTCCCGAAACGGTTGACGGGGGCACGGTTGAAAAAATTACTTTACGTTCCACCAAATTGCGCGATCGTCTGGGTAATGTGCATTTTGTGCCTAACGGTGCCGTTGTTGAGGTGGTCAATAAGACGCTGGGCTATTCCAAAGTTCATTTTGTCTTTGCGGTGGCGACAGATACGAACATGGATCAGCTGATTGAAATTGTTAATCAAACCGGTCGTGAGATGGCTGACGAGACCAAATGGAAGAATAAAATTATCGACGCGCCGCACTTCTCGGAGGTGGGTAAAATTGGTGCGGATGGTTTCAACGTGACGGTTAATGGCATCACCGAGCCGGCCACGCAGTGGGCGGTGAGTTCCGAGTTTCGTAAGCGGCTGTTGGAAAAACTACAGTCCAGTGGTATCACTATGGTCGAGACGGTCAGTGCATGAAATCTACGGCTGATAGGTTGCGTACCGTCTTATTGGATGATGGGCTGTCAGTGTTGAAAACGGACACGATTTATGGCGTTTGCGCGAACGCCTTATCACCGGTAGCGGTGGCAAAATTACATGAATTGCGTGAACGTGATGATGCGCAAGGTTTTATTGTTTTATTGCCGTCGCTGGATTGGTTAGATAAAATGATTAAGCTCGATCCGGAAAGGCGTCAGCGGTTGCGGCAGATTTGGCGCTCGGGTGTGGCGACGAGTGTGATTTTATCAGTTGAGCCGAATTCAAAGTTCGCGTATTTAGCCGATCGACGTGATGCTAAAACTGGACCAACTATTTGTTTTCGTTTACCGCAAGATCCAGTTTTTCGGTCACTATTACAAGAGATTAATGTGCCAATTTGTGCGCCCAGCGCTAATTCGCACGGGTTGCCACCGGCCAAAAATATCGCAGCTGCCAAAGCTTATTTTGGCGATAAAGTCGCGCTTTATCTCGACGATGGTGAAGTGGCGGACGTTCAACCGAGTCGCATTATTAAATTCGTGCGCAAAACGGATCTTGACGATCCGGATAAATTTTCCGGCGAGTGGCGCGTGATCGAAGTGCGTGGCGACGGCCGGATGCACCCCGAGGATTTTATTATGACGCGCAAACGTAAATTATATAAATTCGCCAAATTTTTAGATGACAAACGTTGTTTTGATTTGAGTCATTGGCGCGATTTTTATCAACATGCTTTTACCGATGTTGCGGGCAGTCGTCCGGTCGTGGTTGAGTTGGGTGCGGGTAGCGCACTCTTTTTGACTGAGCTCGCAACGCGTCATCCCGATCAAATATATCTGGCACTCGATCGTAAAAGTGACCGTCTTTATCAAGGTGCCCAACTGGCGGCTAAGCGCGATTTGAAAAACATTTTTTATATTTGGGCAGAGACAGCTAAGTTGAATCAATTATTGACCCAAAATTCGGTGCATGAATTGTGGTTGACCTTTCCAGATCCGTTCGCCAATGATAATTATCAGGCACGACGCGCCGAGTTAACTGATTTTTATCACGCCAATTTGCGATTTGCTGATGACAAAAACTATGCGCAAAATCTAGCAATTTATCAGCGTCAGTTGCAGGAATTTACC
>JBAQVB010000008.1:0-3773 GCA_049297855.1 Candidatus Nanoperiomorbaceae bacterium
CGGTTTTAATTTCACGCGCGCCACTCACAACATTGACGGCATGCAAAATCTGATTCGCAAATTATTGCGCGAAAAAATCGCTTACGTGGCCGACGACGGCATTTATTTCAGCATCGCCGAATATCAAAAAACGCGAAAATATGGCCAGCTCAGCGACATTTCGGTCGGGAATTCGCGCATCGACAACGACGAATACAGCAAAGAAAACGCGCAGGATTTCGCGCTTTGGAAACGACAAAAAACAGACGAACCGGCGTGGAATTTCGATTTCAGTAATTTGAATACTTTTGAGATTTTGTGGTCCAAGGAACGCCAAATTCGTGGCGACTTTTCAAAAATTATGCCCGGACGACCCGGTTGGCATATTGAATGCTCCGTCATGAGTACGCGATTTTTGGGCCAACCGTTCGACATCCACACCGGTGGCGTTGATTTAATTTTTCCACATCACGAAAACGAAATCGCCCAATCAACGGCCGGCGACCAACCGAAAAAATTTGCTAATTTTTTCGTTCATTCGGAACATTTGCTGGTCGATGGCAAAAAAATGAGTAAGAGCGCGCATAATTTTTACACACTTAACGATCTGAAAAAACGTGGCTTTTCGCCACTTGATTTTCGAATGTTGGTTTTACAATCACATTATAAAACGGCAACAAATTTTAGTTGGGATAATTTAACGGCGGCCAAAAACCGATTAAATAATTGGCGTAACTTCGCCAGTTTACGCTGGCAACTAACGACGCAGTCGCCGCAAAATACTGAACATACCGCGATCCAGTCGATGCTCGATACCGCAAAAACTAAAATTTTGGATAATCTCCAAACTTCGGCGGCGTTGGCAGCGATCGACGAAATCATTGGCCGTGATCAAGCGCAGATTGCGCCGGATGAAATCGATCGAGTTATTGATTTTGTCGACACAAATCTAGGACTAAATTTACGCGAATCAACACCCAACATAACGGACGACGAAAAGGAAATTATTAAAAACCGCGAATTGGCGCGCCAACAAAAAGACTGGCGGGAAGGCGACAACTTGCGCGACGTTTTATTAAATGATCACGACATTATTATCAAAGATTCGCTCAATGGCACAATTTGGTCGCGCCGTTAATCTTTGCGTGTATCCGGCGATGTCCGAGAGGATTTATGATGCGGAAACTTAGGCTTTACGAATTTGCGATCCTGCGCCACAAAGACAACAGACACGTCGTAATTATCCGTTGGCTCATTACCATGATCGGCGCGTACTAAATGACCTTGGCGTTCACGTAAAATTTCCCGTATCAACACCATGATGCAACCAGCCACTGGAATCGCTACTAATGCCCCCAGAATTCCGGCCAAATTGAGACCAATTAAGATACTGGATAACACGATCAGCGCGCTGATATTGAGTCGTTTAGATTGAATTTTCGGCGACATAAAGTTGTTTTCAAATTGCTGTTCGATAATGAAGAACGCCAAATAAATAATCGCCGCCGGCCAGGAAAATAAAGCGAGCAGCAATGTTACGATCATCCCACCAATCGCCGCGCCAAACATCGGAATGAAAGTCATCACAAAAATCGTTATCCAAGCTGGTAAGACTAACGACGAATCGATACCGTGAAACAACATTGAAAGTATCCAAATCGCCAAAGCCGTTAACGTGGCGGAAATCGCCGCCACAATAGCTTGGCCAGTAATGTAACCGCTCACGACATCATACATTTTTTTCGCGATAGCCTGGTGTCGCTTGCGCTTTGTCGGGTCACGGTAAACAATTGACCAAAATTTTACCTCCCAGTCGGGCCCTTCTATCAGCATTAAAAACGTCAAAACTGCCACCATGATCACATTGATAAATCCGTTAACTAAGGCCGTCAATGTACCGACCGCGCCGTTGCCGATTTGATCCGCAAAGCTACCTAGCTGATGCGTCAAGTTCGCCAGCCATGCGTTATATTGCGCCGCCAAATTGTGTTGCGCCAAGAAAATCTCTAAACCATTGTTGCGCGATTGAACCGTTTTAATTAAATCAGGAGCGTTGCCAATAAAAGTACTAATCTGATGAATAAAAATCGGAATCACGTTAAAAAATAACAAAACTATGATTGCCACAATCAGTAAATATGCTACTAACGTGGCTAAGACGCGCGATTTCCCCGGCAAATGGCGCGCAAAAAAAGATACCGGCCGGTTCAACACCAACGCCAAAAAGAACGACACTGCAATCATAATCATCGCACCGCGCGTCAACCAAATTACCCCGAGCGCCGCCAAAAAACCCAAAATAACCAGCCAAAACCGAATAAATGTATCTGTAGAAATTGAAAGTTTATGACTATTATTATCCATACAAATAAGTATAGCATAATCTGAGGCGAATCATCCAAGAAAATAAAATGGCGCTTCGGTGAACTAACTGTAATATTGTTTCATAAAATTATCTTTGAACACTGAGTAATCGCCATCGATGATATTGTTACGAATTTCTTCAGTCAAACGAACGATAAAACGCAAATTGTGGGCGCTGGCCAGGGCAAAGTATTGCGCATGATCGGCGCGCTCAGAGCTTTTTAACAAGGCGCGCAACTCACGTCGCGAAATGCCGGCGCGACAAGTTGGGCAATCGCAACCCGGATCTAATATGCGCCGGTCATCAGCGAAACGGCCACGCTGCAAACTAATGTTACCGTTCACGGTGTAAATCCGGCCGTGGCGCGCCTCGCGAGTTGGCGCCACGCAGTCAAAAGTGTCACAACCTTGTTCGACGCCGGCGAAAATATCGTCCGGATGGCTGAGGCCAAGCAAATGGCGCGGCTTGTTGTCCGGTAAAATTTCGTTCATCCAGCGGCACATTTCACCCAAATTTTCCTTGACTAGTGCACCACCAAGGCCAAAACCATCAAAACCAAAACCGTCCACTCGCATTGCCGCCAGATCAGTTGCCGCTTTTTGTCGCAAATCGCGAAACGACGAACCTTGCAAACAACCGTACAGAGCCTGATACGGCTTAGGCGCGCGCAAATTAGTCTGGCGAAGATGTTCGCGTAGACCACGCTCGGCCCAACGTCGTGTCCGTTCCAAACTCGTCACATTATATTCGTAGGAATCGGTAATATTAGTCAACTCGTCAAAGCTCATCATGATATCGGCGCCAATCTTGTGCTGTGTTTGCAATGAAATTTCCGGTGTAAATTTAATGACCCGTCCGTTATGCGGATCGCGAAAAGTTACGCCATCGTCGTCAACCGCCGCCAAACGGTCCGCGTCGTCGGTCAAGCGTTCCGATTTTTGGACGTCGAGTTTTTGCATGGAAATAACCTTACCGAGGCCTGAACCGAGCGACATCACTTGAAAACCACCGGAATCCGTCATAGTAGGGCCATGCCAGCCATTATATTCGGCCAAACCGCCCGAGCTATCAATTAAAACAGCCTGGTGAAACAGATGATAGCCGTTCGAGAGCATGACTTGCGCGTCGACCTTGCGTAAAACTTCCGGCGTCACGAATATAACCGCGCCATGCGTGCCGACCGCTGTAAAAGTTGGCGTTTTGATATCGCCGTGCGGCGTATGAATTACGCCGGCGCGCATCAGAGGAAACCGTCGCGTCAGTTCCGCAGACGTCGGACGAATTGGATCAAAATGAAAAGTTGATTGTCCCGTTAGCATGGCTCAATCATAACAAAAAACGGGGAAGCGCGCGACTGTAGAAAAGGCGCACATTACTTAAATAACGCTAAAATGATTTGTTTTAAAATGTTTATGCTACAATGTAGGCA
>JBAQVB010000009.1:0-25164 GCA_049297855.1 Candidatus Nanoperiomorbaceae bacterium
AAAATCTATAGCACGGTGGCATCCAGCGTGTCTACGACGAATGATGAGGCGCTCGATGCCCTAATAGCCCTCGGATTTACATTAGCGGACGGGCTGAAAATGTTGGAAAATATACCAAATGATTTGCCAGTGGCCAAACGCGTGTCGATAGCGCTAAAAGCCAGATAGTTGCGCTTTAGATCATGAGTTGTTATGATACTATCACTAAGTGAAGGAGGAGTATGGCGAAAAAAACTACGAAAACCATGAACGAAAAAACCGATGAAGCGGGCAAAAAGGCAGCGCTCGATTTGGCATTGAGTCAGATCAGTAAAAACTTTGGCGAAGGTTCAATCATGAAGTTGGGCGAGGCGTATAAAACCAATATTGAAACTTGGCCGTCCGGCGCGTTGTCGCTCGATTTGGCTCTTGGTGGCGGCTATCCAAAAGGTCGCATCGTTGAGATTTACGGCCCAGAAAGCTCGGGCAAAACGACGTTAACTTTACACGCGGTGGCGGAGGTCCAAAAACTTGGCGGCACGGCGGCATTTATCGACGCGGAGCACGCGCTTGATCCGCTGTACGCCAAGCGGTTGGGAATTGACACGGCCAATTTGTTGGTTAGCCAGCCAGACAGTGGTGAACAGGCGCTGGAGATTGTCGAAACTCTAGTGCGATCAAACGCAGTTGATCTGATTGTTCTAGATTCTGTGGCGGCGTTGGTACCGCAGGCCGAAATTGACGGTGACATGGGTGATTCGTTGCCGGGACTACAGGCACGGCTGATGTCGCAGGCGCTACGCAAACTGACCGGAATTATCAATAAAAGTAAGGTGACCGTCATTTTCATCAACCAAATTCGCATGAAAATCGGGGTTATGTTCGGTAATCCGGAAACTACGACCGGTGGTAATGCTTTGAAATTTTATGCGTCGCAGCGTTTGGATATTCGACGAATTGGCCAAATTAAGGTCGGTGATGACGTCGTCGGCAATCGCGTGCGTGTCAAAGTTGTTAAAAACAAAATCGCCCCGCCGTTTCGCCAGGCCGAGTTCGATATCATGTTTAACGAGGGAATTTCGGCGACTGGCGACACGTTAGACCTGGCGACGGCCCACGACATTGTGGAAAAATCAGGTGCTTTTTACAAATATAACAGTGAAACCATCGGCCAAGGTCGCGACAAAGCCAAAACTTACTTGCACGACAACCCGAAAATTTTAGCGGAAATTGACGCCAAAGTGCGCGAGGCGGTCAAGCCAGCTGATGATTTTGATGTCGATACTCATGCATCGGACGACGCCAACCCGGATGAACCGACTGCGGCAGAATAATTTTTGTTCGCAATTGACGTGTGCATAACGTTTATGTTAAACTGCCATCATGATAGGCGGACTGAAAAGCTCCCTCAAACTTTTCCTAGCCTTCACCTTGAGCTTAGGTTTAATATTTGTGTCAAATTTATCAGTGGCATATGCTGACGTCGCATTGACGTCCGCCACTGATGTGACGTCAACAGACATTCAACCGGCAATGATTACAAATGTTAGTCAAGATTCAAATTCGGATGCATTTTCACCACAGGTTGATCAAGCCAATACTAGCAGCCACTTCGACTCTAGATCGCCAGTTCGTTTAGCGCGAATTTCAACTAATAATGGCAGCGAGTTTATTCAGGTTGGAAATTTTTCCGACAATGATTTATCTATTGAATCATTGACACTAAAACTTTTTAACAGTAAGAACTCGGCCGTGGGAGAATTTTCTTTGCCAGCTGGAATTTTCGCAAAACAGGGTTTTATTGTTTTAGATGCATCTGGCAAAGATTTTACGAAAAAATTGCCAGATGAAGCCATTCCTGGGACGAGTGGTGGCGTGCAACTTTTCGTCAATGATGAACTAGCGGATGAAATCTGTTGGGGATCATCGACGATTTGCACGGAACCATATGCTTTACCTAATATGCCCAGTATTCCGACGGCTTCAGGCTTGGCTAGCCAAAAAATTTTGCAGAGTGTTTTAATTGCGCCAATTTTACCCAGCTCTCCTAGCGGCAATCAGAATTTTAGTTTAGTTAGTCCGGTTGATCAATTAGGTAAACCACTTGAGCTTAAGTCGGGTGGATTTACGGCGACAACAACGACCAATGACGGATCTGGTGGCCCCGCGATGGATCCACCGACAACCAAACAGCCGACCAATTTATGTTCTGGACTAATCATCAATGAGATTGCAGCTAATAATAATCAACAATTTATTGAATTAAAAAATTCTTCTTCGTCGGCGATTAACGTTTTGGGCTGTCAATTACAAACTAACCGCTCGGAAACGGCTATATTTTCACTGGGCGACGTCACGTTAGCCCCGGGCGCGTTTTTGGTCGTTAAGATTTCGGATACAGATTTGACATTGACTAAAACTACTAGCGGTAAAGTCTATCTTTTATCGTCCGATGGCCAGACGGAAATCAACGAAATTGACTACGCCAATCTGAAACCCGACACTAGTTTTGCGAGCTTCGACGACGGTTGGAAGCAGACTTATGCCGTTACGCCCGGAGTGGAAAATGTTTATGAACAGTTTTTGCCGTGCGCCGACGGTTATGAACGAAGTCTGACGACCGGCAATTGCAATAAGATTGCTGCCGCGGCCGTGCCAAAAATTTGCGACGTCGGCTATTTTTTGAATGAGCAAACTAACCGTTGCAATAAAAATCCGATAGCGGATAGTTTGACACCGTGTGCGACCGGTAGTGTGCGTAATATCGAAACTAATCGTTGCAATAAAATTACCCAACCGACCGCGCTTATCCCGTGTGACGTTGGCAGTGTGCGTAATCCCGAAACGAATCGCTGTCGTAAACTCGCCACCGCCACTGAACCAACACTTTGCCAAGCTGGTTGGGAACGTAACCCGGACACACATCGTTGTCGCAAAATCGCGAGCGCTGCCACGGCCAACTATCCAGTCAAAGTTAGCAAAAATTCGTCGACCGAAAATAATTTAGTTTTGATAGCTGGTGCCATTTTAGTTGGCACGTTGCTCTTAATTACTTGGCAATTTCGCGAAGAAATCAGTCGTTTGGCTCAGCAATTACGTACTAAAATTTTGGCGAAAAAGTATTATAATGAGATGAGTCAACGTCTAAAAAATCTCGATGAATGAAAAATTATCTTATAATTTCCGGCCAAACGCCGAGCCATAAAAACAGCAAACGCATGTTCATTTCGCGTAACACGGGGAAATTTTTTCCGGCTAATAATGATAAATATTTAGTTTGGAAAGATTCCGCGATTGTTGAAATTAACAATTCGCATCTGAAATTCAACGATCCGATCGCGGTTGCCGTAACATTTTTTGTGGGCGACAAACGCCGACGTGACCTAGATAATATGTTAGCGAGCGTGCAGGACGCGCTTATTTCCGCGGGCGCGATTAACGATGATGACACGACGGTTTTACCGATGATATTTGCAAAAAACGGCGGTCTGGACTCGGGAAATCCGCGTGCAGAAGTGACGTTTTTTAATGTCTCGTGGAATGATAAAACGCGAGACTGGGCGATTGATCAAAGCATAACCGATTGGATTTAAATAATGAAAATTTATAAAATTGATGATGAACAAGTTGAGCAAAAACCAACTAAAAGTTTCTCCAAAAAAACGACATTACAACCAAAACGATCGACAAAATTATCACCGCAAGATCGTTATAAAATGCAAAAATTGCATCGCGAAAAGTTAGCGCGTAAGCAGAAAACAGAAAAAGATCTGCGCGCTAATTTGGCTAATGGCAACTTAGCGAATGAAAAATTTATCATCACGAAAATTGCCCCGGCAGTCAAAACTCCAGGACGTTACAATGTGTTTGTGAATGATGATTTTTCGTTTTCGCTTGATGAAGTGCAACTAGTGGAATCGCATCTGAAAAAGGGCCAAGTTTTGGGATCCGAACAGTATTTAGCACTGAAAAACGATTCGGATTTTGGTAAAAATTACGTGCGCGCGCTGGATTTAATTTCGCGTAGACCGCGTAGCGCAAAAGAAATTCGTGATTACGCGTTTCGCAAACAATGGTCGCCTGAAAATCGCGACAAAGTCATCGCACGCCTCTGTGATCGTGGCTATTTAGACGACGAAAAATTTGCCAAAATGTTCGTGACGAGTCGCGCCCAACTACGGAATTTTTCGTGGCGCAAGATGGAAATGGAACTGATGAAGAAAGGTATCGCGCCCGACATTCGTGCCAAAGTTTTAAACGAAAACGATGATTTTGACGAGGAAAATTCGCTACGAAAATTGGTCTCCAAAAAATTTAATCATTACGATAATGATCAGAAATTAATCACCTATTTAGCGCGCCAAGGTTTTTCATATGATAAAATTAAAATCGCGATCAATGAATTTCGCGCGACTAACGATGAGGAGAAAAAATGATGAAGCTACGTGGTTTTGAAGTTGTTAAACAATATAAAAATTCGAATATTAATTTGCCAAAACGCATGACGCATCACGCGGCCGGTTACGACATCGAGGCGGCAACGGACGTTGAATTTGCGCCAGGAGAAATTATTTTAGTGCCCACGGGTTTAAAGGCATACATGCAGAACGATGAGGTTTTATATTTATACAGCCGCTCGAGTTTGCCAATGAAAAAAGGTTTAATTTTAACTAATTCGGTCGGTGTGATTGACGCGGATTATTACAATAATCCTAATAACGATGGTCACTTATTAATACAAATGAAAAACACCGGAGATCAACCAGCGGCCATTAAAAAAGGTGAGCGCATTGCGCAGGCGGTGTTTGCAAAATATCTTTTAGCGGGTGACGATGATGGTCAGCCCAAACAGCAGCGGCGCGGCGGTTTTGGATCGACGCAATAATTCGTTACGTCGCCTAGTGCTGGTTCGTCTGTTCGTTGTGTTACAATAAACTTATGCTAAATAAAATAATTTCGTTTGTGCGCGAAGCCGGCGATTTCGCCAAAGCTCAACAGACCAGCGTCAATCTATTCGACTCTAAATTAAAGTCGGATTTATTTTCCGATGTCGTAACTACCACTGACTTAGAAATTTCGCGTCGGTTTAAGGCATTTATCAAAGTTGAATTTGCCGACCTAGATTATTTGGTTATTGACGAAGAAACGATTAGTGAGCTGGCGCCGTCGCCATTGGCCGAAGCTAAAAAACATGAATATGTTTTTTCGATTGATCCAATTGACGGAACGTTAACTTATTCGGTGGGTTTGCCGTTCTACGGTGTTTCGGTAGGCGTTTTTCACAATCAAAAACCGCTTATTAGCGCGATTTATTTGCCGGGTTTGGATGTTTTTATTTATGGCGACAGGCGGGGAATTTTCGTGGAGCGATCTGGCCAAAAAACGGCCGTGACGGCCAATTCGCGTCCGGCGCCATTACAAATTAACAAAGCTTTTTTCAAAGTTGATCCGATGCAATTGCGTAAAATGAACTTATCCTATCTCAACCCGTACGCAGCCTCAGTGTCGTCAGTTTATCTAGCGTTGGGCCAAGTCATGGTCTGGACATTTGCGGCGTCATTTTGGGATATTACCGGCGCTTGTTTGCTGTTTGATAAACTTAATTTGCAGATTTTCAATCCGCGAACTGATCAGCCAGTTGATTTGTTTGACGAAAAATTATTCTCGGCTAAACTGCGTATTCAGGAGCCAACTATTGTTTGCGCACCCAAATTCTATCAAGATTTTAAAAAATTATATAAATTATAATTTAATTTAGGTTCGATCGATGTCATTCGGCGCCGTTTTAGGTTTGCGAAACGGATTGCTAAGTTTTGGCGACAGATTGGTTGAATTAGTCTCGGTACGGTCGCGCACTGGTATGGTTGGCGCTTTGACGACGACGTGGGCGTTACTAACTTCCTTGATTTGGCGTCGTGAAATTGTCAAACTGGCCATACTCAAGCTACGCATAAAAGTTGGCGTCACGATCAATTGCTGAATTAAAAAGCTATTTGGATCGAGTGTATAGTTGCTGACTTTGCCGAGCTTATTTTTATGGTCATCGATCACTCGAATACCGTCCAGCACGAAACCAAAATCGAGCACTTCCTTTAGCCGCACCAAATCGTCCAGCGGCAAAATTTTATCCACCGAATCAATAATGGCGCCCATTTGGCCGAATTCGCGAATATCGCTGGCGTAAATCACGGCCGGCTGAAACTCAATCATTGGTCCCGAGCAAAAGAACGCCAAAATCTTCAGATTTCGTGGGTCAACAATCGCTGAATCGATCTGGCCGAGTGGTTGGCCGGTCTGAAGCGATAATAGTGGCGTGCCGATCAGGTTTTTAATGGTAATTAGCATAAACTTATTATAGCAAATTTTGCAAAAGTGCGCGTGGCGTTATAATAGCGACATGAAAATAGTTAGTGAAATAGCGATGATTCAATTGGGCGAACGCCTGGGCGCCAAATTGCGTGGTGGCGAAATTATTGAGTTGATTGGTGATTTGGGCGCTGGTAAAACCACATTAGCTAAAGGTTTGGCGCGCGGTCTGGGTATCACGGATCAGATTCATTCGCCAACTTTTACGATCGCGCTCAATTATGCGGCGCGCGACGGTCTGGAGCTAAATCACTACGATTTTTATCGGCTGAATGATCCGGGAATTATGGTCGACGAGATCCGCGAAAGCTCAGCCGATCCACACAACGTCACGTTAATCGAGTGGGGCGAAAGCGTGCGTGATTTTTTGCCGCGCGAACGAACGATCACCATTCGAATTGATTATTTGCCGATCGACGGGCGGGAAGTGAACTTGAATATTCCAGACAAATATTCTTATATCGGGAAGATATAAGATGTTAATTATTGTTTATAACGCAACGATCTAAGTATTGCGGAGTCCGTTGGGTTATGATATATTTATCCATGATGAAAAAGGTTTTGCGGTTGGATATAGTAACGCTCGTCGTCGCAGTGATAGCGTTAGTTTTGTCCATGGTTAATACAGTTTTGTTGGCGCAAGTTAATAATTTTGCTCACAATACGGATAACTATGTGAATAATAATTTATTGTTTCATGTTAGCAAAAATGCTGGCGCAATCAATTCGATTATTAGCTGCTTAGAGCACGAAACACAAAACGCGTGCGCTTCATCTGTTTTGGATGATTCAAAACGTGACATGAACGAACGCGTAACAAATTAATTTTTCGATCACGACGTCATCAACGGCCCGTGCAGACGCGGGACTTTTGGTGTCGGATGCTTGCTACAGGCAGTGGGGCATAGAATCTGTCACGCTCGTTTCAAATAATGTGATGGGTTGGCGGTGCGTAGTATACGGTAGTAATGGCGCCATATTTTATAGTGTCAACCTTACCGAAGAGTGCCGTGATGCCTATGGCTATAACTGGGCTGGTTATACAAATTATAACGATCCTTATAGTTGGTACTGCCACAACTGATAGTTGGCCAAACTAGTACGCGTCCGATATATACGCTCAAATATATCTCTCCTCATCAGCTTCGTGCTGATGAGGGATTTTACTTTGCTGGTATAATGTCAATATGATTTTAGCCTTACGCAGCGATCAACCGACAACAGAAATTTATTTATTAGATAATAGCGGCCAGGTTGTGCGCCACGAAAAGTGGAACGCCGAGCGCGAACTAGCGCGCGATCTGTTGGCGGAAATTGAAAAATTGGTGGATGGCGATTTCACTAAAATTGATAAAATTATTGTTTACCAAGGGCCGGGCAGTTTTACTGGGTTGCGGATTGGTATTAGCGTCGCTAATACGCTATCGTATGCGTTTCATGCGCCAATTATCGGTACGACCGGCGAGCGGTGGCTGGCGGATGGTGTCACGAAATTGCGTGACAACCTGGCCATGAATCAAAACGAAATTTTGCCCAAAAATGAGAAAACTACCTCTGAGAACGGTGTAACTTTCGCAACAAAGGCCGAGCTAGAACGCTCGTTAAAATTAGCCATTGTGACACCAAATTACGGTGCGGCCGCTCACATCACGAAGCCGAAAAAATAGCGCGCGTGTTATAATAAGATTGTCTGTAATTAGACTTCTGATTAGTTAAATTTTAAATAAAGTTTGTCCCGCTCGATGCGAGACGGGGCGGCGGAAAAGAGGGAAAATGTGGGAGATTATTTTAGCGGTAGTCGGCGTTATTGTCGGTGCGGGTGGCGTTTATGGTGCGCAAAAAGTGCGTCAAAATGACAGTGTTAAAAAAGCCGATCAGTTGATCGCGCAGGCGCAAAAAGAGGCGGCCGAAATCACGTTAAATGCGACCAATAATGCCAAAAAAGAGACCGACGACATGCGGCGGGAAGTTAAAAAATCCGAGGATAAAGTGACGCAACGCGAGGCGAATATTGTGTCAAAAATAGATGAATTGGATAAGCGTTCGGAAAAATTGCGCCAGAGCGAAACCGAGCTGGAGGATCTGAAAAAGGAAATACGTGAGGTGCGCGATCGTCAACAGGAAAAGTTAGAAAAAATCGCTAACTTATCCAAACAGGATGCTAAGGATCATTTGCTCAAAATGACCAAAAAAGATGTTAGCAAAGATTTGACCGGTTTGGTTACCAAACTCCAAAAGGACGCGGAAGCTACAGCTGAAACTCAAGCAGAAACCTTGCTGGTGACGGCCATGGAGCGCATGTCGTCCGACGTTGTGGCCGAGCGCGTAATTACGGCCGTGCCGCTACCGAACGAGGATATGAAGGGTCGTCTGATCGGTAAAGAAGGACGTAATATTCAAGCGCTCCAGATGGCGACCGGCGTTGATATCTTGGTTGACGATACGCCGGGTATGATTGTGCTGTCAAGCTTTGATCCGATTCGGCGCCAAGTGGCGCGCCTGGCGGTGGAAGCTTTGCTCAAGGATGGCCGCATCAATCCGGCGCGCATCGAGGAAGTCGTCGCCAAGGCTGAAACTAATCTCGACAAAGAAGTCGTTAAGGCCGGCGAGGATGCGACGCGCGAGGTCGGTTTGACCGGCTTTATCCCGAATGAGATGGTGCATTTACTAGGTGAATTGAAATTTCGCACGTCATACGGTCAAAACGTGTTGCAGCATTCTAAAGAAATGGCGCAAATCGCCGGCGTGATTGCGAGTGAAGTCGGTGCAGATATGCGGATTGCCAAAACCGGCACGCTATTGCACGACATCGGCAAGGCTGTGACGCATCGCATCGAAGGTAAACACGCTGAAATTGGCGCGGAGTTAGCACGTAAATACGGCATGGATGAACGGGTGGTCAACGCTATTGAGGCGCACCACGAGGATGTTGAAGCCACAACACCGGAGGCAATTATTGTGCGTATTTGCGATGCGCTATCAGCGGCTCGGCCGGGCGCGCGCAATATATCGGCCGAAAATTTCATTGAACGTATGAAAGAGCTGGAAAATATAGCGACGTCGTTTGATGGAATTAGCAAAGCCTATGCCCTGAGTGCTGGTCGCGAAGTGCGGGTAATCGTGCGGCCGGAAAAAGTCGACGATTTGTCATCGCTACAATTGGCGCGCGACATCGCCAATAAAATCGAGGCAACCATGCAATATCCGGGCACGATTAAGGTCAATGTGATTCGCGAAACGCGGGCGATTGAATACGCGAAATAGTGTTATTTTCCTATCTCCCTTGCGTTTATAATTTTCATGTAGCAAAATACAACCAATAGATAAACCAAGGAGAATTAAGTCCATGAATAATCATCAATTATTAAACAAAAGTAATAACAACGACAAAGACAACCACAACCACAACCACAACCACAATAATAACAAATTGCGCCACTCTTCCCATTCCTCCCATTCTTCCAACCCAACTTCCAACCCAATGGGGGGGGGGTATTAATGGTCTCACTATCATTGAAGTCGCATGAGTCCTAGCTATAGCAGGTTTAATATTCTTAGTAGTCTTTATTGCCTGGCCAGCGCTACAAAACTCGCAACAAGATAATGACAGAAGGCAGGCGGTCAGCAGAGTGATCACTGCATTAGAGAGCTACCGCGTCGATCTCGGTGGATCATGGAATGGGCCAGCATGGACACCAATTGACGTCAATGCTTTGCGCGGCTATTTATATGGTAAGTTGCCGGATGGGATAACGATTAACACTGCTAACACAAGTGGATCAAATCCCTTACCAACGACGTCAACGATTGCATTATATGCGTGGGCTGTGTGCAATGCAGATAAAACGCAGTTCTCCAGCTCGCAGACAACATTTGGCTCTCTATTCATGCCCGGACCATCCCAAAGCTCCGACGCCGCAGTTGTAATTAGATTATCGTCCGGCAACTATTATTGCCAAGATATATAATTGTTTGTTGTAATTTAATTAAGTAGTTTAATCTTATGGTAGCACAACGAGATGTGTAATTTATGTGCAAAACACTTGCTCAATGCGTCGATTGCATTGCGCCACCGACAAAGGGTGAAAAATTTTATTGCTAGATGCCGTGAATCGATTCGGCCAATCATATTCGCTTGTGTCATAGAATTAATGTCGCGCGTGTTACAATTGGGTTATGAAACGAACTGAATTATTTGCTAAAACGTTGCGCGAGGCGCCGAGCGACGAAACGTCGCGCAACGCCCAGCTCTTGATTCGCGCCGGCTTCGTGTCAAAGGAAATGGCCGGCGTGTATTCATGGTTGCCACTGGGGCTGCGCGTCGTGGAAAATATTAAAAACATTATTCGCGAGGAAATGAACGCGATCGGCGGTCAAGAGCTGTTGATGAGCACGCTGCAAAATCCGGACATTTGGAAAAAAACCGGACGTTGGGATGACGCGGTGGTCGACAATTGGTTCAAAACCAAGTTGAAAAATGGCGACGAATTGGGTTTGGCTTTTACGCACGAGGAACCGATTGTCAATTTGGCGTCGAAATACCTCAAGAGCTATAAAGATTTAACGCGCCCGGTGGCAATTTACCAGTTCCAGAACAAATTGCGCAATGAGTTGCGCGCCAAATCCGGCGTGATGCGCGGTCGTGAATTTGTCATGAAGGATCTTTATAGTTTTCACGCCACACAGGCGGATTTGGACCAATACTATGAAATCGTGGCGACAGCGTATGCGCGGATTTTTGATCATCTCGGCATCGGCGATCGGACGTTTCGAACTTTCGCGAGCGGTGGCGCCTTCACTGAGTTTAGTCATGAATTTCAAACTATTTGCGACGCCGGCGAGGATTGGCTCTATCTCGATCGTGCCAAAAATATCGCAGTGAACGAGGAAGTTTTGGACGCGTCAATCAAAAAATTCGGGCTAAAACCAGAAAATTTGGAAAAAGTTCGTTCCGCTGAGGTCGGAAATATTTTCAATTTTGGCGACGAAAAAGGTCGTTCAATGCACGCACTTTTCACCGATGAAAACGGCGATCAGAAACCGTTGTTTTTGGCTAGTTATGGCATTGGCGTGACGCGACTGGTCGGCGTGATTGCGGAATTATTTGCCGACGACAAAGGCTTAGTTTGGCCAGACAGCGTGGCGCCGTTTCGGGTTTATCTAGTGAATATCGGCGCCGAAGCGGATACTATTGAGTCAACTCGGAAACTGTACGATAAACTGAAGAGCCAAAATATTACGGTTTTATGGGACGATCGTGACGCCCGACCTGGCGAAAAATTCGCCGACGCCGAATTAATGGGACTACCGCACCGCGTGGTGGTTTCACCAAAAACCATAGCGGTTGACAAAATCGAATACAAAGTGCGCCGTGGTGACGACGCGGAACTCTTAACGAGCGACGAATTATTTAAAAAACTGTCGTAAATTCTACAAACTGAAACGTTATTAATAGCGTTAGAGATGTGGCGCTGGCACTTGCGCGCGTCGGGTTAGTCTGCTAGAATGATCGGAAGTATTTTGGCAGGCGCATTTCACCAATAACTATTTAGACAAGGAAAGAAGGGAATATATTATTATGATTAAGAAAATTTTTCATTTGACGGAAAGCGGTAAAAAAGCGTTGGAAAAGGAACACGACGAGCTCGTTAATACGCGTGGCGAAGTCAGTGAGCGCATCGCCGAGGCGCGCGGTTTTGGCGATTTATCGGAAAATTCCGAATATTCATCAGCGCGCGATTTACAGGCTCGCAATGAGGAGCGCATCAAGGAAATTGAACACATTTTGTCGAACACCAAGTTGATTGCATCCGATAAAAACGGCTGTATCGGCTTGGGTGAGCTGGTCGAGTTGGAAATCGATGGCAAAACCATCGAATATCGCGTAGTCGGTGGCATCGAGGCTGATCCGTTGAACGGTAAAATCAGCAACGAATCGGCGCTTGGCGCGGCGTTGATCGGTAAACGAGTCGGCGAAACTGTGACAATTACGGCTCCTAAGGGCGAAAAAACCTACAGAATCACCAAAGTTAGCGAATAGTCGCGTTGAAATTTAGGCTGTGGCGCCGAGATATGCTAAAATTAAGGTAGTAAAGAAAAGGAGATTTTGGCATGGCGACTTTGGCGGATTTTCGTGACGAACGAATCAAAAAATTGAACGAATTACGGCGCTTGGGCGTCAATCCATATCCGGCGAGCGTGGCGCACACTGCTAAAATTAACGATATTACCACTAATTTTACTAAATTTGACGGTAGCGAGCAAACTCTGGTTGGGCGTATCGTCAGCTTGCGCAAATTTGGCAAGTTGGCTTTCGTGGTGATTCGTGACATGAGTGGACAAATTCAATTAGTGTTGACGCGTGGCGTCGTCGAGGAGATTTTCAGCAAAAAAGCGGCCGGACAGCGTGAAATTCCGACTGATTCGGATAAATTAGCTAAGCTGCGCGATTCGCAAATTGGCATGGGTGAGCTGAGCCTACTCGATACCGGTGATTTTATTGAAGCGAGCGGGCACATTGGCAAAACTCAGACTGGCGAAATGTCGCTGATGGTGAGAAAATTGCGTATTTTGACGAAAAGTTTGCGGCCGATGCCTGATCGTCAAGGCTTTACCAACAAAGAGGAGCGTCTGCGCCGCCGTTATATCGACATGAACGTCAACCAGGAAGTGCGCGAGTGCTTTATTCGGCGCTCGAAATTTTGGGCGGCGACGCGTCAGTTCCTGGTTGATCGCGGTTTTATTGAAATCAACGTGCCGGTGTTGGAACACACGACTGGTGGTGCCGACGCTACGCCGTTTAAGACTCATATGGATGCGCTAGACGAGGACTTTTATTTGCGGATCAGTCACGAATTACCACTGAAACGTTTGATTGGCGCCGGATTTGAACGGGTGTTTGACATCGGGCCGCGTTTTCGCAACGAAGGTGTGGATGATGAACATTTGCCTGAACATATCGCGATGGAATCCTACGCGGCGTTTCAGGATTATCACGATGGCATGGATTTATACGAGGAAATGATTAAATATGTGGCGCAGCAAACTTGGGGGAAGCTGCAATTTTCGCGCGACGGCATGAATGTTGACTTGGATCAAACGTGGCCACGACGAACCTTTGCGGATCTGTTGCACGACGAGCTCGGCGTGGATGTCTTCATGGATGATACCGAGGCGAATCGCGAACATCTGCGCGCGGTGTTGCGCCAGCATAACGTGGTGTTTGACGACAAAGCTAGTCTGCCGCATTTATTGGACAGTTGTTGGAAGATTATTCGTCGTCGTAGCGCTGGGCCGTTTTGGCTAATTCACGAGCCGGTGTCGGTCAGTCCGCTGGCTAAAAAACATGCGACTGATCCGCGCGTGACTGAACGTTTTCACCCGATCATTTTGGGCACAGAAATGGGCAACGGTTTTTCCGAGCTGAACGATCCGCTAGATCAGTTGGATCGCTTTGTGGCGCAACAAAAAATGCGCGACAATGGCGACAAGGAAGCAATGATGCTCGACATCGATTTCGTCGAAATGCTGGAATACGGCATGCCACCGACTTGCGGTTGGGGCAATTCGGAGCGCAATTTTTGGTTATTTGAGGGCGTCAGCGCCCGCGAAGGCGTGCCTTTCCCAGCCATGAAAAGCGAGATTTCCGAAACGACGCGCAAAATTTACCAAAATGTGAAACTGGGTTGATTGACCGAAATCAATAAAGTCTCATCCACTTTACCGGTTTTTTTATATAAAAAATTAAAGAGTTAGAACAATTTGGCCAGTTTTTCGTGCAATTTATCCGCCAAGGCCTTGTCCGTATTGCCATATATTCCGATTGACCAAACTTTGGCGGCGAAAAATTCGCGGGTGGTTTTAATAATTTTTTCGCGCGTGACATTTTTAATGCGCTCGGGCTGTTTGGCGAAATCTTCGATCCGCCCGTCAAAGAAATAACGCCCGGCGAACCATTGGTTAATTTGGGCTGTGGTTTGAACTCCCATTTGGTGTCGACCCAGCGCGTAGCTTTTAGCTTCGTTTAGATCAGCCTCGTCGATTTCACCGTCCAACACGCGTCGTAATTCGCTGGTAATCAGGTCAATAACCGACGGTAATTTGTCGACGCCGGCCTCACCACCGAAATCCCATGACGAATTGTGTTCGTTGGCGCTGGCATTACTCCACGTGTAATAGAGCAGGCCACGTTTGCGCGCCGCGCCTTGAATCCGCGAGTGGTAAACCGTGCCGTTTAAAATGTGATTGAGTAGCGACATGGCGAAGTTTTCATCATCTGACAATCTACGCGGTAAAATCAGCGAAAAACCGAACGTGATGCTCGGAATATCTTTGCGTCGGATTGCGAAAGCTGGCGCGGCGTGTACTTCATCAACCGGAATCGGCAATCGTTCACCATTTGGCAGATCGAAACTATTTAAAATCTCGCGTAATTTACCGAGTCGGCCGCTGAAGTCGCCCGCCACCACGAAGCGTAAGTTCCCCGCGGTGTGCGTACGTTTGTAGTGGTCGCGAATGTCATCAACGCTGATATTGGCCATTGAATCGAGGCCTTCCTGCACGGTTTTGGTGTCTTCGCCGAGTTCCTGTGCCATCCGCGGCCCCAAAATCCAGCCCGCTTCGCCCAAATAGCCGGTTAATTCACTTTTGACGTTACCGAATTCGGCTGTGAATTCGTTCTCGGTAAAATGTGGCGCGCAAATGGCACTTTTTTGTAATTCCAAAATGCGATCCCATTCAAAATCCGCGCAAGTTGCCACGTAGTTCATGCTAATATCACCGGTGCTGGCGTTGTAATAGGCGCCGTTTTTTGTGAAAGCCGTCTCGTAATCGTTGGCGCTTGCGAAATCACCGCTGGCGCCGAACGACATGTGTTCCATAATGTGGGCGGTTTCGCTCTTATGACGATAATCCTTGACAAAGCGCGCGCCGGCGCGGAAATTGAATTGGCTGGCGAAAACGGGCGCACCCGGCACGTTGATAATCAGTCCGCGCCCATTGTTTTTGAGCTGGAATTCCTGAACGTCATATTTCATTCCTACCAGTTTAACACGCGCCCGGATTTTCATGAAGAGCTCGTGATATAATTAACACGTATGTCAAAAAGTCGAACTAAATTTATTTGTCAAAATTGTGGCGCGGTCTATCCGAAATGGATGGGGCGCTGTGAAAATTGCGGTGCCTGGAATTCGCTGCTTGAATCGGTTGATGACGAAAATACATCCGCCAAAAACGTCGTCGCCAAAAGTCGTGGTGCGAAGTTAAACTACGAAAACATAGTTAATATATCCGAGGATTTGGTTGATAAGCGTATTGCAACCGGCATCGATGATTTGGATGTGGTGCTCGGTGGTGGCATTATGGTCGGCGGCGTGATTTTGCTGGCGGGTCAGCCAGGCATTGGTAAGTCGACGTTACTTATGCAGATTTCAGCGGCGATGGCGCGCGATAAAAACATATTATACGTTTCGGGCGAAGAGTCGGCCGCTCAGGTCAAAAATCGCGCGTTGCGTTTATTAAAAAATCAGTCAGCACATGAATCTAAGTTGTCGTTGGCCTCGTCAACGTCGGCGGATGATGTGGCGCAGACGATTTTAGACGGCAGTTTTGACGTCGTGATCGTTGATTCGATGCAAACTATGGCGCTGGCGGACGTGGTATCGGCGCCTGGCACGGTAAGCCAGATTACAAATTCGGCCAATGTCATTATCCGCGCTGCCAAGTCGTCCAACACGTCAGTGATCTTGGTGGGACACGTGACAAAAGATGGCGCGATCGCCGGGCCAAAGGTGTTGGAACATTTGGTTGACGTGGTGTTGAATTTCGAAGGTGATCGTTATGGCGGTTTTAAATTGGTACGTGCCGTTAAAAATCGTTATGGTTCAACGTCCGAGGTGGCAATTTTTGATATGACTGACCGTGGACTAGAGATTGTTAACAATCCATCGGCGGCGCTATTGGCAGAGCGTTCAGATTCGGACGGATCGGTAGTGTTAGCAACGCTGGAGGGCAATCGACCTTTATTGGTTGAAGTTCAGGCGTTGGTTAATCCGACCAGTTTTGGCTATCCGAAACGTGCTGCCAGTGGTTTTGATTTGAATCGTTTAACGCTATTAGTGGCGGTGCTGGAACGGCGCACAAAATTGAAATTATCCGACAAAGACATTTTCATCAACGTAGTCGGCGGACTAAAACTAAGCGATCGCGCGGCCGATCTGGCGGTCTGCATGGCGATCGCCAGCGCTTCGGCGCAGCGCAAATTGCGCGACGGCGCAGTCGTGTTCGGCGAGGTTGGTCTAGGCGGGGAAATTCGTTCCGCGATGTCCAGCGATAAGCGCATCATGGAGGCCAAGAAACTCGGTTTTAAATTCGCTATCGCGCCAAAATCTGCCGCCAAAGATAAATTCGTCGTGCCGGCGGTTGATTTGCGCGACGCGCTGAATCAACACTTGAAATAAATAATTTTTGACAAATGAATAGGGCAACTTTTGACCGAAAAACTTGCGTCGCGTGGTAATAACCAGCGGAAAAGATTGGTAAAAAGGTGCCCTGGAATTGTTGAGGAGAAATATGAGAATTGCAGGTTCGCGGGATTTTCATGAAACCTCGCGAGCCTGCAATGATGCTACGCGTCCCGTTTTTGCAGGATGCGCAACACGGCGGGGCGTTCGTCACCCCCCGACTATATTTTCCGGTGCCGGTGTATACTGAAGTATTTGCTCCAGCATTCCTAAGCCTTTTTCCGGCGTCTCGCCCGCGATGAGGATGGCAACGCCAACGCGATCATCTATATACTCTATTATGTTCTTCTCCTTCGCATTGTGCGCCAACATGGCGCGGCGATTGTGGAGTTGGAAATCATTTGATCCCTGACAAACTCACGCAAAATCTGAAACATGTATATCATTTTTTATCTAAAAAATCAATAGATAAATATCGAAATCTAACAAAAATACTTCCGACGGAAAAATGTGATTATCGTCATTTGCGACAATGTGTTATAATTAGCACAGTAGGATTTTATTTAATTTATCTCTAGAAAGGATTTTATGGGAAATATTGATATCGCTTTGACGATTATCGTGGTTTGTTCGGTGCTAATTTTAATGGAAACGAGTTTTTTGGCGGTTAATAAATTGCGCCGACGTACGGCTAAATTGACGCGCGGATCGCTGTTACTCGACACATCCGCCATTATGGATGGCCGCATTGTTGACGTGGCGAAAACTGGTATTTTGGCGCAGGAATTGATCATTCCACGTAGCGTTTTGGATGAAATGCAACTGCTGGCCGACAAAGCCGACAGTGAAAAACGACAACGCGCGCGACATGGCTTGGAACTGGCGCGCGCATTGCGCGGTCTCGACGAAGTGTCGGTATCGATTCTGCAGGACGGTCGGGTCGATCATGGTGGCGTCGACGAGCGCCTGATCGAGCTGGCACGCAAAACCGGTGCCTCGATCGCAACGGTCGATTACAATTTGAATAAGTTGGCACGGACGATGGATATCACGGTGGTAAATATGAACGAGCTGGCGCAGGTGATGCGAGCCAATAAATTGCCGGGCGAACGCGCCGAAATTGAAATTATTCAGCCGGGCGCGAACCGCGATCAAGCGGTCGGCTATCTCGACGACGGCACGATGGTAGTGGTGGAGGACGCCAAAAAATTGATTGGCCAACGCGTCAAAATTGAAATTCAGCGTAGCTTGCAAACTGAGGCGGGTCGGATGATCTTTGCCAAACGCGTGGATAATCACGAATATCAAAAATCAGCTAATCACACGGTCGCAAAAAACGAACCAGCCAAAGCTTTTCATTCGGACAAGTTAAAGAATCAAAAACGTAGTCAATCGGAACGTGGCCAGCGAAATCATCGTAATAACGAATCGTCGAGCAAACAATCGCCGGCGCATGTCAAACAGTCGCAACAGCCGAATCAATCGTCAGTTGCGACGACTGCGTCCAGCCGTGCGCCACGTCGCAAGACTAGTCGTTCTGCCGAGGGGTCGATGGTGGCGCTGGCCAACAAAATGGGCAAACAATAGCAAAAAAACAGGGGCAATCATCACTATAAATATTCAAATCGCGAATCAAACTGACTCCAGCGAAAAGAAAATTATAGGATGATTGCCCCCAAAAGAGGTATTGGAGGACGCGTGGTCAGTTGCTCCTATCTTCCACAACCGACGCCAGTAGTATGAATAGTACAGACACGGTTCCGCCTCCCAATGTCGTAGCCCAAAACAGCAACCCCCTAGCGCCGAATATAAAATAATCGATGACTCCAAAAAAGACAGTGCACGGTACCATTACAGTCACCACTATGATCACTATGACAGTAACTACGAACAGCACTTCTCCGAGCACTGCCTCTGCGCTCGTCTTGATGCTCATCTTTCCTCCAATGATTTGTGCGCCCCAAACGACGCGACTGATGCAGAGTTGGAATCCGATTGGCTTCCGATAAACTCACGCAAAAACTGACATATACATATATCACTTTTGTGCTAAGATGTCAAGTCATAGACATTCTCACGTATTAAATGCGTTAGGCTAACGCACTATTAATTTAGTGTCGTTAAGCGCTGTGATTTCATCACCGTGCGTGCTAAATCCGGATATTGATCGAGTTTATAAGCATCGTTTTTGATGAAATCATTCACAGCCACTGCCACGTTTTTAATTAATTTCGTGTCAGCCAGATTGGCGATTTTCAAGTTAAGCTCGCCGTGTTGTGCCACGCCGTAAATTTCGCCGGCGCCACGAAGTTCCAGATCGATTTCCGCTAGATAAAAACCGTCGGTACTATTTTCCACTTCGCGCAGCCGTCGCGACGGTGGTTTAGTGTCAGATTGAACCAAAAAACAATAACTTTGCGCTCCGCCACGACCAACCCGGCCACGCAATTGGTGGAGTTGAGCCAGGCCGAAACGATCGGCGTTTTCAATCACCATTACACTGGCATTTGGCACATCAACGCCGACCTCAACCACTGTGGTAGCGACCAGGATTTGGATTTTATTTTGGGTGAAATCACGCATAATTTTTTCTTTACTTTCGCCGTCCATTTGGCCGTGCAAGACGCCACATTGCGCACCGGTTCGGCCAAATTCGCGCTGAACTTTTGTCGCCAGTTGCGCGACATTTTCCTGATCAGTGCCATTTGCCGCGATGGCGGGGGCGATGAAATAGATTTGACGACCGTTCGCCAGTTCGCTACGGATTTGGGCATTCATACCAGCGCGTGAAACCGGTGAAACGATTTCTGTCATAATCGGTTTACGACCGCGCGGTAACTGGTCCAAAATCGAAATATCCAAATCGCCGAACAACGTCAGCTGCAGCGAGCGTGGAATTGGCGTCGCGGTCATGGTCAACAGATGCGGCAAATGATTATCGCGCGTTTTCGCTAGCAGCGACTGGCGCTGCGCTACGCCGAAACGGTGTTGTTCGTCGATGACGACAAAACCAAGGTTGGCGAATTTGACGGTCGGCTGGAACAGGGCGTGCGTGCCGATTAAGAGGTCAATTTGGCCGTTAGCTAATTGTTCGAGTAATGTTTTGCGCGCCGCACCTTTAACATTGCCGGTTAGTAATGCAACCGAAACGTCGAACGGTTGCAATAATTGAGCCAGGGTTTTGGCATGCTGAGTGGCCAAAATTTCCGTCGGCGCCATCAACGCGGTTTGCAGGCCGTTTTTGGCTGCTACAAAACTGGCTAGACCGGCCACGATGGTTTTGCCCGAACCGACGTCGCCCTGGAGGAGGCGGTTCATTGGCGCGGTTTTACCATCGTCCTCGGTGGTAAAATCCTGAATAATGTCCCAGATCGCGCGGCGTTGGGCGTTAGTTAATTTGAAAGGCAAACTTGTGACGATTTGGCGGAACTGATCAACGTCAAATTTCATGGTAAAACCGGCCAGTTTTTGTTGATCGTTTTTGTTCATGCGCGCCGCCAGCATCAGCGAAAAAAGTTCGTCGAAGGCCAGTTTATGCTTAGCGTCGGCCAATCGTTGTTCGGAAGTCGGAAAATGCACTTCGCGGAGCGCGTCGGACAGCGGCATAAGCCCGGCTTGATCGATGATCGGTTGCGGCAAATCTTCGCTAATCATGGTTATGAACGGCTTTAACTCGCGCAAGATTTTGCGGATCGTAGTGCTGCGCAAACCTTGTTTCTGTGGATAAATTGGCGTGATTTTTTCAGACGCATCGTCGGCGTCATCCACGAAATCTTTGGCGAAAAAGTTGCGTTTCAAATCGATTTTTTCGATGGCTGGATTGCTTAATTGGTAGCGGTTTGAGCTTAGTTTAAATTCGCCGGAAAATAAAAATTCTTGATCGGTGCCGGCGAAGGTTTTGAGATTTTTTTCGCGAAAATTTTGGTTAAACCAAACGGCCGAAACTGAACCCGAATCGTCGGAAATAACGGCTGTCGTGATGCGCATATGGCGGCGCACGAAACGCGTCGAAATTGAATCTATTCGACCGCGAATTACGACCAAACCGGGACGCAAGTCGGCGATTGACGACGCGTGCGAAAAGTTCTCGTAACGGCGCGGGAAAAACTCCAGCAAATCGCGCACACGTGTTAAATCGTTCGCCGCCAGGAGCGCGGCCGTTTTGGTGCCGACACCTTTAATGTCGGATAATTTCATCTCGAGATTCACGTATCAATTATAGCGCACGAATTAGCGTACTAGCACAAACTGGTTTTTGCCTTTTTTAATCAAGGTTTTTGGAGCCAAAGTAATATCGGTCGTGACTTTTTGACCATTGACCGAAATAGCGTTTTGCGCGAGCAAGCGCGATGCTACGCCGCGACTCGTGACAACGCCGGATTCGAGCAACGTGTCAACGATTGTCAAATTAGCACGGTATTGAACAACGGGAATTTCGCTCGCTAAAACATCCAATTCCGCGTTGGGAGTGTCCGCGAAATGCGTCAAATCAGACCGACGATCAAACAAAAGTTCCGAAACGTGCGCCACGTTATGCGCCACGTCGGCGCCGTGAATTAATGTCGTCACCGACAACGCCAAGGCTTTTTGAGCCGCACGAGCACCGGGATTGTCACTTAAATCACGCGCTAAATTATCAATCTCGTCGGGTTCCAACTCACTGTAGGTTTTCAGATAATCGACTACTGCATCATCCGGCACATTGAGCCAGAATTGGTAAAATTTGAACGGTGAAGTTTTTTGGTCGTCCAGCCAAATCGCGTTGCCCTCGCTCTTGCCGAACTTTTTGCCACTGATTTTGTCGATGATGAGCGGGCATGACCAAACGTCGGCGCGGGCGTTGTCGAGCGTTCTAATTAAATGCATGCCACTGGTACAGTTGCCGAATTGGTCGGCGCCACAGAGCTGTAAATCGATGCCGCGCGTGCGAAATAAATGCAAAAAATCGTAGCCTTGCATCAACGAGTAGGAAAATTCCGCGTAAGACAGCCCGCTGCCATTCTGGCCGATACGATCTTTCACGAATTGTCGATCAAGCAATTGTGTCATCGAAAATTGTTTGCCTATGTCGCGTAAAAAGTCCAAATATTTGATGTCGCGGAACCAATCGTAGTTATTGACTAGGGCGACGTCGCGTCCCATAATGCGTTGAAATTGTTGCTGCAAGGCGGCCGCGTTGTGATCAACCTCTTCGGCGGATTTGAGTTGGCGCTCCTCATTTTCCTTGGGATCACCGATGCGACCAGTGGCGCCACCAACCAAAAGTGTCGGTTCGTAGCCGTGCTTTGAGAAGATTTTACACATCATAATAGCGGCCAAATTGCCGATAGTTAGCGAATCTGCGCTGGGATCGGCGCCAAAGTAAAACTTGCGCGTTCGCACGTCCAAATCCGTAATTTTATCAAATGTGTTTTGGGCGACAAAGCCCCGATATTGTAATTCCTCGCTAAGTTTCATGCTTTCATCTTAGCATAAAAGCTCAATAAAACCGCGTGGCGATTTGGTTTTTGTACGAAAATTTGCTAAACTGGTTATCGTAAAAACTTTAAGGCGAGGAAATTTTAGTTAGTAATGGCGAGAAAATCTGACAAATCACAATTTACGACCTATTCCAACTTGGCGCGCAGTGGTGGTCGTAGTCCGCGGGCTCTGAAAAAGGCTTCCAAAGCCCGCGCTAGAGCCGAATATTTGGCGACTTTGCCGAAAAATCCGTTTCTGCGGTTTTGTGCGTATTTTGAACCCAAACGCATGTTTCGTTATTGGTTCTCACTGAACGGCCTGAAAATGCTCGGTAAAATTATTGGCATCACGCTGGTAGTTTTGGTTGTCGGCGTTGGTGGGATGATTTTATATTATCGCCAACAATTGAATTCGATTGATCTAGTGAATCTCGAGAAAAATGTTCAAACTACGGTCAGCGATTATTATGATCGCAATGGGCAATTGTTGTGGGAAGACACCGGCTCGGGAAATTACCGCTTGGTTGTGCCGTCGAACCAGATTAATAAATACATGAAAGATGCGACAGTCGCGATTGAGGATAAAAATTTTTATCACGAAAACGGCGTCAGCGTGAGTGGCATATTTCGGGCTTTCTTTAATAATACCAGTGGTGGCGGTACGCAAGGTGCCTCAACATTGACGCAACAGCTGATCAAACAGGTTTATTTTGCCGACCAGGCCGGTGATCGTGGTATCGGCGGTATTCCGCGTAAAATTAAGGAGGCAATCCTGTCGGTCGAAGCTGATCGTATGTATAGTAAGGATCAGATTTTGACGATGTATCTCAATGAGTCGCCCTATGGAGGGAGGCGTAACGGTGTAGAATCGGCCGCACAAACTTATTTTGGCATAGATGCGAGCCAGCTTAACTTATCGCAGGCGGCGCTACTCGCCTCAATCCCGCAATCGCCGACGACTTATAACCCGTATAATACGATCGGTAACAATGACCTGTTGGCGCGTCAACACACCGTGCTCGATCACATGGCCGAACAAGGTTACATTACTGACCAGCAAGCGTCGGACGCTAAAAACGTGGCGATTTTGGATCAACTGAAGCCGGCCGATGCGGATGCGTCCAGCGCTAAAGCGCCCCATTTTATCCAAATGGTCAAACAGGAATTGATCGATCGATTGGGCTCCAAAGTGGTTGGTCAGGGCGGCCTCAAGATTACGACCACGCTAGATATTCGTGTGCAAAACGTGATTGAGGGCGAAATGAATCAACTATTTAACGGTAGATATGCCAGTTATCCTAAACAGTGGCGCACTGATAACGCATCAATGGTTATGGAAAATAATAATGCCCAAATCTTGGGTTTAGTCGGTAGTCGCGGTTACAATTATCCTAATTATGGGGCGGTTAATATGGCGACGTCATTTGTGCAGCCGGGCTCGTCGATTAAGCCACTGGTTTACGCGTCACTTATTAACAACCAAACTAATTCTAATGGCTCTTACGGTGCTGGCTCGATCATTCCTGATACGCCAATTGCGCAGAGTGTTTATACTACGGGTGACGGTAAATCGGTGTCGAATGATGACGGGCGATTTCACGGCAATACGCCGCTCGCGGTAGCGCTCGGCAACTCGTATAACATACCGGCGATTAAAGCGATGAATATGAACGGCCCGCAGCTGGCGTCGGACGGTGTAGCGAATCCGCAGAACGTGGCCTATACCTGGAAAGATATCCGCGACGCAGGGGACGCGGCTTATTGTACGGACGGTTCTGATAAAGGCGCCGGCTTGGCCTCTGCTATCGGTGGTTGTGGCGTCCAACAGGTTCAACACGCGGCGGCCTTTGCGACACTAGCTAACAACGGCCAAGCTAATCCCGAGTCGACCATAATTAAGGTTGATAATTCGCAAAAACAGACAATTTATCAATGGAAAGCGGTTAATAAACAGGTCTTTGATCCACAGACAGCCTATATTATGAGCAACATTTTGTCGACGCCAGCCTATCGTCAAGCGACGTTCGGCCCTTGTCCTACCGGTGAATGCATTAATGGAGTCAAAACCGCCACGAAAACTGGTACGTCCAACATTGGTGATTCGTCTAAAGATATTTGGATGATGAGTTATACACCGACCGCGGTATTATCGATCTGGGCCGGTAATCATACGCCGACCGCCTTGCGCACCGGTATCGACGGTATTAGTTTGGGCTTTTTGATTAATGATATCAACACGCAAGTTTACCAAAAGATTTTCGAGCCGGACGGCACTTACAAAGCTAATCAGTGGTTCACGCAGCCGGCTGGTATTCAAAATATTGGCGGTTATCTATATCCGTCGTGGTACAGCAAAAACAAAGCGACGACCTCGACCGTGCCGATGATGTTTGATAAAGTCAGTAAAATGTTGTCAAATAAATGTACGCCGCAACAGGCGCAACAGCAATTATCTGTCACGCGCACTGTCGAGCCAACGGGTAAGGTAGTTTTAACGGCGTCCGATGGTTATAATGCTAATGCTTATGATAATGTGCACGTCTGCGGGGCACAGACGCCATTTTTTGACACAATTTCAGCTAGTAAAAACTCTGATGGAACTTATACTATCGCCGCGTCTTTTAGCCCGGGCGATGAGTCGCGACCAATTCAGAGCGTGGCCATTAATTATAATGGGCAGTCATATAACGCCGTTAATAATGGCACGTCGTGGACAGCGACTGTTAATAGCGATGCCGGTAACCACTCTGTCGGAGCTACTGCGGTTGATAATCAATATTATTCAACCGACAGTGGTAATCAGGAGGTGAACTTTCCATGAAAATTAAGGAGCTAAATTTAAATGCGTTAAAGAAGTTTTTTCTTAAAAATCGGTTATCGGCCGGTCTTGGCCTTCTGAC
>JBAQVB010000010.1:0-2958 GCA_049297855.1 Candidatus Nanoperiomorbaceae bacterium
ACGGTGACTGACGAGAACGGCCTGACCGCTGACGGCACCCTCACGGTGTCCATCAGCAAGCCTGCGCCGGCTCCGTCGACTCCGGCCAAGCCGGCTCCGTCGACTCCAGCCAAGCCTGCACCTGCTGCTCCTGCCGCTCCGGCCAAGCAGCCGCAGTCTATTCTGGCCACCACTGGTGCCAGCGTGGGAATCGCGCTGCTCGCTATGGTCGTCTTGGCTGCCGCTGGTCTGGGTCTGCGCAAGCTCTCCCGCCGCAACGGTTCGGACTGATCGGGCCTGACCTGATCTGACCTGACCTCGTGGGCCTGCCAGCCGCATAGCTGGCCGGCCCGGGCGGACCACTAACCGAATCCCATAGCACAGAGGTGCTGTCGGAACCACCTAATCGTGGCTCCGACAGCACCTCCTTTGCGTATGAACGCGGCATAGGGCGGGAGGCTAATGGCACAAATACGCCGATGAGTTGCAGTCAGCGGTGTATCCCTGCCAGTCGCATGAGCTATTGGCACGGATCGGCCGCTGAGTCGCGGTCAGAGGCGCATTCTTGCCACAGTAGCCATGCCCGCCTCGGGGCTTATGCATGGCTGGCTGATCGCAAAGGCACCTCCTCTCGCGCAGTCCCAAACTGCTGCAGGACAAGGCTCGGCGGTACTTCACCGATCTCTGAATCACCCGGAAAGGGTTATTTTAGGGTGATAAATTGCTATAAGACCGCTAATTCCGCACTGGCCGCAAGCTGGGAAAATATACTGTGCCCATAGTCACATGCGTGACAAGGGAAAGGTAATTCTCGGATGTGCGTTTGGACATGCTGACGTGTCGCGCCATTCGGCCTCGATTGGCCTCATTGGGTGTCGTTGGAAGACCGGATGCCGGGAAGTCTCCTAGCTGGATGCCTGAATGTAGGTCATAGGGCTCTTCCTCCCCTCATCAGGCAACGCGACTCGTACAATACGCCAGATATATGGGAGGCTGGGCATGGTTTCAGTATCGTCACTGTACACAGAGAGGCCGTGGTTCGCTGAGTGGATTCCCGGGGAGTGGAAAAGCCTATTCGGTGGCCCAGCGGCTATAGTGACCATACGGAGGCGTCGGCTGCTCCGTTCGACTATCGCCGCGAAGCATAGCTGGGTAAATATCAGCGGCGCGCCGGGTCTCGGCAAGACGACGCTGTTGCGGCAGCTCGATGATGAGCTGGGGTACCTGTTTCGGCCGCGCGTGATGGTGAGTGATTGCGCCAATGAGAGCCGCACTCTTTCGCAGATTCTTGGCGCATCGCATACGTATAGCGAAGGCGGTGGCTTGGCCAAGGACAGCGAGGAGCATCCTGCCGGCGTTCTTCTTATCGATGACTTCGACTACTGGCTCGATGACAGTAGAGCCGAGGAGCTGAAGGACATGTTCCGCCAGTCTGCTTCGCTTACAGTCGTCACCGTGACACTCAATCCTTTGAAGCCAAGCGCATGGGTCGATGATTTGGCAAAGGACGATAAATCGTGCTTCGTGCCGTTCAGAGGCAGCGAATTGGCCTTCACCATTGACGAGATCAAAACGCTGGCGCGCGCGATCGTCGAGGTCGCGCCGGGCCTTCCCGCGTTGCATGACGATGAGATCGAGCTGATGAAGGCGACGACCGGCGGTTACCCGCTTGCTGTCGGGCTGGCTTTCGACCGCTGGTATTCGCCGGAATTCAGCCGGCTGGATGGATTCAATGTAGAGCTGGCGCTGCAGGCCATACGCCGGGCGTGCGCCGCGCGGTACTCCGATTCCCAGATAGAAGTCGGCGCTATCCGAGTGTCCATGCTGCTGTCGTTCATGCCGAGGTTCAGTGAGCGCCATATCAGGATGGTATGCGAGTCGATTCCCGGCTTATCCGATTACTCCATCTTTAATGATTCCATCGTGATTGGCTTGCAGGACGCTTCCGGCCCGTCCGCGACAGGTTATGCGTGGAAGGATTCGGCGTGGCGCGTATTCCTCGAATGGAATGAGTCGCAGTGTGATGCGCGCCGGGACCTGCTGCGCATGCTGCTGGACGCGGGGGATCATGCGCGGGCGTTCGATCAGCTGGTGCTGCTGCAGGATATAACAGCGGCCGAGCAATTGCTGGCTCGGCATTTCATGGAAGTGTACGAGGGCTTCGCGCCCGAAGTGCAGGAAATACTGTTCGGTCTTGCCCCTAAGCAGCTGGATCGCGCGCCGTATCTGCGTCTTGCGCTGACGATGCTGAGTCTGGAACGCGGCGATGCGTCGTCGTCTCGACGCCCGGGGACTTTAGCTGGTTTTGCGCAGATCGCGTCGAAGGGCCGGCACGGCAAGCAGATGGTCATTGCCTCTGCGGCGATCGCCCTGCGCCTAGGTAGGATGCGCGACGTGTACAGCAAGGCCGAGCGCGCTCTGGTCGGCGCGGCAGACTCGAATGACGTGTTTCAGGCAGCGCAGCTCATGCTGCGCTGCGGCGTGCTGCCCGAGACGCCGTTCCCGAGCTTGTCTGAGGGGCGCATGGCGAGCGTGAACGAGGCATTGACCGAGGCCCTTGTCGCAAAATTGCGGGGGGGGGGGGGCTTGTCGAGGCTCATAGGGAGAGCATGCGCTTCCGCGCGCTCATTTGCTCTGATGAATGGCTGGGGAGTGAGATTGCCAAATGGGATCTGCTTGACACGATGTTCGGCTCGCAGGAGGCCGACGTGCCCACCATACAGGAGCGCTTCGGCGAGAGCCCGGTGTATTTAGGCAAGCTGTTCGCCTGCGCCAAGCTCCTCGCAGGCGGCAACTTGCCCAAGGCCATCGAGACGGCCGATTCTGGATTCGCTGCTGGCCCGGAGCGTGGCATCGCGCAGGCAGTAGTCCAGCTCGCCTCTGGGCAGGGCAAGCGGCTGCGTGATACGTTGTCCGGCATCCAGTCGGATGGCGGGCAGCGAGTCAATGCGGTTCTCGATGCGCTGCGCGTCGCGTCGC
>JBAQVB010000011.1:0-11620 GCA_049297855.1 Candidatus Nanoperiomorbaceae bacterium
TCAACCACATAAGCCCCCAGATTCACATCATTGAAAGATCCAGTACCACCATGAACAATCCTTTGAGCGCTTGATTGAACACTGTATGCAGTGATAGTCCCTTGGTTATCCACCTTATACGATTCAATGGCACTAACCACTCTGCCGACATCTTGGCGCCTCGCTGTGTCTGCTTGGGAGTTTTGTAACGCTGGCCAGGCAATAAAGACTACGAGAAAAATTAAACCAGAAATAGCTAGGACTAATGCGACTTCAATGATGGTGAAACCATTAAGACCCCCCCCCATTGGGTTTGGGGATGGGTTGGGAAAAGTTGGAGTTGGCGTTGTAGTTGACGCTGGAGTTGAAGCTGACGTAGTTAATAATCCGTTACTAGAATGATGATGATAATAATTATTGTTCTTACTCATGATAATTAATTATAGGCGTTGCTCCTTTAACGCGGTTATGGTTGATATGGGGACATGATAGCACGGGGGAAATGAGGTGTCAAACGCCAACGCCCGATCGCCGGCGCGCTAACATGATCAAATTAATTATTATCGCTCAATTCCGTCACCAACCGCGCGATCTGATCCTTGGTCTTGACCAACTCGTCGCGCGTTTCCGTCACTAAATTCGCCGGTGCGTGCTCAATGTAACCATGATTCGCGAGTCGCGCTTCTAATTTGTGCTGATTTTGGCGAAATGCCAAAAGGCGTTTTTCCAGATTTTGTTGATGCTGATATAACAAATCGTCGCTGATATCCAGCCAGGCTTCGCGGCCGTGCACCGCCAGGCGCAAACCGTGACTTTGTTCGCCATCATTCAGTGGTCGGATATTTTTTAATCGCGCCAAAGATTTAACTAAATTACTGTAATCTCGCAAAACTTGATCCGACGCATCAAAAATTACGCTGTATTTGCCGTTCGGTAGTTGCGCTAACACGTAGCGCAATTCAAGCACAAACTCGCGAATCTGCGCGAAAATATGCGCCTGATCGTTATCATACAAAATTTCCTCTGGCCATGGTTCGGTGATTAGCATTGAATCATCCGCGTTCAGCGTCATCCAAATTGTTTCGGTGATAAACGGCGTGAACGGATGAGCCAATTTCAGAATCTGACTCAATGCAAAGACCAAAAAATCCAGCCGCGAACCGTCCTTACTGGCTTCGATAAACCAATCGGCGAAACTATCCCACAATAGGTGATAAACTTTGTCAACCGCTTCGGCGAAATTGTAGTTCGCGATGTCTGATTCGATACCGCGCCGCGCGTTTTCAAGCTCGCGCGCAATCCAATGTTCGGCCGGCGTTTTGGCATCGATAAATTTGGTGAAATCGGGCGCGTAATCGTCCGGTAGCTTGCTCTCGATAAAACGCGCGGCGTTCCATAATTTATTAGCGAAATTGCGCCCCGCCACCACTGTTGATAAAGAAAATGCTTGCGGCTGCCCCGCCCCGCGATTCATCATAACGCCCAGTCGCAACGCATCGGCGCCGTATTGGTCAATCACATCAAGCGGATTAATCACGTTGCCTTTGCTTTTGCTCATTTTTTTACCGTGTTCATCGAGCACCAGTCCGTGAAAAAACACGTCGCGAAACGGAATTTGTCCCGTCATATAAACGCCCAGCATAATCATCCGCGCCACCCACGGCCGCACCAAATCAACACCAGTTTCCATCACCGAATTTGGATAATATCTCATCAACCGCCCATCATCGAGAAAGTCAGTCGTGATAAATGGCCACTGCCCCGACGAAAACCAAGTATCAAAAGTGTCTGGATCACGCCGATAAGTATGGCCGTCGCGCTCAATCGTTTCCTGATCAACCGTCGTATCATAAATCCAGTCATCCGGATCGTCGACATTTTGAAAAGCCGGAATCGGAATGCCCCACGGAATTTGTCGCGAAATGTTCCAATCGCGCAGTTCGTCAAAATAACTGGCCAATTCTTTACTTTTTGCCGCTGGATAAAAATTGATCTCGGACACGGCTTTTTTGGCCGGGCTGGCTAATTTGTCAACCGCCACAAACCACTGCTTCATCAGCATCGGCTGAATCGGCGTACCACATTTGTAACAGTGTGGCACCTGATGCATAAACGCCTGTTCGTCACGTAGCGCGCCAGCTTTGGCCAAATCATCCAAAACTTTGGCGCGCGCCTCATCGACGCTCAGCCCTGCATACTGTTCAAAATCCGGATTGTGCGAAATTTTACCGTTAAAATCAATCACGCGAATCGGTGTCAACTCATGACGCGAACCGATCTCAAAATCGAGCGGGTCATGCGCCGGTGTAATTTTAACCGCACCAGTGCCAAAGCCTAGCTCCACGCCTTCGTCGGCGATGATCGGAATCTCGCGATCGACCAACGGCACGCGCACTTTTTGACCGATCAGCGCCGTGAATGTCGGATCGTCCGGATGAACCGCAATCGCCACGTCGCCGAGCAACGTTTCCGGCCGCGTCGTCGCGACCATCACTTCCCCGCTACCGTCGACTAGCGGATAGACAATTCGCCACAATTTACCCTTATCTTCCTGATATTCCACCTCGATATCGGCAAAACTAGTGTGATGAAAAGTACAATAATTGACGATACGTTCACCGCGATAGATGAGACCTTCATCCCACATTTTTTTGAACGTTTTGTAAACTGTTTTGACCACTTTGTCATCCAGCGTAAAGGTGTTAGTCGTCCAATCCACGCTGGCGCCCAGCGCGCGCACCTGATTCTCCATATTGGCTCGATTTTTATGTACGAAATCCCATGTCATCTGATACAGCTGTTCGCGCGTGAAATCAAATCGGGTTTTGCCCTGCTTTTCCAACCATTTCTCAAAAACCACCCACGTTTCAAAACCGGCATGGTCGGCGCCCGGAATCCATACTGTGTCGTCGCCACACATTCGGTGATAACGAATCAAAACATCCTCGATCGGAATCATCAGCGCATGACCGATATGCAAATTCCCGTTAGCATTCGGCGGTGGCATAATAATCGAGTAAGTTGACGTTTTGTCACCTTGATTTTCACGTGAAACTTGACTAGCGGTATTATGTTGACCTGCCGCAAAAGCGCCCGATTTCTCCCAGAGCTCGTAAATCTGCTTTTCGTAATTCCCCGCTTCGTAAGTTTTCGACAATTTCATGTCTATAATCTTAGCACAATTAGGCGAAATTAACTGCGACCGGTGATTTTTAAGAGTGCGCGATAGAGCCAATAACGCCGTTTTTTCAGTGGTAGTTCCCAAGTTCCAACGCGCGAAATACGTTCACCACCAAACGACATTTTAAACTGGGTTAAGCCAGCCCATGATTTATAGCGTTTATCGGTGAATTTTTCCGGTGCGACACCAAACCAATCAAACCATTGACAACCCTGTTTTTTCGCGAAGAGCAGGGCATAGAGGCCAAGTCCGGTCGCCGGCGAGTATTTGCGAAAAGCGGTCTTGTTGGCCGCATGTGTGTAACTCATGGTATGGCCGTCACTGCAAAAAACGATCGAGGCAATTTTTTCGCCATTTAATTCGGCGAATAATAAACCGGCGGACTTAGAGGGGAACAGGGAAGTCGCAAACATTTGAAAATACAAATCATCGTGGAACCTAGCGCCGGTGCGCGCCGAAACTTCATGAATCATTTCCAGAAAATATTTTATATCCGACGGACGATAGCTAACAGAGTAAGCGATGCCGGCTTTGTCACATTTTTTGGCATAACGGCGCGCCGTTTGCGTCAAACGCGCTCGTACATCATCCTCACTACCAGATAAATCAGAAATAACAGTAGTGGGTGGATCAACAAAACGCGCACTCGGGCGAAAACCGTTCGCGTGCAAAACTTCCGGTGTAATTGATGGATCAGTGGGTTCAATACGAATAAAATCCAATTTTTGTTTGCCAGCGATCGTGCGCAATTTCTTAATCAGTGGCGTAAATTTATCACGCGAAACATTCGGTCCATACGGTAAATAAAGGCGATTGGATATTTGACCATGCTCAATAATAGCTAAAAATTTGCCATCCGCCGGATCGTCCGACGCGTTTTCGCTGATCACTTTATTACCGTTATCGCGCTGAAATTTAGCCCAAGCTGCACTCTGTAAAAAATTCGTTTCACTCATTATTGGGAACATTATAGCATTGAATGACCCAAGCTGTTCATGCTTGATTTTGCAGAATAATTTCGCTAATCTAAAAATATGTTGCGCGAGAAAGCCTCGGGCAATCGTATCGTGAGGGAACACGTAAAAGTTCCTAGGAGGAATTTAAAATGACAACCATGCAGATTAAGGATAACCATACACTGAGAAGCTTATGCGGTTTGATGGACTCGAATCTAACCATGATTAGAGAGAGAGTCAACGCAAACATTGAAGTCAACACTAGCGGTACAATAAATATTTACGGGCGCGAGTCCGTAATTGTGGAGAATGTACTGCGCATTTTGCAACGCCTTGCACAGAACGGCTACCCATTAGCGCCCCTAGATGTTAGTCTGGCTATCAACGCGATGCGCCAGGGATATCATGTCAAGGAGTTTTTGAAGTTGTATGATATGTCTTTAGGTAAGTTTAACAACGGACAGAACATACACCCTCGAACGTTCTCTCAACAACGCTTGGCCGAGAGCATAAGAGATCCAGATGCAACGATAATATTCGGCTCCGGATCGGCTGGAACAGGTAAAACACTCGTGTCTCTCGCGATGGGAATTGAACAACTCAATAAACATGACGTTAATCGTATTGTCATCACTCGACCGATTTCAGAAGTCGGCAATGATCTTGGATTTTTGCCTGGAAGTGAGGAGGAAAAATATGATCCGTATTTGCAGCCAATATCTGAAATATTGACACGCATTCTGGGAGAGCATAACAAACGGGAGATGATAGCGCGGGGAAATATTCAATTGACGCCCTTGCTTTATCTACGCGGGGAAACGCTCGATAACGCTTTCATTGTGTTTGACGAGGCGCAAAACACAACCCCGCACGAGATGAAAACATTCATCTCACGGATTGGTGACGGATCAAAAATGGTCATCAACGGTGATGAGACGCAGAGCGATCTGTATCTGGACTGTGTAGATGGGGAGGCCCCATTATCGGGTCTAAGCGACGCAATAAGTCGCCTAGAAAATTTGGTCTTCGTTAGGCATGTGAAATTCGCAAACTACGACATAGTCCGCAGCTGGCAGCTACAACAAATCATGGAGGCTTATGACAAGTAGTAAAAATTCCTAAATCAAAGGGCTCCCGAGCAATCGGGAGCCCTAATCTTTTACCGAAAATTACGCGCGATTCCAGGCGGTTTGCGTCATGGAAATGCTGGGAATTATCTCAGTTGTGCGCGGATCATCGGCCGGCGTAATTTGCGACTTGAAATAGGCCAGGGAACCGACCATCATGGCGTTATCCGTGCATAGATATAGTGGCGGAAATTCTATTTTTAGCATCGGATCTTCCTTTATAAAGCGCCGTGTAATTTCGTCACGCAAAGCCTTGTTGGCGCTGACACCGCCCGCGATGATTACGCTGCGCGGCCGAAATTCGCGAGATGCTAAAATTAATTTGTCCACTAACGTTTCGACCGCCACGCGTTGAAAGCTGGCGGCAAAGTCGGCCACCTGGCGCGCACTAAGGCGCGCTGCGAGGCCGCTGGATGGAAATGTGTGATCCAATCCAAGTTCCTGTTGAACGCGCCTTAAAACGGCTGTCTTGAGCCCGGAAAACGAAAAGTCATAACGCCCAGACATATGCGCCTTCGGCAAGGCGTATTTATGCGCATCACCGGTTTCAGCCGCCTGTGCGATCGCCGGACCGCCAGGATAGGGAAGGCCGAGGATCTTCGCCACCTTGTCGAACGCTTCACCGACCGCATCATCGGCAGTTTGGCCCAACAATTTATAATCGCCGTGATTGAGCCATAACACGATCTGGGAATGACCACCCGACACGATCAAGCCGAGTACTGGAAACTTCGGCGGATTTTGGCGAACGCGTTCACGTGAAATTTCATGACGCTTAGCCGAAGTCTTGGCAGACGTACTATCATTCGATGTAACTTCAGTGATAAAATTTGCGTAAGCGTGCGCCTCGACGTGGTGGATTGCGTAAAATGGTTTGTGATGCACGAGCGCCAACGTACGCGCCGTTAATGAACCGACCATCAAACTACCGATCAGTCCCGGCATGGTCGTACAAGCCACGGCGTCAATATCCCGCCAAACCAGTTGCCGCAAATCAATATCCCAATCCGTTGTTTCAGGGTGAGTGGCTTGCCAAAACTGCCGCAGGGCACCGTCGACCACCGGTAAAATCATTTCAATGTGCGAACGCGCCGCCACCTCTGGAATCACACCACCATAAGCTTCAAAGATGTTGATTTGCGAATGCACGACCGAAGATAAAACTCGCGCGCCGTCCTCCACAACGGCTGCGGCGGTTTCGTCGCACGATGTTTCAATCGCTAAAATTTTCATGCGACTATTGTAACACTGATTATTTACTCAATTCACCGATGATATCGTCCAATTCCTCGGTTTTTTGACGCGCTAATAATTTTTTCTTGCCACTGCGCGAATCATCCTCTTTCAGCTGAGTTTGCACAGCCCGCTCGACGAAAGCCGACAGTGTTTCATCGGTGTCAACGACGTGTTTTTTGGCCGTTTTCGCGAGTTCCGTCGGCAAGTAAATCGTGATTTTAGAATTTTTCATGACCACATTTTAGCAGCTTATAGTTTTGGCGTCAAGTAACTAATACGACCAACAATTATCACTGAAACTTAGAGCGCAAATGGGTTTATTCCACTATTAGTATCACCGCTAATTTGTGCTTCCGCGCTATCAATAGTAGAACGCCCGTCCGGCAATTGGTTTAAGATCGTCTGAATGACTGAGCGGTCACCGGCGAAAGTGCCTTCATCATTGCATGAATCCATCCATAAATCATCGAGCTGGCGCTCCCCGCCGTAGATCTGAAATCGGATCAGTTGGCCGTTCGGACAAGTTCCAGCCGTCGATAAACCAGTTGTCCGAGCATTCATAAACCCCTGATTATTCAGCACCGCCATCATGTCACGAAAGGCAGCTGTCGAATTACCTAAATTCCGGTTAATAACGACATGACCGGCGTGACCCTGATGCACGCGCCAACTACGCGAGCGATCATTGATCGCTACATTGACTTCGTAATAATGTTCTTCCGCCGTAATAGGTCCACGCACCGCCATGCGCACCTCGGTAGTAGCTGTCGGTTTAGCTAATAATTTTTGCGCTGCGGTTTGCGTGCGAGGTACGCTAGAACCGCCAAAAATCTGCTGGCCAACGAAAATCGCCACCCCAATTAGTAGCGCCACCATCACTATCACAATAGCGATAATACCAACCCGATTCATACTGCCTCTCCGCATAATGTCATAGTTGTAGCATTTTTTATTTAATTTGTCAATCTGATATAATAATTGATATGCAAACAGTGGTTGATATACAACAAAACGAGGAAAATTGTGCCTGAGCTGCCAGAGGTAGAAACAATCCGACGTGGCCTGAGTTCGCGGATTTTACGTCGTAAAGTTCGAGACGTGACGATTTTAAATAATAAATCGCTACAATCAGCCACCAGTGATCTAGTTTTCGTCAAAAATCACCGAGTTACAGCGGCGCGCCGGCGCGCCAAAGTTCTAATTCTTGATCTGGATGATAATTATTCGCTGTTGTTTCACCTGAAAATGACCGGCCAGCTGGTTTTTCGCGACGATAGTTTAACGCCACATGATATTGAACGTGGTACGGAAGATATGCATAATTTTGGTGGCGGCCATCCAACCGAAAGCCTAACTAGTGCGCTGCCGGATAAAAGCACGCGCCTGATTTTTACTTTTGACGACGACTCTAAGCTGTTTTTTAATGATCAACGCAAATTTGGCTGGTGCAAAATCATACCGACCGCACAAATCACCGAGCTGCCGTTTATCGCAAAACTCGGTCCGGAAATCGTCGATTTTACGGCTCATGAAATTGCTACGCGACCTAGTGTTGACGCTATACGTGAATTTATTCAACGCGCACGCCATCATCAAAACGCGCCCATTAAGGCTGTTATTTTGGATCAAGCTGTCGTCGCTGGCATCGTCAATATTTACGCCGACGAAGCCTTGTGGGGCGCAAAAATTCATCCCATGACACGACTGCACAAATTATCAGACGCCGATCTAAGTCAAATTCTCGTAGCAGCTCGAGATGCCATGACGAAATCGATCAGCGCTGGCGGTTCTACCATGAAAAACTACGTACGTAGCGACGGCTCGCGCGGTGACTATCTCGATCTGTTCGCCAACGTGTTTCGGCGCGATGGCCAACCCTGTTTGCGTTGTGGCGCCACTATTATCAAAACCCGCGCCGCCGGACGTGGCACTTATATTTGCCCGGTTTGCCAAGTTAAGGATACGGCATGATTTACTTTTTTTACGGCAATAACGATTATGAGCGCGAACGCAAAATCGGCGCCATTCGAGCCGATTTCCAGGCTGATCAGATAACGACATTTGACCTAACGGAAGACGATCTGGCAATCGCGACGCGCGAGATATTTAGCTTGGATTTATTCCAATCAACCAAATTATTTATTCTACGAGACGCTTTCGCGAACACGCAAACGCGAGCTTTACTGGACGATTTGGTAACTAATTTAGCCCGTTTACCGGATCAAAACACGATCATCGTCACCGACGCTAAACCCGATAAACGAACCAAAATTTTTAAGGAGCTAACGGAGCAGGCGACAGCGCAGGAATTTTTAAAGCTCAAAAGCTACGCGCTCAAACCGTGGCTGTCGGATGAAATAGCGACGCGGCGACTTAATTTAGACACGAACGCCAAAAACGAGCTCATCACGCGCAAGCTAGCCGCAGACGATCCTCAATCCGCTATCGCCGCGGAGCTTGATAAGTTGGCGCTGTTACCCGAGCCAATCGACATCACCACGATTCGCGAATTCGTCGACGATAGCCCGATTGCCAACGTTTTCGCCATTCTCGAGTTTGCCCTGAAGAATCGGCGTGCAACCGTACAAATAGAGCTATTAAAATTGCGACACGCCGGAGAAGATCCCAATCGGTTTTTAGGGCTCCTGACCACGCAAATCATCGCGATCGCGGCGATAGTGTTCGGCGCAGATGCGCACGCCCTCAAAGTTCAGCCCTTTCAGCTGGCCAAAGCACGCGATATGATCCAGCAGATGCCACACAACACGCGACCAGCTTTCGTCAAGCGACTAACGCGCGCTCTAGCCAACACTGATGCGGCCATGAAAATTTCTAACGCTGATGAAGCTTGGGTAATGGTGGAAAAATTTTTAATGACGTTGAACGCCAGCTAAAAGCCGCCTCGCTGAGGCGGCTTAATTAACACTGCGGCTAGTTTATTTTTTAGCAGCTTTAGCGGCGGGTGTTTTAGCTGTAGTTTTGGCAACAGGTTTTTTCGCCGGCGCTTTTTTAGCGCTAGCCGGCTTGACGGCTGTCGTGGCGGATTTTTTGGGCGCGACCACTTTTTTCGCCGGCGCTTTTGGCGTCGCTGGCTTCGCAACAATTTTTACACCGTTTTCCTTAGCGAATTTCGCCAAATGCGACAAGCGACGCGCGGCGGCGGCTTTACTGAAAACGTTTTTCTTTACGGCCGTGTCAATCGCGCTTTGCGCTTTTTTGAACGATTCGTAAGTTAGCGTCGTCTCCAACTCTTTAACCGCGACACGGATGGCGCGTTTGGTGCGGATATTCTGCGCATATCGACGCTGATCCTGTTTCATTTTTTTGACGGCTGATTTGATAATCGGCATAGCTTTACTCCTTTCGCGGTCGAAGCGAACTCCGGTGGCCACGTTAAATTTACGCTTGAATCATAACATATTTTTTAATCAAGACCAAATAAATGTTGGGGGGCTTGCATTTTATTTTTCTTATGCTAAAATTCTAGCAAACATGGATACAGAAAAAAGCGCCAAACAACAATTATCCGACAAAATTAGTTCGTCGAATAATATTTTAATTACCGTGTCACGTGATCCATCGGTAGATGCGCTGGCGGCGGCTATCGCTTTAACGTTGGCACTCGATAAACTCGATAAACACACCACGGCAGTTTTTAGTGGTAACATCCCAACTTCTATCAATTTTTTGGAACCGGAAAAAACTTTTGAAAACAACGCGGACGCGCTGCGCGATTTCGTGATTTCCCTCAGTAAAGACAAGGCCGACCGCCTACGTTTCAAACCCGACGGCGACATGGTACGAATTTATATTACACCATATAAAACCAAATTATCGGCCGACGATTTGAGCTTTTCCGATGGCGAATTTAACGTTGAGCTCGTCATTGCTATCGGTGTTAATTCGCGTGGCGATTTAGATGACGCCATCGCCAACCACGGACGCGTTTTACACTCCGCATCAACCGCTACAATTGGACTCGGCGACGAAAAGGATCAGCTCGGCACTATTAGCTGGCGAGATAATAAAGCTGGCAGCTACAGCGAATTGGTCGACAGTTTACTGACTGGCCTGTCAGCCGATAAAGATTTTATTGACGCGCAAATTGCCACCGCCTTATTAACCGGCCTCGTGTCGGCCACCGATCAGTTCCGTAACACAAAAACTTCGGCCGCTATAATGACGATTGCAGCGAATTTGATGGCCAAAGGCGCTAATCAACAACTAATTTCCAGCGAGTTATCGGGCAGAGAGACGGGCAAATTGGATGCGAACGTTCCGGCTGGCGAAACAGCGCCGGTACGCGACGGGCTAGTAATTTCGCATGAACTCGATGACAGTGAAAAATGGAACACGATTAAGGATGAGGATCAACAAGTCAACGAGCGCAACGCTGCTTTAGCCAATGAACAATCACAGCAGGCGCTCGCCAGAACGCAAGACTCATTACAACAAATCACGCCGGTTCCAGTTCCAATGCCAGTTCCGGCGCCTACCAGTGTTAACCAGGCTAGCACTTCAATTCCATCGGCTCCAGTCCAACCACCGCAACAAGTAATCGCAACGGCTAGCACCAGCACGCCACAGTCGCCGGCTCCGGCTGATACGCAACTAGGACCTGTGGCCGGATCTGCCGAACTGGCCGAACTATTAGCGAAAAACGCGGCCACCAATGCCTCGAGCAGTTTCCAGGGCGCTGACGACGATGCCACACTGAGTCACGGTGAACCCTATATCAATGAATCGGTGTCGCCGTTAAACGCCACTCTATTAAACGAGGATGCAGAGGCAGCTTCTTTAGGCTCGACGCTCAATGGCGATAATCACATTACAGTTTCACCAGCCATGTCTAATCAGACACCATCCACGCCCTACGATAATTTACCTTTACCACCAATGCCATCACCGAGTGAGCCATCGAACGTCGCGCCCAATATTGCCACGACGCCGGAGACGGCTTTTACGCCACTTAGTCCAGTACCGTCGGAATCAACCGCAAACCCAATTAACGAGACCGGCCTACCACCCGTTCCGCCACTTAACCAAAATCCGATTTCAACCGATATTTCATCTTTAACGCAGTCAGCCGCACAGCTAGCCGAATCAACCGCGCCCGTGGCGCCAGTTTTTCCAACCGCACC
>JBAQVB010000012.1:0-9549 GCA_049297855.1 Candidatus Nanoperiomorbaceae bacterium
ACTAAGTTGTGTTAAAATAATGAAATGATTGCCCGAAAATTTCGTTTTCATGGTCACGGCGCACTTAAATTTGTGTTGACGCGTGGTAAGTTGACGCGTTGTCGATCTTTGGTGGTTAAATATAGCCAGAATCCCCGTCGTCATTCGCCACGAGTTGCGGTAATTGTGAGCAAAAAAATTTTCAAACATGCGGTTGATCGTAATCGGACACGACGGCGCACTTATGAAATAGCGCGTCGGGCGTTGAGAACCTTTGCCAAGCCGGGTGTTGGCGTGGATTTAGTGATCACAATCTATAATCAAAACGTTAAAACCATGCCATCAGAAGAGCTGATTCAACAATTAGTGCCACCCTTGCGCGATATTCTAACGAATCAAAATACACCACTGAAATCTACCAGTTCTAAAACTTAGTCGAACCTGTTATAATAGTTAGTATGAACGTTTTTGACCTAATTTTAACGCAGCCAATTTTTAATCTCTTGGCATTTATTTATGCATTTGTTGGTGATTTTGGTATTGCAATTATTATTTTAACGATTATCGTGCGACTGATTTTGTGGCCATTAGTTAAAAAACAATTGCATCAGACTAAAGTGATGCGTCAGATTCAGCCTGAGCTACGACGAATCAAAAAACGCGCCAATGGTGATCGCATGCTCGAGAGTCAACTAATGATGGAATTATATCGAGAAAAAGGCGTCAAGCCGATGAGCTCGATATTGGTGCTCGTTATTCAAATTCCAATTTTTATCGCCCTTTATTCAGTTATTCGGATTTTGTCTGTTAAAATTGCTGGCGTTAACCCTGAACATTATCTATATCCATTCATGCAAAATTTTCACGTTTTTGCGAGTGTGCACAACTTAATTATTGATCCGAATACTCACACCTTGTTTCATTTTATTGATCTAACTAAGACTGCTGCTAATTACGCGCCAGCTCTAATTTTAGGAATTGTAGCGGCCGTGTTTCAATTTTGGCAGAGCAAACAAGTCATGCCTCAATCTGGTAACCAGAGGAAATTACGTGACATATTTAAGGCAGCTGGTCGTGGTGAAGAGGTCGACCAGAGCGAGATGATGGCTGCGACTACCGGTAAAATGATTTATATTTTTCCGCTAATGACATTTTTCATTGCGTTAGCCTTACCGGCGGCGTTGGTGTTATATTACGCCGTCACATCAATAGTGGCAGTGATCCAACAGGGCTTAATTTTACGTCGTAATGAGGATGAAATGTTGAAAGATGCCGATCAAACATCAATTAAATCGCAGAATCAAAGTCGGCGCGAACAAAACGCCAAACCGGCTGAAATCATCAGAAAACCGACTAAATCATCATACAAAGCCTCGACGAACAAACCCCAAAATAACACAACGGTTGTTCGCAGAATCAAAGCTAAATAATCAAGGAGGGTTTATGGATCGAGAACAATCAATCGCTTTTGCAAAGAAATATCTTGAAGATGTGATTAGCTTTTTTGGAGCTAATTTAGAGGTTCACGCCAGCGCGGAAGGTGACGTCATTCAGCTAGCCGTGCCTAATACCTATCTATCTAATCTGTTGATCGGACGTAACGGCGAGACGCTGCACAGTTTGCAGACCTTAACGCGTAGCAGTTTGATTGTCAGAAACGCCGAATTGCAGCGCGTGAATATCGATGTGGCCGATTATAAAAAACGTCACAATAATAAAATCTCCGAGCGGGCTGAAGGTTGGGCGCAACAAGTTATGACAACCGGCGAGGCAATGATCCTTGAACCAATGAATCCCGCCGATCGCTTTGTGGTTCATAAAGTTTTGGCTGATTACGAACAGTTATCAACCGACAGTGAAGGCGAAGGCCATGATCGGCATATCGTTATTAAGAAAAAGTAAATCTATTTCTTTAAATCGTCGTCGCCATCGTCGTCAGATTCTTTAATGATTTTATCATCGCGAAACACGAAGTGCTTATAAGTTAGAAAATTCCAAGTTAAGCTAACGATGCTAGCTATCGCTTTAGCAAAATTGTTTATAAAAAACGTGGTCCAATAGACACCCAGATGAACCGTCAGTAGGTGGCGCAAACCTGGTGGCGTAATTGATGTCAGTAAATACATTAACGGCGTTTGGATTACCCAGAGTCCGATCATGGTAAACACAAAAAATAGAATAATTTCACGCGTTAAAGTTTTTCGTGATTTATGGTGGCTATCAAAAGTCCATTTCTTATTGAAATAAAAACTAGACAACATAGAAAGGCCGGTTGACAGAAAATTAGGGATTGGCATCGGCAAAAATAGCGAAAAAATATTCATTAACCCGAAATCGAGTACGGTGTTACCGACGCCAACGATAGTGAATTTAACGCCTTTATTTTTTTTCATGTTTTTGATGATCCACAATATCTGCTGGATTATAATCTTGCACTAAATAAAGCGGGCGATTTTTGGTTTCAATAAAAACTCGACCAATATATTCACCGATAATGCCGAGCGCAACCATCTGTACGCCACCCAAAAATAGCGTGACACAAAGTAAGGTTGGCAAGCCACTCAAGTGGGCTTGATTCGAAAAAATAGTTTGAAAAATCACTATTATGATATAAATAAAAGCCACTAAACTAACGATCGATCCGAAAACCGTAACGAAACGCAGCGGAATCGTGGTAAAACTAGTGAAACCATCGATCGCTAAATTAATTAATGAATTTCCATTAGAAAACAGGCCGAATTTCCACTTAGTTTGGCCACTTTGTCTATCTTGTTGATCAAAACGGATTTCTTTCTTTTTATAACCGATCCAACTAAAAATCGCTTTATTTTGGCGCGAACTTTCGCGAATTTTGCGTAGTGCCAAAACTGCTTTTTTAGAAAATAATCGAAAATCACCGGTATCAATTTGAATTGGCACACGCGACATTTTTTGTAAGGTTCGATAATACAATTTAGAGGTTAAACCTTTTAAACCACGTTCGGTGTTTTTGTTGCGGCGTGCGTAAACATCATCAAAACCGCGCTCCCACCACTTAATCATTTCCGGAACAAGCTCCGGTGGTTCCTGCCCGTCGGCGTCCATAATTACCACGGCGTCTCCGTTCGCGTAATCTAATCCAGCGGCAACCGCTATTTCTTTACCAAAGTTACGCGAGAAATTTAAAACTGAAAGTCGCTCATTTTTTTCGGATTCACTAGCTAAGATTTCTGCAGTTTGGTCTTTACTGCCATCATTAATAAATAAAAATTCAAAATTATACTTTTTTGTGGCGCGTGACAATTGATTTAATCTGGATAACATGTCTGGCAGAGATTTTTCCTCGTTGTAGGCGGGAATGATCAAGGTGATTAACTTCATGTTTACAATTTTAACACGAAATAGTAGAATGATTTCAATATGAGTGATTTATATCAACGCAATACGGGGGCGGTGCGTCCTAAACTAGTTAACATTATGAAAACCTGGTGGCCAACGCTAATAGCCGGACTAGCCATTGCGTTTGAGGCACTAGTTTACAATATCCGTTTTGGAGACTTTTCTGCAAAATATGCTGAGATGGCCTCGGCAAGTCCCGGAGATTTAATTATCCACCCTGGTAACGGTCGCATTATAGTTGACGGCATAGTGCCTTATTTTATGTCACATTGCTTGGTGGTTTTTTTAATGCTAACAGTCGTCGCGGTCGTTATATTGTTATATAACATTGCGAAGATCTTAAAAATACATGGTGTGAAGTTTAATATTATTGCTGCACTTGGGCTAGTTATTCTGTTTCCATTTGGACCAATATTTGCCAGCGCTGGGCCATTTGCGACAATTTTAGTTTATCTGTGGCCGGCCGCGGCTATGGCGTATGGAATTACTATTTTAACAGATAAAAAAACGTCAATTTTACAATTTATTTTAAAACTATGTGCTATTTTTTATGCATGCAATCAAGAGCAATTCGCGATTATGACGCTAATGTTATTTATTAGTTTTTTTATAAGAAAATTATTTGCCAAAGAAAAAATTAGTTGGCAGCAAATTATCGGATTGGTTATTGCAGCAATTAGTACGACGATACTTGTTGCTGTTGATTTATTGACACGTGTCGACAATAAAACTGAAATGAGATTATTTTTCCCCAATTTTGCACAAATTCCGCTACCACGAAAAATTGATATGGGTTTTGTCGACACGATGCAGCACTTTTTCGTTAATCCATTTTTCTTGTTATTTGTAGTGCTGATTCTGATTTTAATTCTAGCCATTAAACGCAAAAAACTTATCGCCGGTGCAATCGCTAGCGCACAGCTTATCTTGTTATTTGTTCCAAATTCAAATGAAATCGTGTCTAAAGTTAATTTGATTATTGCCAGCTGGAACATTAAAAACTACAGTGTTCTATTATCAACTAATGGTGTTCCCCAAAGCTCTATTCACTCAATGGCGTCATTAATGCCGGATTTGTATTTTTTGGCAATGATCGCATTATTTGTTTGGTCTTTGACGCAAATTTTACCGACGCGAAAATCTAGAATTACATTAATATATATTTTGTTTGTTGGATTTTGCGCACGTATGATTTTGAGTTTTTCGCCAACCATTTATGCTTCCGCAGATCGGACGTTTTTTCCAATATTACTGGCGTTATTCTTTGTGTTTCTATGGTTGATCAAAGATTTGTTTTTCGTGAAAAAAATCGCTTCACGCGCTGAATCTGTTTAAACGGTAAACGCGGATCGAGCAATTCATATATTTCGTGCAATTGGCGTTGGCGTCTGGTTCTTGTTGAAAATTTTTTGTGAAATAATTGTTGAACTCGACGTCGTTCCGATAAACTATGCGGCCAAAACCGAATTGAGCGGCCAATTCCACGCAATGCTGACCAACCATCGCCTTTTGAAAGTTTATAACCAAAAAACATAAGATACGCCAAAATAAAGCGCGGCCAAACTCGCCAAATTAATTCGCGCGGAATATCTTTCATCACTACGACGGGTAAATTAGCAAAAACTTGGCGCGTTTTGAATGCCGAATTAGACGAAGTTCCACCGGCGTGAAATACGATCGCCTTATCGTTATAGTAAAAATTAAAACCGGCTAAATTTGCGCGCCATGCCAGATCGATATCCTCGTCGTAGGCAAACAATTTTTCATCGAATAGCCCGATTTTGCGAAAAATAGTGGTTTTATAAAGAGTCGCCCCGCCGGTCGCACCGAAAACACGACCCGGCGCAGAAGCTTGGTTTCGCGGTTTACCTTCATCGCGTTGCTCGGGAATGCCCCATAATGAATAAGTATCGGCGGTGTTAATAATCGTTTGGCCGTCGCGTTCCAACATTAAACCGGTGGCCGCGTCGGCACCGGACTTGACGAGGGTTGCAGCTAATTCTTTTAGCCAATTTTTATCGGCGATTGCATCGGAATTCAATAGCGCCACCGCCTCGAAATCATGCTGCATCGCGTATTTAATTCCCAAATTAACGCCACCCGCAAAACCAGTGTTGTGTTTTTGGATATCAAATTGTGCCACTGTTAATTTATGTTTTGCAATCGAATCACGCAGGATTTTAATTTGATGCGGTTTGTTGTGCGTAGAATTTTCCACTAAATATAACTGCAGATCGCGATAGGTTTGTTTAGCAAGCGCCGCCAAACACTCGGCGGTTTCATCGGCGCCGTTATAATTTAGAACCACAACTAAAACTTTCATTAAAAACATCATAGCACATGGCTCATGTGCTATGATGGCATAGTAATAAATATCGTTTTATGAGAGAGGGGAAGTTAAAATGAAATTTTTAGTAACCGGTGGCGCGGGATTTATCGGGTCAAACTTTGTGCACCACGTGTTGCGCGAGCGTAAGGACAGCGAAGTGGTTGTGCTCGATAAGTTAACCTATGCCGGTAATTTAATGAGCCTGGACGGACTAGCGAAAAAATATGGCAAACGCTATCAATTCGTTAAAGGTGACATTTGCGACGCCAAATTAGTGGATGATTTAGTGAAAAACACCGACGTGGTGGTGCATTATGCGGCCGAGAGCCACAATGACAATTCGCTAAATGATCCGGCGCCGTTTATTCAAACTAACGTCGTAGGAACGTACACACTAATTCAGGCGGCGCGCAAGTACGATAAACGATATCACCATATTTCAACCGATGAAGTTTATGGTGATTTGCCATTGGATCGACCGGATTTAAAATTTACTGAACAGTCGCCATATCATCCATCCAGTCCATATTCATCAACCAAGGCCAGCTCAGATTTACTAGTGCGTGCCTGGGGACGTAGTTTTGGTTTGCGCTACACCTTGAGTAATTGTTCTAATAATTATGGGCCGCGCCAACATGTCGAGAAATTTATTCCACGCCAAATTACCGAAATTCTAGAAGGTCGTCGGCCGCGACTTTACGGTAATGGGCTGCAGGTGCGCGATTGGATTCACACCGAGGATCATTCGTCGGCCGTGTTAACGATTATCGAAAAGGGTAAAATCGGTGAAACATATTTGATTGGCGCGAATGGCGAAAAAAATAATTTGGATGTGGTACATGGAATTTTGCGTGCTTTCAATATGCCGGAGGATGATTTCGAGTGGGTCAATGATCGGCCGGGACATGACCAGCGTTACGCTATCGATAGTACAAAATTACGCCAACAATTGGGTTGGCGGCCAAAGTTTACGGATTTTCACCAAGGCTTGCTCGATACAATTGATTGGTATCGTGACAACGAAGCCTGGTGGAAACCGCAAAAGCGCTCCACCGAAGCGAAATATCAGAAAGGCGGTTTTTAATGGACTTTGAATTACCTTTAACCGCGCGTCCAATCTCCGCTATACCGGGTATGATCGAGTTTGATTTAACAGTGCACGGTGACAGTCGCGGCTGGTTTAAAGAAAATTTTCAAAAGGAAAAATTTTCTGAAATTGGTTTTCCGGCGGATAGTTTTTTTGCTGATCATAAACTACAAAATAATATTAGTTTTTCACACAAAAACGTTTTGCGCGGTTTACATGCCGAACCGTGGGATAAATTTATTTCAATTGCCGATGACGGCGAAGTCTTGGGTGCGTGGGTTGATTTGCGCGCCGGCGCTACCTTTGGTCACACTTATCAAACGAAATTAACCGCCAGTAAAGGTATTTTAGTGCCGCGCGGCGTCGCTAATGGTTTTCAAGTTTTAAGTGATCACGCAGCGTATTCCTATTTGGTAAATGATTATTGGGCACTGGAATTAAAACCGAAATATGCTTTCGTGAACTACGCCGATCCGACGCTGGGCATTAAGTGGCACAATCTAAAAGATGCCGAAGTTTCAGAAGCGGATAAACACCATCCATTGCTTAAGGACGTAACACCGCTCAATATTAATAATGCAAAGGTGTCGCGTGACTAATTTTTTAACCAAACCGCTCATTATCGGCAACGGCCAATTGGGCCAAGGCCTGAAAAATCAATATCCAAACGCTGATATTTTGAGTTATCCCGAGTTGGATTTGGCGTCTCGTGATAGCATAATGGCGGTCGATTTTACAAAATACTCGGTCATTATAAATGCGGCGGCTTGGACGCGGGTAGATGCAGCTGAGCGTCCCGAATTATTAAAACGAGTTGAGGCTATCAATACCGATGGGCCGGCGTTGCTGGCGGAATGTGCCAAAAAATGTAATTTGCCACTCGTGCACATTTCGTCTGACTATGTTTTTGATGGCAATAAAACCAATCATAATGAAAATGAACCGTTTTCACCACTGTCAATCTATGGAAAGACTAAGGCGGCGGGCGATGCGAAAATTCAAGAAGCTGCACCCGATCGTTACTGGATTTTGCGCAGTAGTTGGGTAATAGGTAAAGGCGTTTCGGGCGCGCGAGGTAAGGGCACTAATTTTGTGAAAATTATGGCTGGCTTAGCTCGCAAGGGAATTTCGCCCAATGTCGTGAATGATCAAAGCGGTCGGGAAACCTACGTCGATGAGTTGGTGCGGGCGATTGACTTTATTTTAAAAAACGAACCGGAAAATGGCGTCTATAACGTGACAAATTCCGGTAAAGTTTCGTCGCTGGCGGATATCACAAAATATATTTTCACTAAATTAGGGCGCAACTCGGACGACGTCACGGGCGTTTCGACCGATGAATATTATGGGGCGCAGGGTTTTCAAAAAACGGCGACTAATTATATTCGGAAAAACACCGATGACACGATTGATTACGTGGCTTTACGGCCGAAAAACAGCGATCTCGATTTAACTAAAATTCACGCGTTAGGTTTTCAAAGTGAAGATTATTTTAAGAAAATTGATCAATATTTAAAAGAATTAGCGGAGGAGGATTGATAATATGAAGGGACTAATTTTAGCGGGTGGCACGGGTTCGCGCCTCTGGCCAATCACGCTCGCGACCAGTAAACAATTGATGCCAATTTATGACAAACCTATGATTTATTATCCGTTGGCGACATTAATGCAGGCTGGAATTCGTGATATCCTAATCATTACAACGCCAGAGGATCAGGCGGCTTTTCAAAATCTCTTAGGAGACGGAAAGCGGTGGGGAATTCAACTGAGCTACGTTGTCCAGCCGAGTCCCGACGGTCTAGCTCAAGCCTTTATTTTAGGAGAAGATTTTATCGGTCATGATAAAGTGGCTTTAATTTTGGGCGACAATATTTTCTACGGGCGAAATTTGGGTAAAAATTTGGCGCAGTGCACCGATCCAGACGGCGGTACGGTGTTTGCTTATCACGTGAACGATCCGGAGCGCTACGGTGTGGTGGAATTTGACGAAAACGGCGTGGCGACTTCTATTGAGGAAAAACCGCAACAGCCGAAGTCGGAATTTGCGGTGGTCGGACTGTATTTTTATGATAATGACGTTATAGATATCGCGAAAAATGTCAAACCGAGCGACCGCGGAGAAGTAGAAATCACTTCAATCAATGCGGAGTATTTACGTCGCGGTAAGCTCAAGGTGCAAACCCTAGAGGAAGGCGACGTGTGGTTTGACACTGGAACAATCGATTCGCTACAGGATGCCGATGATTACGTGCGCATTATTCAAAAAAACGAGGATCGCATTGTCGGCAGTCCGGAAAAAATTTCATACACCAAAGGTTGGATTACGTCGGATCAGCTTCAGGAATTAGCTAGGCCTCTACTAAAATCCGGCTACGGAAAATATCTTATATCGTAATTCACGCGTTGGAATAACGGTTAGAAAATGATATAATTGAGTAATAATGATGGTAAAAGTTAGAGATCTTTTTTCCAAACGCAACCGCGTATTGCTCAAAGAAATGGTTAAAACTGATTTCAAATTACGTTATCAAGGTTCGATTTTGGGACATCTGTGGTCAATCTTAAAGCCGTTGGCGCTCTTTTTTGTGATGTATATGGTTTTCGTGCGTTTTCTTAAATTTGGCGCCGGAGTTCCACATTTTGCGATGTCATTATTACTCGCGATGGTAATGTGGCAATTTTTTATGGAGACAATTTCTCAAGGTATGGGTTCAATCGTGGCGCGCGGTGATTTGTTGCGTAAAATTAACTTTCCAAAAGTAATCGTGGTGATATC
>JBAQVB010000013.1:0-2262 GCA_049297855.1 Candidatus Nanoperiomorbaceae bacterium
GGTCAATGTTCGTGACTATTCAATTCTCCTCAAGGCATATGAGTGGCTCAACAGTGGTCAGCACCAGTTTGTCTCGGTGATCATCGACTCAATCAGTGAGGTGCAGACGCAGGTCAAGGAGCAGCTGGAGGGTGAGGGGAGAATGTCTCAGCAGCTGTGGGGAGACCTGCTCAACAGCATGGAGCGACTGATTCGTGGCTTCAGAGACCTGACTGAGCATCCCGTCAAGCCGCTGCAGGCCGTAGTCCTCACCGCTATGACGCAGATGCGTGATGGCAAGTACAGGCCCTATGTGCAGGGGCAGCTTCAGGTCAAGATGCCGTATTTTCTGGACGTGATCGGCTACCTGTATGTGGAGGAGGTGCCGGTTGATGTTGAGGACCCGACGAAGGGCACTAAGAAGATGAGGCGTATGCTAGTGGTGCCACATGTGCAGTTTGAGGCAGGTGAGCGCGTTCAGGGACGACTTGGTGACATCATCACGGATCCCAATGTCTCCACCATGCTAGACACAGTTTTTGGGCCGGCGACCGCTGACTCGACAAAGAATAACAGCAGTAATGACCGAAAGGATCAGAAATGACAGCAGCAATTAATTGGGGCGACCTAATGGCAAGTAGCGGGGCAGATTTTGAGATTCTCCCCGTTGGGCAGTACGCAGCTCAGGTGACTAAGTCTGAGGCAAAGCAGAGCAAGAACGGCAAGCTCATGTTTGCAGTCACGTTCAAGATCATTAGTGGACCAAAGACCAACCGCACCATCACCAACAACGTCGTTCTTAGCCCTGAGAATCCTCGAGCTGTTCAGGCGTTCTTCATCAACCTTCGAGCGCTTGGCGTGGATGAGGCGTTCCTCAAGCAGACACCGGCTCCGGCACCTGAGACCGTGGCAGCTAAGATGGTTGGTGCCAAGGCGCTCATTACCGTGACCCACCGCGAGTATCAGGGACAGCAGCGTGACAACGTCGACCGAATCAGCAGACTCACTGGCGCTGCTGCGGCACAGACGGCTACACCGTCCATCGCCGTACCGACAGTAGCCACTCCGTCACCTGTAGCGGTGGCTCCTCAAGTGGCTGCACCGGCTCCGTCAGCTGATCCGTGGGCCGGGTCGGAGAAGGACTCCGGGCCGACTATCGGCGCATCGGCAGCACCACAGGAGAGCACGGCACCGATCCCCGCGCCGGTGAATCCGGCTCCAGCAGCTGCTCCTGCGCCACAGGCGGCTCAGCCTGCCCCTGCGGCACCAGCAGCTCCTGCTGTTCCTGAGATTCCAGACTTCGCTAACATCACATTCTAGCATTGTAGTGTGACGTGATCGCTTGTCCTACCTCTTTATGGGGTAGGGCAGGCACTATCATTGGTAATACTAATCTGACTATGGAGGACAGGCATGAAGGACAAGTCAAAAGATAACGTAGCGGCTGATGATGATCGACTGTCAGAGCTGTTAACGATGCAGCGCAGATTGCAAGAGGACTGCTATCATACTGACTTTGCTGGCATGGACAATGAGGAGCGCATCGCCTTCATTCGTCAGAATGTGCTTGCGCTTGAGGATGAGCTTCATGAGGCGCTGCGTGAGGTCGGCTGGAAGAGCTGGGCGCGCACCAAGTACGTTCATGAGACTCGTTTGCAGGAAGAGCTTATTGACGCGCTTCATTTCATGCTGTCTCTATTGCTTGCAGCCAACATGGATGCTGATGACGTGTATGAGCGCTATCTGACCAAGAACAGGATCAATCGCCGTAGGCAGCAGGAGGGCTACAGCGGTGAGAAGACAAGAGATGAGGCAGAAGACAGATGATTCAGCAGCCTAGACTCAGGGACTATCTTGCCTTAGGATGGAAGATCTTTCCGCTGCACAGCATAGGCGCTGATGGCAAGTGCACCTGCGGGCGGGGAGACGCCTGCACGTCACCGGGCAAGCACCCGCGCACGGCGCATGGTCTGCTGGACGCCACTGATGACCCTACACAGGTACAGCAATGGGCGGCGCAGTACGGCGGGGCCTGCAACTGGGGACTCGCCACCGGTGAGACCAGCGGAGTCATCGTCATTGACATCGACACCAAGCACGGTGACGGCTATGCCAGCCTGCGCAGCTGGGAGGAGCGCAATGAGGCACAGAGTCCAACGCTGGTAGCCAACACCGGCAGCGGCGGAGAGCACCGGTATTATGCATGGCCGGGCAGGCATGTCAAGACGCAAGTCAATTGGCTTGCGAGCGTGGATGTGCGGGGTGACGGCGGCTACGTAGTGC
>JBAQVB010000014.1:0-7278 GCA_049297855.1 Candidatus Nanoperiomorbaceae bacterium
TTGTTTTTACGCATTTGCCGCGTGCGCAGCTTCGACTTCGGCCTGCTTGGCCTTTAGCGCCGCCGCTTCCGATTCGGCCGCCGCGGCTTTCTCGGCCGCTGCCTTTTCGGCCGCCGCTTTGGCTTCCGCTTCGAGTTTAGCCGCTTCCGGATCAAACACGTTATTGATCGATTTATCAAAAGCCTTACCAACCAGACGTGCCGACTTGCCCGCGCGCTGGCGCAGGAAACTCAAATAATTGCGACGCACTTTGGCGCGTTTTGTCACCTCGACTTTTTGGACGAGCGGGCTGTGCAACAGATACGATTTTTCGACGCCGACGCTCGAAGTAACTTTACGCACCGTGATGCGCGTATCAAGACTGTTTTTGCGATCGGTGCGGATTACGACGCCTTCAAACATCTGAACACGCGTTTTGTTGCCTTCGACGATCTGCTGATAAACTTTGACCGTGTCACCGGTGCGCACATCTACCACTTCCGGCTTTTTCTGCGCGTCGGTAATTTCCTTAATGATATTTGACATTAAATTAACTCCTTAAATTAGCTTAAAATTCTGGTGACATTTTAGCACATATTTTTCATCTGCGCAAGGCGGCGAAAATTAAAGCACGCGATTAATCTCGTCCAGCGTCGTTTCGCCACGCAAAACTCGAAAAATGCCTTCCTGCTTCATCGTGATCATACCCTGCTGAATTGCGGTTTCGCGAATTTTTTGAGCGCTGACGTCGGCCGCTTCACCAGATAAAAACTTGGCAATTTCATCAGTCACCCTGAGTTCTTCCATTAAAACCGTACGACCACGATAGCCAAACGGATTATCGTCGCTCGTGCCAGGTTTATATAGTTTATAGTCGGTAAAATTGAAATCGGCGCCTAGTTCCCGGGATAAAATTTCATCCGACAGGCCACGTAAACCATCTGAAACGAATTTTCGTTCAGTCTCACTCGGATCATAGACGATTTTCGTGTCCCGACTCAATTTGCGGACTAAACGCTGACCTACCACCATGCGAATCGCCCCCGCGAACACCGGGTTAACACCGATCATATCAATCATGCGCGCAAAAGCCGCCGCCGCGTCCTCAGCGTGAAAGGTCGCGAGCAGTAAATGTCCGGTAATGGCGGCCTGAATCGCCGTTTTAGCCGTGTCGTTGTCGCGAATTTCGCCAACCATGACCACGTCCGGATCGAGTCGCAACACCGTACGCAATTCATCCACAAAAGCGTGACCATGCATCGTATCAACCGGCACCTGAACCACGCCCGGCACGTCGAATTCCACCGGATCCTCGAGCGTCAAAATCTTACGCGACGTGTCATTTAGCGCCTCAAGCACCGAGTACAGGGTCGTCGATTTTCCCGATCCGGTTGGTCCAACCACCATTAACATGCCACTCGGGCGATCGATGATTTTATGAAGCCCCGCTTTCTCATCATCACTCATGCCCAGCGCGTCCATATTTAGCATGCTGGTATCAAAATTAAATAGGCGAATCACGGCGTCCTGGCCATAGACCGTCGGCACCGTTTCAATACGCATGTTGAGTGTCGTACTGGCGCCATTTTTTGGATCAACCACGTCGCTACTACGACCATCACCACCGATAATTTTGAAGTTACGATCGAGATCCGCCACGTCGCGCACCATGTGACCCGATTGACTATCCTGTGCGGCCGTGGAAATATTGGCGCTGCTCGCGATTGAGCTAAAAACTATGCGATATTTCTCGTGCGAAATGTTGGCGATCGGATGTAATGTGCCATCGATTCGAAAGCGAATACGGACGTCCTCGCGTTGATTTTCAATGTGAATATCACTGGCTCCCAGTTTAAAAGCCTGTAAAATTAAATAATTCATGATATCATCCGGCCGTACCGCATCGAGCTCGCGCGACACTTTATCTAGAGTAGCGCTGTCACCGACACTGGCGATTTCAACGTTGTCATAAACCACCGTTTTCGGCGGATCATAACGCATCATCATGGCTCGAAACGCCGAATCAGAAATCATGTCAAACTCAACCGTTTGAGCCGTTGATGCGGCGGCCTCCTTAATTTGGCGTACCGTCGTTTCCGGTGTAGTGAGCGTGATGCCATAAACCATTTTGTTAATGTTCGACTCGAGCCGCAACGGCACCATATGATAACGATACATTTCGTCGGTCGTCATTATGCCTCGCATCAACGGTAGAGCCGCCTCAAGATTACGCAGATCAACATAAGACACACCCAAAATACCAGCACGCTTCGCCGTGTTGCGTTCGTCCGCCTCGCGAAATCGTCTTTGGCGCTCAGCCTCATCCATCATGCCGATATTATACCATAAGCAAGACTATACGTGTTATAAATGCTAGAATGATTACATGAAATCAAGGGTTTTTGATCGTAACGAACGTCAAATCGTTGTCGTCCAACATAATATTCGCAGTGTTTTCAACGTCGGTTCAATTTTCCGTACCAGTGAAGGTTTCGGCGTGCGGCGGATTTTCTTATCCGGCTGGACGCCGAATTTAACCAAAAGTTACGATCCAACCACCAAACAATTTGCCGACCTATTGCCGCACCAACGGGCTACGATTAGCCGCGCCCTGCACAAAACTGCACTTAATGCCGAAACAAATGTGCCCTCCGAATTTCGCGAAAATATCATCGATCTCATTCAAGAGTTACACGACCAAGGCTTTTTAATCATCGGCCTAGAGCAAAATGCGCGTAGCATTCCTTTAGCCGAATTTTCACAGCATTTTCCCGCTAGCAAATTTCCGAAAGTTGCGCTCATTTTGGGCGAAGAAGTTCACGGTCTGACAGATAAAATCATAATGCGCTGCGACGTCCTGGTCGAGATTCCAATGTTTGGTCACAAAGAATCGTTCAACGTCGCGACTAGCGCTGGCATCGCGTTATACGAATTAGCGTTGAGATAAATTATTTCACCACCACTGCTGACGAATCATAAATATCCGTAATTTGGGCTGTCAGGGCTTCATTAATTTGGACGCGAAACGGCATACGCACCGCATCTTTTTTATCATCACCCAGCACTAAAATGACTTCACTGTCACCCGCGTGATCGCGCAATTCGTCGCGTAAAGCTTTGAGCGAAATGGCGTCATTAGGATCTTTAATGTGAACATATAATTTTTGTGGTTCATCGTATGCCACAGCGTAATTTTGCGCAGTGGCCGTTTGATGAGATTTCGCGTCTGCATCAAGGCTCGCCACGACCCGCGACGTAGCGGCCGCATCAACAGTTTTTTTAGTCAGACGTCGACGCGACACGCTAGTATGGCTAATCGCAGCGTGTTTAACGCCAGTCGAATGATAATTTTTAACAGTGTCATCAGTTAAGATATTTAGTTCTTCGGCAATCAGAGTTGGATCCATCAAAATCGTCCCATCACGATCTTTACCTTGCACACGACCACGCAAATGAATGATTGCACCAGGCACGAGTTGACTTGAGTCGCCCGTCGGATCATTGTAGGTTTGTGATAGTTTTTCAAATAATCTCGGAAAAATTACGAATTCCATTTCTTTGGCTTTATCCTCAATACTGGCAAAAGCCATTTTTGATCCGGATTTCGTCGTAAAAATTCGCCAACGTGACAACAACCCACCCAGATCCACCAGCGCACCATCGTGGCTTGATTTAATATCGGCAATCGGTGTGTAATTTTCATAAAAATAAGTGCTAAATTTATCCAATGGATGCGCCGACAAATACAGCCCCATTAGCTCACGCTCGGACGCCAAAATGTCACTTCGGCTGAGTTTACTCGGTGCCCGCGGTATCGTCAGATGCGTTTGCGTTCCCTCGTTTAAATCCGCTTGATCAAGCATACCAAACAACGATTCCTGGCCACTGGCGGCTTCTTTTTGCACCTTGCTGGAAAAGGCAATAATTTCGTCTAACCCCGCGAGCAGATCGCTGCGATCACCACGCACACCGTCATCGTCGTCATTCTCGGGTTCGACCTTGGTAGCAAAACTGTCGAATGCACCAGATCGAATTAGTGATTCCCAAACGCGTTTATTAACGACACGCGAGTCGGTGCGACGCGCAAAATCCTCGACCGAATCGAACGGTTTATTTTTGCGCGCTTGGCGGATCGAATCGATTGCTGTTGTACCGACGCCTTTAATAGCCGACAGACCAAAACGAATGTTGCCCGTTTCCTGCACGACGGCAAATTTACGAAAACTTTCATTGACGTCCGGATTCAGCACCTGGATGCCAAGCCGATTACACTCTGTGATCTCAATCGTCAAGCGATCAATATTGCTCGCATCCGAACTGAGCAGCGCCGACATATATTCCGCCGGATAATGCGCTTTTAGATAGGCTGTCCAATAGGCCACCAACGAATAACAGGCCGCGTGCGATTTGTTGAAGCAATAGCTCGCGAAATCCTCCAGATGCTCCCAGAATTTTTCCATTTTTGTACGATCGGCACCGACAAATTCCACCGAACCGTTAATAAATTTTTCGCGGAATTTGCGCATCAAACCAATCTTCTTTTTCGAAATTGCCTTGCGCAAAGTGTCGGCCTCACCACCGGTAAAATTTGCCATATCGCGCACAATTCTCATGAACTGTTCCTGATAAACCAGCACGCCGTAGGTGTCCTTCAATGACGACTCCATGTGTGGATCATCATAAGTCACCGGCTCCTCACCGTGCGCACGTCGAATAAATCGTGGAATTTCGCTCATTGGACCCGGCCGATACAGCGCGTTCATAGCAATCAAATCGGTAAACATCGTCGGATGAAGCTCCTGCATGTAGCGCTGCATCCCGGCCGATTCAAACTGAAAAACTCCGACCGCGTGGCCATCCTGAAATAATTTATATGTCAATTCATCATCCATCGGCACGTTGGCCAAATTGATATCAACATGATGCACCGCTTTAATCGTTTTGAGCGCGTCATCAATAATTGACAAGTTCGATAGACCCAAGAAGTCCATTTTAAGTAGCCCGACTTCCTCGACTTGTGGACCCGGAAACTGCACGGCCACCACGCCTTTTTGCGCCATCTCGAGTGGAATGTATTTAACTAGTTCGTCCGGAGCAATCACCGTGCCTGCCGCGTGAACGCCGTGCGAACGAATCGTGCCCTCGAGGCGTACCGCATAATCGATTACTTTATGTGACGTTGGATTCGTCTCGTACTCCTTCTTAAAATCCGGGTCATCTTTAGTCGACTGTTCGAGCGGAATATGATGGCCTTGAGCCGGTGGTGGCACCAACGCCGATAAGCGATTAGCCTCGGCGAAGGGTACTTCAAGCACGCGCGCCACATCCTTGACCGCCGCCCGCCCCGCCATCGTACCAAACGTCACGATATTGCTAACGTGATCAAAACCGTATTTATCGATACAATATTGAATGACTTCATTACGTCGCGTGTCCTGAATATCAATGTCAATATCTGGCATCGAAACGCGATCCGGGTTTAAAAAACGCTCGAACATCAAATCGTATTTTAACGGATCGAGTTCGGTAATGCGAATTGCATACGATAATACCGCGCCGGCCGCCGAGCCACGACCCGGACCAAACACGATACCCTGGGATTTACCCCAACGAATGAAATCGGACACTATAAGAAAATAGCCACTATAGCCCATACGATCGACCACCGACAGCTCATACTCAACGCGCTCAACGATATCTTTCGGCAATAATTTTTTAACCTGCGGAATCGACAGTTCGTTATTCTCGGGCGCCGCGCCATATCGCCAAGCGCAACCTCGCCAAACCATCCGCCACAACAACTCACGATCCTGATTAAATTCAGATTTTTGGTCGTCAGATAAGCTTTTTTCGCGATCCTCCATGTCGTGGCGCAAAGAATTAATTGTAGCATCATCAATCGGATATTTCGGGATCAGAATTTGACCGGTTGGAATTTCGGTATTGCACATATCGGCGATGATGCGCGAATTGATCACGACATCGGGATAATCATCGCCCCAACGCGCGATAATTTCGGCCGGATCGATCACATGCAAATCGAAATCCTTTAGACTCATCCGATTTTTATCCGACAGAAAGGATCCGGTGCCAACGCAGAGTAAAATTTCATGGACATCCGCGTCATCGATGCGCGCATAGTGTGCGTCGCAAGTCACCACGGCCGGCAAATTCAACTCACGCGCAATCTGAAGAACACCGCGATTAATTTTTTCCTGAATCTCCCAATGTTTTGGCGCATCTGGATGTCCAGAATCCTGAACTTCCATAAAATAGCGTTCACCAAACACTGAATGATACCATTCAGCAATCGATTTGGCCTTATCGTAATCGCCCGCACGCAAATTCTCCGCCACCTCGCCGCTGGCGCAACCTGACAAAATGATCAATCCTTCGTTATATTTTTCGAGCAAATCGTGATCGATACGCGGTTTGTAATAAACTCCCTCTAGGTTGGCAATCGACGACAGCCGCATCAAATTTTTACGCCCAGCGTCATTCATAGCAATGATTATTAGATGATACCGCGCCTTATCGAGCTGCGGATCGCGATCGGTGTGTTTTCGCGCCGCGACGTAGGCCTCCATACCTAAAATTGGCTTGGTGTCGACCTTTTGCGCCGCCTGCTGAAACGTTAACCAGCCGTTCAAGTTGCCATGATCAGTCATCGCAACCGCCGTTTGGCCAAAATCCTGCGTGATTTGAACCAGATCCGGAATTTTAGTTAAGCCGTCGAGCACGGAATAATTCGTATGGTTATGTAAGTGCACATAATCCGAATTTTTCAGTTTACCAGCGAACAATTTCTTAGCCTCGGCGCGCTGATTCACGGTAAAAGGTTTTAAATTATTACGTGATTCATCGGCTTTTTCAGTTTTTTTGTCAGCCGACTTAACGATTTTCGCGGGCGTTTCCTGCAGCACTAAATCGGCTTCGTCGGCTTCCTCCTGCGCATCAAAATCCTGCAATTCCTCCTCGTTCATCGTCCACAATTATAGCAAATCATGAGCAATTTTTCTAACGTTCGCGTTCAACAAACTTTAGGTTTTCGCATAAAATCTAGCTATCTTTACAATTGTCCTCTATAGTTACTTTGTCCTGCCTTCACAATCTAAATTAACTTAGCGTGTAAATCCGTCTCCACCACAGTAGCTATTTTATCAACCGCGTTTGCCACTATTTTTGCATCGATCGTTCGCTTATGATCATAGAATTCAATTCTAAATGTAATATTTTTGACGTCGTCATTAGGCGCAAAAATATCCAGTGGCCAAAAATTCGTCACGTAATTATTGGGCA
>JBAQVB010000015.1:0-3809 GCA_049297855.1 Candidatus Nanoperiomorbaceae bacterium
CTGGGGGGGTAATATTTTTAGTTATAGTATTAGAACTAAATTTATTCATAAAATTTACCTACCTTTTATTCCCTTAGTGATCATTATATTAACTATGTTAGCATAAACGATATGATATGCAAATAAAGCGCAAAAAATTGTTTAAAAATAAAGTTTTGTCGCACGAATTCAATATTTACGGATGGGTTAATCGCCAGAGGAAGCTCGGTGCCACTAGCGTATTTTTGACGACGATTGGCGCCGAAAAGCCAGAGGTTGGATCGGATAAAAAACCAACTATAGAATTTTTCATGATCGCGCCCTTATTGGCGAAAAAATTGGCTTGTAGATTGATCTTTTGATCGCGCCACGACGCAACGAGCAACGTTGTTTTGGCGGTTAACGCGACCCGTGTGCCGGCGCGATTCGTGGCGTAACCAATTATTTGGCCCGGTCTAATGTCGCGCGTGACGATATTATCACCGTTCGATTGAATTAAATTAGCGGTCATGTCAAACAATGTCACAAAATTATCCTGTCCCATGACAGTGCTGATGACAGTGGTAGTTCGGCCGTCTATATTAACGTGTGCCGCCGTCACGAGATTATAAAATCCCGATCCAAGCGAACCGGTTTTACCGGCGAAAATACCGGCGCGACCAAGTGAGCGATTGGTGTTGTTGATAGTTCCCGTATTATGACCTAATGGAAAATTATCGATCGAGCGCGTGCTCATAATATCTGTTAAAACCGGGTTTTGGAGCGCCCACCCCATCAAATGACACAGATCGTTCGCCGTCGAAGTTGTTCCCGGATCAAGGCCACTAGCGTCGGTACCAAGCCGCGTCTTGTTCAAATGGTGATTGTGCAACCATTTTGTAGCAGCCACTTTATAATGTGCCAAACCGCCGAACGCCCAAGTGGCTAAACTATCACTAGAATTATCACTGCTCACAATCATCATCGCCTGCAGTAATTGCTTTTCAGTTAACTTTTCTCCAACTACTACCGGTAAATTACTACCACCACTCGCGACGATTTGGTTGTATAAATCGACATCTGCCGGTTTCATTGTGATGACTGGTCCGCTGTCACCGTTTTTCAGGGGATATTTTTCTAACACGACCAATGCGGTAATAACTTTCGCCACCGAGGCAGTCGGTCGCGACACTGACGCGCCCCGAGTTTTGCAGCCAATGGCGTCACCGCGCACCAGGCCGATCGCCGCTTCCCCGCTTTGTGGCCACGCAAAATTGGTCGGCGTCGTTTTTGGTGTCGTTAAATTCATAGATAACATGTTCGGATCGCGTCGGAATAGTGCCCAGCCAATCCAAATTACAATCAGTAACGCCCAAACCGCACTAATAATTTTCGGCCACGATATTGCCCAATTCGGTCGATGTGGTATAAATTTTTTATAATTATTTCTCACAACCAACCCTCTCAATATTTTTAAAATTTTGGTCGGGGTTAGCAGACTTGAACTGCTGGCCTCCGCACCCCCAGCGCGGCGCGCTACCAACTGCGCCAAACCCCGAATCTGCGACTATCTTAACATTTTTAGGAAAAAGTGAAAAACTTCAGATTGCACGTACGTCCTACGCGAGTGCTATAATACAAATCATGAACGCAATAACAGTTTCCGGACTCAATAAAACATTTAGTCGGCGCCATCCGGTTAAAGCCTTAAATCAGGCCAGTTTTACCGTGCGAGAGGGTTCAATTACCGGTTTTCTCGGTCCGAACGGCGCCGGTAAATCAACCACGATGGATATTTTACTCGGTTTTATCAACAAAACGGCCGGCGAAGCAAAAATTTTCGACCAAACTGTCGATGTTAATTCGATAACAACGCGGCGCAATATTGGGTTTTTGACAAACGATTTTGCGTTGGACAAAACTTTTACAGTGGCGGAAGAATTGGAATATCTCGGTCGTTTGAGCCGTAAGTTTGATTTAGAATACTCACAATCCCTGGCGAAGCGGCTGAATCTTAATTGGCGGGCTAAAATTGGTGATTTGTCAACCGGTAATTATCAAAAGGTCGCCCTCATTTCGGCGCTACAACATCAGCCAAAATTGCTGATTTTAGACGAACCAACTAACGGTCTCGATCCGCTGGTGCAGGCTGAATTCAACCAAATTATCCGCGAGCTCAACCGAGCCGGCACGACCGTGTTTATTTCTAGTCACATTTTGAGTGAAGTTTCCGAACTTTGCGACAATTTCATTTTTATCAAAAACGGTCACATCGTCGCCAATCTAACGAAGGACGAAATTGACGCGCAATCCAGCCAGTTTATCACCGTTAAACCGACGCGGGAACAGCGAACGAAACTGTTGGATTTTTTGAAGCACGCCAAGATTGAATATAACATCGAAGCTGGTGATTTGAGCCAAACTTTTATGCAATTTTATGATCAAGATTCGAATCGAAACGGAGGTAAAAATGCCTAGAACGATTTTCGGCAAAACTTTATACGAAAAACGTTGGACGATTTTATTATGGTTCGGTGCAGCGTTGGTTTGTAATCTCGGGATTGCGTTATTGTTTCCGCCGATTCGCGATTCCATGAGTACGATGATTGGCTCAGTTCCTAAAAGTATGGCCGGATGGTTTGGCACTGGCGCGACCTGGAGCACATTTACAGGTTACACTGGCCAAGAGTTATTTGGCGAGATGACGCTATTATTGATGGCGGCCGCGATCTTGTTTGGCGCAGCGTTTGGCGCTGGCGACGAAAATAATCGCACGTTATTGGCCGTTCTAGCTCGACCGGTTAATCGGCTCAGTTTTTACGTGCAAAAATATCTAGCACTGTTGGCGTTTTTGGTGTTTGTAACGGTTGGTTTTAGCCTGGGAATTTTATTGGGCGGCTGGTTTTTGTCGGAATCGATGCCATTTGGTAAATTTGCTGAATGCTTGTTCATAGTGTTTTTGCATGTTTTAGCGCTCGGTAGTATCACTTTTGCGTTGGGCGCGGCCACCGGTCGTCGCGCGTTAGCCGGCATGATCGTCGGATCGTATACTTTTATTGCCTATTTTATATCTTCGTTATCGACGGCCGCTGATGTGGTTAAGAAATTGAGCTACGCTACGCTGTTCCGCTACGCTAAAGCGTCAGATGTGTTAGCTAAGGGCCTTAATGGCAGTCACATTTTAATTTTGGTGCTAGCGATTGTCGTGCCTCTGCTAATTGCGGCGCCGATTTTTCGGCGACGCGATTTAAAAACTAGATAATTTATTCAGTCGCTGAAAAAGCCGTGTCAAGATGGCCAACAACGTCCGTCATCCCGGATTACCACGCGCAATGCTGATCGCACTTTCTACTAGATTTCTCGCTCCGATACGGGTCGACGAACTAACATATTTTATGAAGAGCTTGGCCTACACCCGTAAAATGGATCTAGCGCGACCGGTTGGTCTAAAAGCTCAAAATAATCGACGCAGTTCGCGTCATTACGTATTTTTGGCACGATGTCATATAATGGCGATTCAATTTGGAGTTTTTGGGGACTGGAATATACAAAAATTCTGCTTATACTATACCGACAAACGGGCGATGCCATTTATCTGGCGGAAGCCGATCGCAACATCGACGCTTACCAACAGCGCATGTTGATTTACGGTGATTTTCCCGGATTATATGACGCGCACAGCCATTTTTATCAAACGGACTTTTACTGTAGCGTTCGTCAAACCGGATGGGTGATTGGCTTGGAGCAAGTTTTGACCGCTCTTCGTGCCGTCGCAAAAGCATTAACTAGTTTTTATCACCTTTTCCATGGCGCACACCTGTTCGTAGCCAATCACCCAGCCGGTCATCAAC
>JBAQVB010000016.1:0-6582 GCA_049297855.1 Candidatus Nanoperiomorbaceae bacterium
GTCTAGCTGTATCCTTTTGCGAGTTTTGTAAAGCTGGCCAAGCAATAAAGACTACGAGAAAAATTAAACCAGCTATAGCTAGGACTAATGCGACTTCAATGATAGTGAAACCATTAATACCCCCCCCCCATTGGGTTGGAGGAATGGATAGAGTTGGTAGAGTGGCGCAATTGGTTACTATTGTGGTTGTGGTTGTGATTGTTGCGGTTGTTGCGGTCTTTGTTGTTGCTATTATTATTGTTGTTGTTACTGTTGTTTAATAATTGATGATTATTCATGGACTTAATTCTCCTTGGTTTATCTATTGGTTGTATTTTACTACATGAATATTATAAACACAAGGGAGATAGGGAGTGAAAGCTCACGAATGATCGAAGCGGCTAATCGTGAATAAGTATTCCTAATTTTAATATCAGCACTTATGAGTTACGTACAATTATTTTGCGCTTCTTTTTGCCGCCATGGCTCGGCGTGACGCTGCGCGCTGTTCCGCCATTTTTGCGTCAAATTGGGCACGCCAATCGTCCGCCAAGGCGATGTCGCGGTTAAACGCTTCCTCGACCGACAGCTCCACCGGAAAACCATAAGTATCATAAAGCGTGAACAATTTTGCACCGTCGTTCAAGTCATCGCGTCGCATGATTTTGCCAAATTCACGCAAACCTTTGCGTAGGGTTTGGCGAAAAACTTTTTCCTCTTTAGCTAAAACCACAATCACCTGATCGCGATTTTCGCGTACTTCCGGATAATCGTCGACGTAGAGATCAGCGATCACCGGCACGATTTCCGCCAAAAAATTCTGCTCAATCCCCAGATCAAAGGCAAAACGTACCGCACGCCGAATTAATCGCCGCATGACATAGCCCTGTTCTTTATTGCTCGGCACGACGCCGTCGACCGCCAAGAACGTCGCCGCGCGCAAATGATCGGCAATGACTCGCATCGCTACGGTGTTGGAATCATAATCTTTGCCTGATAGTTGCTCGAGCTTTGCGATAATCGGCTGAAACAGTGAAATTTTGAATATGTCCGGCGAATTAATCGCCGCCGCCGCGATCCGTTCCAAACCGCCACCGAAATCAACGTTCTTTTTCTCGAGCTCGGAAAATGTGCCGTCCTGGTCGCGCTTGTATTGCATAAAAACCTGGTTGCCGATTTCCATAAAACGCGGAGAATCGGACGCCGGATGCGGTTGACCAAAGGCCGGATCGTGCAAATCCGCGCCGAAATCGTAAAAAACTTCGCTGTCCGGGCCACACGGATCACCCAGCGGTGTCTGTTCGAGACCGCCACTGCGACTCCACCAATTTTCACCGTCATCATAGAAGAAAATTCGCCCACCCTGCATACCTTCTTTGTCACCGTTTTTGGCTGAAATCAGGTCGACAATTCTGGCATCAACGCCTTTTTTAGCGAATTCTTGTTGCCAAATTTTGGCGGATTCGTCGTCGCGCGGAATGTTATTGTTAACGTCACCGCGAAAACAACTAACATAAATACGTGCCGGATCAAGCCCAACGGTATCTGTTAAAAACGCAAAAAAACGCGGAATTTGCTCGGACTTAAAGTAGTCGCCCAAACTCCAATTACCGAGCATTTCAAAAAACGTCGTGTGACGCGTATCGCCAACTTCCTCAATGTCCTGCGCACGCAAACAGGTTTGCGAATCGGCCAAGGTGACGCCACTCGGATGCGGTTCGCCTAATAAATATTTCAAAAGCGGTTGCATGCCGGCCCCAGTGAACAGCGTGGTTGGATCATCGTGAATCACCAACTTGGCGCGCGGAATAACTGCGTGACCGGTTTTTTCTTGTAATTCTAAAAACCGCTGACGAACCTCTTGTGCATTCATGCCTTCTATTGTAGCATTTTGGCGCCAATCGCTCAATGTGAGTATTTTAGTGCGTCAACCACCACCAGGCACCCAGACAAAAACCACTCACCAACAACGCAACGAAGGCCAAAATCCATCTTAGCGGGTGGCTCTTGGTTACTGACGGGGATAATGAATCACCGACCAAGCTATCGATCGCATGAAACGGTGTCGGAGCTTCTGCAATTTGCGCCGTGACCGAATCAAAATATTGTGGCCGAACCATGTTGTCGTCAAATTGCTGTCGGTGATCGGTGACTGGCGCATTCTCAGCGTTATGACGAACCAGATGATCGAGCATCGATGACGATGTGGTCTCTGTTACTACCGGTTTTTGATCTGCTTTAGTTTTAATATCCGCCAAAAATTTAGAAATAAAGTTGTCTTCGCTGAGTTCTCTTTCCGGCATCGGCTCAATCGGGTCGGTTGACGGATTATCATAGGCCGGTAGCAACTCTTCTGTTGGCACACTTCCGGTCGGACGGGTTGCGCCGAGTGGCAATTTATCCACTTTCACATCTGGCAAAAACGGCGATTGCATTGGGGCTTTAATAGCGGACGGAGTCGGTGCTGCAGTCTCAGGGATGACGCGTGACAACTCATCGCGCAAATTGGCCAACGACTCGGATGGTTCGGAGGACACTGATTTGGCGGCAGTAGACTCAGATAAACTCGATATTGGTGCGCGCGAATGCCCCGTCTGGCGTCGAGTCGGCTGCTCGCCATGCGCGATTTGGTTGGCCGCTCGAGCATGATTTGGCTTATCGGTCAGTGTCGCATCAGATGACGGATGCACTATGTCCATAAAATGACCGTGATGCCTCGGCTGAGACGAACGTCGCTTAGGCGAGGCGGCCGTCCTTAAGGTCACCGGTGCGTTGTCGCGCGCAACGGTTGAGGCGAGTTCTTTTGCGAAACAACTAGTCTCGTCTGCCGCCAATTCGTCGGATGACTCGCGTGGCAAACGCCACTGGGCGCGTACTTCAGCTTTTTCCGACGCTGTAACCTTGTTACGGTTATTCATCGTCGTCGCGTCGTCGCGTGGCGCCTTTAATAAATCCGCCACTGCCGCATCAAGATCTCGAAAGTCAAGCCTGTTTTCCATGGCCACCTACACTTCACCTTTCGCGACTTCATACGCTATATCTACCATGCCGGCAAATTCCGGCGCAATCAGGCTGGCGCCACCAACCAGCAATCCGTCGACGCCTTTCGTGGAGAGAATAACCTTAGCGTTGCTCGTTTTGGCGCTGCCACCATATAACACCGGCATCTGTTCGGCTGCTTTCCGGCCAAACATCAACTCAACTTGATCATGAATAATTTTGATCGCAGCCGATATATCCTTTGGCTCGGGCGTTTCACCACTACCAATAGCCCAGACCGGCTCATAAGCGATAATCACTTCACCAATTCGATCGCTACCGACGTTCAATAAACCGCCAGCCACTTGATCGTTGAGCACATGCATAGTGTCACCTTCCTCACGTTCAAACTCAGTTTCACCAACGCACAGCACCGGAATTAAATCATTACGCAACGCCGCTTGAACCTTAAAACGAATCTCACGGTCATCCTCGCGAAAGATATGCCGTCGCTCGCTGTGGCCAACCAGAGCGTATTTTACGAGGCCACGCAGTTGCGTAGCCGATACTTCACCGGTAAAGGCGCCCTCGTCGCGCCAATAAAAATCCTGTGCGCCCAATTTGATACGCGAGCGATCTTTGTGAAGCTGGAGCGCCAACGGTTGAAGCCCCAAAAATCCCGGGAAAATTGCCACTTCGACGTCGTGAACCTTAACATCCTGCTGCAATTTTTCGACAAAAATTGACGCCTCGTGAATATTGAGATTCATCTTCCAATTGCCGAAAATGTATTTCTTGCCCACCGAATTCCTTCCTATTAAACTGGTATTATTTTAGCATAAACGTTTTAATAAAAGCAAGTTCGCCATGCTTTATTTCCGCATCAAATCAGCAATGCCAGGCAATTCATCGCCCGCCATTAATTCTAAACTCGCACCACCACCGGTAGATACATGAGTGAACGATCCACCGCGTAGTTTGTCCCAATGTCGCGCGAAATCGGCCGTGTCACCGCCACCAACCACACTAACGATGCGCGGATTTTTCGCCAAAGTTTCCGCTGCTGTCGTTGACGCTACCGAAAATTGCGGAACGCTGTCGATGCCCAGATCGCCGTTCCAAATAACCGTCCCGCTTTGTTCGATGGCATCGCGAAGTTTAGCGATTGTCACATCACCGAGATCAAAAATTGACGCCTCACCGTACAACGGGTTACTGGCCAGCTGAATTTCCACACGGGATGATTGAAAATTACCATCACTCGCGATCGCGACATCGCTCGGTAAAATAAAACGCTGATCAAAATTATCGCCAAATTTGGCATGTGCCGCATCCAAAATGTCACGAATCGTATCATCGACACCAACTTCAACAAGCGAACTCGCTACATTCTTGCCCTCAAATTTCAGAAAATTATTTGCCATCGCACCACCAATAACCACGTAATCGGCAATCTCAACAAAACGTTTGACTAGCGGAATTTTATCACTAATTTTGGCACCACCTAAAATTGCCGTCAGCGGTCGGTTAGGATCGTCGGTGGCGGTTTTAATCTCAATGTATTCTTTCTCTAATAACAAACCCGCCACTGCCGGCAAAAATTCCGTAATCGCCGCAGTTGAAGCGTGCGCGCGGTGAACCACGCCAAAACCATCTTGAACAAAAATTTTCGCGCGTGAATCTTGCACTAATTTTCTCGCAAATTCGCGATCATTAGCTTTTTCTTCGGGATGAAAACGCAAATTTTCTAATAACGCAACCTGTCCACCACTTAATTTAGCAGTTTTTTCGGCAACTGTTTCGCCAATGCAATCATTGATAAATTCCACCTTTTGGTCTAATTTTTCCGCCAAAGCAGCTGCCACTGGCCGCAGTGAAAACTGTTGATCATCTGACGATTTTGGCCGACCGAGATGTGAAATAATGACGATTTTGGCGCCACGCTTAATTAAATACTTTAACGTCGGTAGTGACGCCTCAATTCGAAAATCATCCAAAATTTGTCCGTCATTTCCGAGTGGCACGTTATAATCCGCCCGCAACAAAATCTGTTTGCCACTTACGTCAACGTCGTGCACCGTTTGCCATAAAAATTTTACCCTACCCATAATACAGTTTATTATATCGCACTTATGCCAAAATAAAAACACCACTACGGGTGTCAAAATCCTGGTGGTCTCGCCGGGAATCGAACCCGGATTGCCAGGATGAAAACCTGATGTCCTAACCGTTAGACGACGAGACCGTAAAAATAATCTTATCAGACTGTGTCAAAATTTCCAAATTACGAAAAAAATGCTAAAATAAGTTCATGGCTAAATTGCATAAAAAACGCAACAAAAAATATCGTGGCCGTGACGCCGCCGAACCGAATAATCTTCTGCACGTCAGGAAATCGACGGCGATTGTACGCAGTGATCGCGCACAGTGGTTGCATGACCACCGCAAACTGGTGCGCAACATAGCGATCGGCGTAGCGATCACCATCATTATTATCGCGGGTATAGCTTCAATCCACTAAATGGGTTGATTTTTGCGCGAAATTTGTTAAACTATAAGCATCATGACAAAAATCGCAATCATTGAGGATGACAACCTAATCGCCGAAATGTATCGGATGAAATTTGATTCGGATGGTTTTGATACTTCGGTGGCGGAGAACGGCTTATCGGGCGTTGAAATGGTCGCCAAAACCCAACCTGATCTCGTCTTGCTCGATTTAACTTTACCCGACATCGGTGGCGATGAAGTACTGGAAAAAATTCGCTCCATATCGACCGCATTAGCCACGCCAGTTATTATTTTAACTAACATGGACGACCAGAACGCGCCGAAACGCCTGGCGAAATGGGACATTGCTGACTATATTGTCAAGGCCAACTTTACGCCACGAGAAGTCGTCGCCAAAATCAAGGACGTATTAGGCCGGCGTGAAGCCTTGAAAAAACTTTAGTCGGTTTTGTGGTCTATAAAACAGGCGCGCAGCAAATTATCGGCTAACGCTGCCGCAGTTAGTTTATCAAAATTCAGGATCTTTGGCGTTATTTCTGACGACAGATTAAATCCGGACGCCAAATATTTTTTAGCCAAAACTTCGCAATTGTCGAACGGCGAATCGGCACGCGCGCCATTAATATCCTTAGTGGGCGCTAAGGCAGACGCGAAATTTTCACCGCACAGAATTCCCTGAATCAACGGATCGGCGTTCATTTTCGTGAAATTATTCGCGTCATCGGCGACGAAAAACTCTGCGCTCATTAAATTACGCTTCTTTGCCGTGTCGTAAAAATTATCAAAATAATTACGCAATGTATTTATAAAATTGTCACCGCCAAACATCGCCAAACGCGGCCAAATCTGGTCATGCTGCACCAAAACACGCGCCTGATGGACTTGACGCGTCAGAATATACGATACGAGTTCATTGCAATCAATTGTCATAATATCATGGTACGCCCGATAGGATTCGAACCTACAACCTTTGGTACCGGAAACCAACGCTCTAATCCGCTGAGCTACGGGCGCACAACGCTGTCCATTATAACAAATTACGGCGATATAGTTTAGCTGGCGTTTGCACAATATAGACTTCCACTGGATAGTTTAATCCAAACTGCCATGCTG
>JBAQVB010000017.1:0-2777 GCA_049297855.1 Candidatus Nanoperiomorbaceae bacterium
AGACAGACGACCCCGACAGCTACCAGCGCCGCGCCGAACTCGCCCGCCGCAACGACTGGCCGGAGTGCTGGATATGACCGGCACCCCGGACGACCAGATCGCCAGCATCGAACAAGACCTCGCCGGAGCCGCCATCCTCACCCCGGCCCTCACCGAGATCCCCCTGCAAGCCGCGGAATTCGCCGACCCCACCATCGGGGCGATCTGGCAGGCCATCGGCGCAATCCACCGAGAAGGACACACCACCGACCCGGCGACAATCGCCACCCACGCCGGATGCCAATACCAACGCGTCACCGAACTACTCGCCAGGACAACCACCGCCGACCTGTTCGACGGACATGGATATGCCAAAGCCATCAAAGCCGCCGCAGCCCGCCGACGACTCGACGTGGCGCTGCTCAAAGCACATCAACAAACCGTCGACGGAACAACACCCCTCGACGAAATAACCGCACAACTCACCAGCAACATCACCACCACCGAAGACCAAGAACTACTCGAAAACACCTGGAGCCTCGACGAATTCTGCGACCAGCAACTACCCGACCAGGAATGGACAATCCCAGGACTCCTCGCACGGGGCGACCGGGCCATCATCACCGGAGCCGAAGGATTCGGGAAATCCCAACTCATCCGCCAGATGGCCATCTGCGCAGCCTGCGGGGTCCACCCGTTCACCCTCGACCCCACCCCACCCAGGCGCGTCCTCGTCGTCGACGCCGAAAACCCCACCCGCATCATGGTCAACAAACTCCGGGCCATCCGCGATGCCCTGCGCCGTGCGGGCCACGAATGCGAAGACCGCCTGTGGATCCACCGGTTCCCCCAAGGCCTCGACCTCGGATCCGAACACGACCGGCTCGAACTGTCCAGCCTGTGCCGGACCTTCCAGCCCGACATCCTCGCCATCGGACCCGCCTACAAGCTCTACCTGGGAGGCTCCAACACCAGGGAGGAGGATCTCGCCAGGATCGTCACCAACGCCCTCGACGGGCTGAGGGAACGCTTCGACTGCACCGTCGTCCTCGAACACCACTCCCCCCACGCCCAAGCCGGCCAGAAGCGCACCACCAGACCCATCGGATCATCCCTGTGGATGCGCTGGCCCGAATTCGGAGTCGGCATCCGGCCTGCCGACGAATCCACCAAGGACCACCGGGTCGCAGACGTCGAACACTGGCGCGGGATGCGCGAAGAACGAGACTGGCCCGAGAAGCTCGAACAAGACACATTCCTGCCCTGGCGGCAGGCCCAACCCGACTCGTACAGGACGGCAGCATGACAACCCAGGAGAACCCCATGACCACCCAGACATCCACCTGGCAGACCACCGTCACCATCCAGTGGGCCGCAGACGACCCCCACGTGATCGCCGACCATCTCAGAAGAGAACTCGCCGACCACAACCCATCCGTCACCCTCGACCCGGATCGCGGAGAAACCGTCGTCGACATGGAGATCGTCTCCGGCTCGGCAGCCGGATCTGTCCGCGACGCCACCTCCCTCGTCGCCCTCAGCCTCCTCGGAACCGGGATCAGGACGCCCGACCTGCAGGCGGCCGGGGCGATGCGGCTGTGGCGCAACCTCACCGTCGACACCCGGAGCGGTGAATGAGTGACTTCTCGTGCCATCGAGGTCTACGATGTACGTGGAACGTGGACATCACGCCGGGTGGGCCATCACTCGACACACCCCACACGCAAACCGCCAAGGAGGCCACCGATGCCGGATGATCCCATGGCCGATGCGCAGCCCGGTCGATCCCATGGCCGTCGCCAGTGCGGGGCGAAGACCAGGGCAGGGACCCCCTGCCAGCTGTATCCGCCCCCGGGGGCGACGCGGTGCTTCATGCACGGCGGGAAGACCCCGCGGTCCCTGCGTGCCGCGAAGCGCCGCCTCGCCCAGGCTGCCGCGGCGAAGGCAGTCGCACGTCTTGGTGCCCGCCGCGACATCACCCCTGCCGAGGCGCTGCTCGAGCTCGTCCAGGCGAAGGCCGCCGAGGTCGCCTACTGGGAGTCGAAGGTCGCCGAGCTGCCCGACGAGCAGGTGGCCGGCGTGCTGCTGGCGAAGACGGAGAAGGGCCTCGGCCCGCAGGGTCCGGTGGACACGAAGACCAGCCAGGCTGGCCCCCACGTGTTCCTGACGCTGCTGCACGAGGCGCAGGACCAGCTGGCCTCCTACTCCGCCGCGGCGCTGAAGGCGGGCGTCGACGAGGCGATGGTGCGCATCGCCACCCTGCAGGGACACACGGCGATCGAGCTGGCACGGCAGGTCGCTGCACGTCTGGGTGCGTCGGCGGACCGTGCGGACGAGGTGCTGCTGCAGGTGATCGACGAGCAGCGCAGGGTGCTGTCGCGGTGAGTGTCAACACCTCTGGATATGATGTGAATCGGGGGGGGACGATGGACGATCCGGTGAATAATCCTTCGCACTACACGTGCTTCGGTAGCGCGGAGGTGATCGATATCACCGAGCGTCTGGACTTCTGCCGTGGCTCGGCGGTCAAGTACCTGTGCCGCGCTGGCCGCAAGGATGGCGCCGCCTGGTACGTGCAGCGAGAGATCCTGCGGATCCAGCCAGCAGCCTTCTGGCGACATCACAGACACAGCACAATCGAAAGCGAGCCAGCATGACCCCGTACTATGAGGACGATCTCGTGATCCTGTATCACGGTGACTGCCTAGATCCAGAGGTCGTAGCCCTGTGGACGGCGGCCGATGTGCTGATCACCGACCCGCCCTACGGGGTCGGCGGAGAACTGAGCAGTCATAAAG
>JBAQVB010000018.1:0-4394 GCA_049297855.1 Candidatus Nanoperiomorbaceae bacterium
CTGGGGGGGTAATATTTTTAGTTATAGTATTAGAACTAAATTTATTCATAAAATTTACCTACCTTTTATTCCCTTAGTGATCATTATATTAACTATGTTAGCATAAACGATATGATATGCAAATAAACTGATTTGGCGGAGAGGATGGGATTCGAACCCACGATGACGTCACCGCCATACACACTTTCCAGGCGTGCTCCTTCAACCACTCGGACACCTCTCCAACAGATCTATTGTAACATTTTACGCGGTAATGGCGATAATTCCACGTAGCACGCTAGCCGTTTCGCGCCAGTCACGCACGGTGATAGTGTCGATGCCCATCTGGACGACCGGATAATCATTGCCGCCCGGCTGCGTCATGTCGCCGAAATATAAAATATCGGATTTTTTGATTTTTAATTCGTCGATCAAATGCGTCATGCCGAATTGCTTGTTTTGTCCCGGCACAAAAGCGTTTATAGTTGTAGTGCCGCCGACTTCGAAATCAAAATCTGATGCGTAAGTTTTGGCTAGCTTAGCGATTTGATTACGTTTCGTCATGTCCGGATCCCAAGCTTTCTTGGCTGCGACGCCGGCTTTTTGGCCAAGTGCTGAAAACGCGATCATACTGTCGCGATTTTCGATGATTTGGTCGCCCGGCGCCACTTGGTCAGCCTCCCATAAATTAAGTTCCTTGGCAGCTTTTTCGAGCGCGGCGGAAATTTGGCTTGCCTGATCGTCGGTTAATGCAAAATTATAAATTTTCTGCCAATCGCCGTTTTGATAATGATAATATTGCGTGCCTTGCGCTACAAACAAATGAAAATTAGTCAAATTGGCGCCTTTCGGCAAGCGATCAATGATTTGAACCAAAAACTGGTCAAATTTCTGTCCGGAAATCGGCGCAATTAAAAATCGTTGCGACAACTGCGCCAATAAATCCGCCATTTCGTCCGAGATTGGCATTTTCGGTTCGTTTAATGTGTTATCGATGTCAAAACTAAGAATTTTTTTCATGTATTTATTTTAGCATAATCGTCGGCGTTTCTGGGCGTTTTGGTAGACTTTATAACACTATTGCGCGCCATCAGGAACGCCCACTAATAACAAACGGCCGAATCAATTGGTTCGGCCGTTTTACTTTTTAGTAGAAATTTATTTTTAATCTTTCCACATTTTCATCGGCGCCGGGCCGGTGTTTTTCTTAAAGCTAATTTCGTCAGCGCGCCGGGCGTGAAAAACCGGCGGTTTAGGTTTAGCGGTTGCGGCGGTTTGGCGACTGGTCGAATAACGCTCTAAGTCGGCTTCGGTCAAATTACCACCAAAACTCATAGCTTTGCGCGGCCGACTGTCGGTCGAAGTATGATTATTCGGATTACGGCGACGCTGATTATTGTGCGAATTGCCTCCGTGAATGCGCGCCAACTCTTGGGCCTGAAAGTCTTTCTCGTCCTGGTGGCGGCGCTGTTCAGCCTGACGCACTTCGCGATTATTGAAATTTCCGATTTCGTTGACGACCGGAATCACAATCGGACTGCGACCAGTTTCATCATATAAAATCTGGGCAACTTCCTCGCGCAAATCTTTTTTAAACGACTCCATGTCAACGCGGTGACCGCCGTAAACACGCGCCACTTTTTGTTTAACGTAACTACGAATTTTACCAATTAATTCTTCGCTGTCGCGCAGATAAATGAAACCGCGCGAGATGATATCGGGACTCGATAACAAGCGTCCCGTGCCACGTTGCACGGTGATCATAACAGTGAAAATTCCCTCGGTTGACATGTGAATGCGATCTTTGAGCACGACGTCGGAGATTTCGGCGCCGGCGTCGTCATACATAATGCCACCGACATGGACACGACCAGTTTTGACACCTTTTACAGTGTCGCCGTTGCGCGAAAATTCAACAACGTCGCCGTCGTCGCACACGAAAATATTATCGCGCGGAATATTGCATTCAAATTCGGCCAGCTCAGCGTTATGAACCAGCATATGAAATTCGCCGTGATTCGGCAAATAATAGGTTGGATTGAGCGCTTTGACGAGCTTAATATGGTCATCGCGCTTGCCGTGGCCGGATAAGTGCAGTGGTCCAATGCCGAGATGTGCCACCTTGCGATTTTGCAAAACGTCCGAACCTTCGCGCATTAAACCGTCCACCGTGTGCACAACGTGCGGCTCATTTCCTGGAATCGGGTTCGATGAAAAAACGATGACGTCGGATTCCTTGATTTTAACCCAGCGGTGTTCGCCACTGGCCATGCGGTTCAGTACGGCGTTGAATTCACCCTGTGAACCGGTACAAACAATACAAATTTGATCGTCCGGTAATTTCATGAGATCCTCGATCGTTACCACGGTGTCGGCCGGCACGACCAGTTCACCAGCCTTCAGCGCGATTTCGACGTTTTGAATCATCGACGAACCTTGAAACGCTACTTTGCGACCGTGCTCGTGCGCCGATTGGACGATGTTTTGGATACGGTGAATCTGCGACGAGAAAGCGCTGATGATCATACGCGATTTCGGGTAGCGCTGCATCACTTCATCGAACGATACCTTGATGTCGTTTTCGCCATATTCGGTAATCGTGCCCGTATCCTCGCAGTTGGTCGATTCGTTTATAAATAGCAAAATATGCTCCTCGGTGGCGATTTCTGTCATGCGGTCGAGGTCGAATTTTTTACCGTCGACTGGGTTATCTTCGAATCGCCAATCACCCGAACTAATAATTACTCCCAATGGCGTGCGCACCACGATGGCCGCACAGTCCGGAATTGAGTGATTGACGCGCACCATTTCAATCGATAAATGTTCGGAAATCTGGACGCGATCATGCTGTTCAGGGTTCATTTCATGATAATCCGGTTTGAAGTCGGTTTTTTCTTCGTCCATATTTTTTTCCAACATGCCGATGGTGAATTTAGTGGCGTAAACCGGCGCCGGAATTCTCTGAATTAAGTAATGAAAAGCGCCGATGTGATCTAGGTGGCCGTGAGTAATGGCGACTGCTTTGATGTTTTGCTTGTGCTCCTCGAGATACGAAATGTCCGGTATGATGTAGTTCACGCCCGGATAATCATCGCCCGGAAATAAAAATCCCATATCGATGACTAAAGTTTCGTCGCCATATTCGATGGCCGTCATGTTTTTGCCGATGCCCATCTCACCGAGGCCGCCGATCGGAATCACTTTCAATGTCGGCTCACCGTTTTTGCGTGCATTATTATTGGCCGCGCGTAATTTTTTAGCAAAATTTTTGTTGTATTGTTCTCCGCCATAGCCGTTGTAGATCGAACGATTAGTCGGTACGTCGATGATGTGTTGTGATGCCACGGCGTTCACATTGTCGTTGATTCGCCGCGCCGCGCGCAAGACTTCCCCGCGCCGTGTTTTCATATTGTCGAGAATTTGAATTCCCGATTTACGCCGTTGATTCGGTCGTTTTGACACGTCGTCGGCTTTGACTTCTTTGAGCTTTTGTTGCCCCATTTTCCTTCTTCCCTTTCGCTTAGACGCGAAATTTGTCTTATGTTTTTCGCAAAAAATCCCGGTTTTTACCACTGCTTTGATACATAGAATCGCGCGAAAACGCTTTAAATAGTGAATGTATTATAGCAAACTGTTTTGGAAAATGCAAATCGCCGGATTTAACGCCGGCGGTAATAGCTGAAAAATGAGCAGTTTCAGATCATGCTCGGGATTAAATCATTTTTGCGTGACGACAAAAATCCAGCCGTACTTATCATTTGGATAAGCCAAATTTCTAGCCAGATCCGAATCGCCGTCATTTTCGTAATCGCTGGGTAAATATTTGATATCATAGCCGTATAATTTTCGGATCGCGTCCGGAAAAACGCTGTTTATATCGTTATCATCAAAATAATCCGCCAAAATGACAACATATTTTTGCGTGTTATCTGTAATTTCACTCATAAATACATCCGGAGATATTTTTGTCAAATCGGTTGACGTTGAAATATTATCCAGTCCGAAATGCCCCAGCTTTTTTAAGTCTAATTTCATAATGTATCACAATTAAATTAATGGACGTTGAATCTATTTATCTAAATACCCGAACATATTATCATATAAATCCTTAGCCGACTTAGGTGAAAAATCCACATGATATGATTTCCCGGTTTCATGATCCGTTTCGTCAAAACCACGTTGTATTAAGTCTCTTGAATATGATATGAACTCGTTAATCATGATCGGATCGGGACCGTAATTATCAGATCCGGCTCCGGGCAGCCGGTAATATTTCCCCATGTCTTTGCCAATCTTGTTTAATTTATCAACATCACCGGCTGCAAGTGCCGATTTGGCGCGTGTTAGGAATTTATAGTTGATATCAGTATTAGCATCATAATCTGACTTGAAACTGTTAGCTTTGTCCATAATCA
>JBAQVB010000019.1:0-4133 GCA_049297855.1 Candidatus Nanoperiomorbaceae bacterium
TCCAACATTTTCAGTCCGTCCGCCAAAGTAAATCCGAGAGCCATTAGGGCATCGAGCGCCTCATCATTCGTCGTAGACACGCTGGATGCCACCGTGCTATAGATTTTAGTCGGATTGCCAATTTTATCGCGCAAATCGAGCACCACCCGCTCAGCCGTTTTAGTACCAACCCCAGCCGCACGCGCCACCATTTTAGCGTCGCCATTTGCAATGATATTGCGCACATTATCCGCTGAATCAAGCGACAAAATCGCTAAGGCTGCCTTAGGGCCAACGCCCTGGACGGAAATTAACAGCTCAAAAATACGTTTCGCGAGCAAGGTCGAAAAACCAAACAACTCCTCCGAATTTTCGCGCACCGCATGAAAAGTATAAAATTTCACTTCAGTTTGTAGGTTGAATTTCGTGAAGTCATCACTGGACACGAAAATCTCGTAACCAATTCCATCGGCCGTTTCCACTACCAAAGATTGGCCGAATTTTTCGGTTAGCTTACCACGAATGCTGGCTATCATATGCTAATTATAACACGCCAAAACTAGACGCCTGTGTTAAAATATATTCATGAATGGGCAGGATTCAGAACCCCAATCAGTCGGTGAAAATGATGAGATGCGCACCGTAGTTCCGCCGACGGAGTTTAACGCGTCTCCTCGACCCGTAGCCTATGACGCCGACGGCCAACCGCTCTACGCCGGACCACCGCCCACCAATCAACCAATGCCAACTGATGACACTAATAAATCCGATAATTCGACAGCACCCCTCGATGAAGAAGTTCAACAAAAACATAACCAATCCGTAGAGGACTATCCATTCATCCAATTTTTGCCGCAAGAATATGTGGCGATCGACGTCGCGCGCAGTAATTTCGGTTTTTTCAAAAATTGGCTCGTCCCGCTATCCACCGCTATCTTAATGGTGATCGCTTTATTGGTGATCGGTGACACAAATCTATTAAATCGATCAATCAAACAAGACGCTTTCCTGGCGGTGTTGGCGCTGGGATCAATTATTCTCTTAGTATCGGTATGCTCGGCCGCGCTGGCGACCCATATATTCAGGAAAAATCTACTCGTTGTCACTACTGAACGTGTCTTCCGGCGCGAGCAATTAACGCCATTCTCGTTTAACGATCAAGAGATTGAACTGTCACACATCACCAACTGTAGTTTTTCGCAAAATGGGATTATACAGGAGATCATGAGCTACGGTTCCATCATCCTCAAAACCATCGGCGACGAAGCCAACTATCGTTTCAATTATGTTTCGGATCCTGACCATCAATTTCAAACTATTAACACGGTGATTGAAGAAGCTAACAATCGGACCGAGTCTCAGTAGATTAGCTGCTCTTTGAATAGGTCGCCTCGGCCGTCATGTCGGACCAAACCTTAAAAGCCTGACATTGACCGTTGTCTTTACAATTGGTCGCTGTGTAGTGATAATTACACAAGCCGGTGGCGTCATTACCGTTTTTATCGGAACATTTATCGCCGTTTAAAATATAACCATTCGGATCGGTGAACAAATTGGCGTCCATGGCGGTTAAATTATCACGCGAAATCGTTTTCGGATAATAATGATTTTTAGCAAAATAAACATCCTTTAAATCATAATACATAGCATTAATGGCGGTTTTACGCTGTTGATCGCTTTGGCTAGTTTGTAAATCGTTGCGCTGCACGATGAAGAAAGCCGTCAAAATCGCCAATACTGCAAAGGCCACAATTAGCTCAACTACCGTAAATCCACGTGCATTACCTCTAATTTTCATGCTTCGATTTTAGCATAGACTCGGGCTTTTCGCGAATTTATTTGGCACCAAATAAGAATTCGCGCCACTGTTCCGGATTTGATTTAGTAGTGCGTTTGGCTGTCGATCCGATGCCTAGTGACGATCGAGTTGACAAATTATCTTGTGTCGGTGTTGGCAATAGCACCAGATGCTCGCCCGGATTCGCCTTACCGAGCAGTGAGCGCGCCCGTAAACCTAAAAATTCATTAGTTTTGTAATACGATTGTTGCAATTTGAGGTTTTGATTTTGTAGTTGTAAAATCTGATTATCTAAATTTGCCTGATCGGCGCGTTGCTGTAAAACGTAGTTACGGTTCAGAGAACTGATCGAATTCACCGACCAAATTAAAGCCAAGCCTACTAACACAATCAGCACGATGTTATCCATATTGAAAAAGCCCTTCGCGGTCGCGATTAAGGTATGCAATAATTTATTTATTTTCTCTAACATTGCCGTTATTATAACATTTTCCGTGAAAGTTTGATAAAATGTGATAGTCAGACGGACTTCGCGATAACCACGATCGTAGCGATCTCATTTAACGCTGGCAGCAGACAACTCAGACCATTTTGGGGGATTAGCGCAGTGGTTAGCGCAGTTGTCTTATACACAATTGGTCCCAGGTTCGAATCCTGGATCCCCTACCAGATATTATTTAATACTTTTCAGTGCCTTCACCGGCGGCAAGCCGCTTACCGTCGAGCTCTTGGCCACTTTCTTCCGTCTCATTATGTGACGACAACCATGCTTTGGACGCTCTCATACCATTTAACGCCACTTGACACGGAACGTTAATGTCATCTGTTTTCATTATCCTGCGAAACGGATCGAGTTTGCCATCGTTTTTCTTATTTATTAAATCCGCTGTTAATCTACCGGCGCTATTATTGTCGTATGACCTCGTATAGGCGCATAGATTAGTCCCATAAAAAATACATTGCGCGCACGCCTTACCTAACATTGATTTAATTCCAGAATGAGAACGGCTCCCACTATAGAGACGCTGCAGGGCGTCGTCTATGCATCCATTACGCGTTCGCCTGAGCTGCTCTTTCATGTCAACACTCTAACATAATATATGATAAATAGCAATACAAATAATCACCCTGATAACAGGGTGATTATCTACTGTGATGGAAAAGAGTTATTTGATCTTTTTCAGCGCTAAAAATCCGTTGAGTGGATTTTCTACAACTGTGTAACCGTCCGGCAAATCGGTCGGCGTGCGACCATCCTCCGTGCTCTCTTCTCGCTTAAAGAAATAAATGCGCTGTTGACGTCCGCCACGCAAGGTGACGTCTTTATAGTGCAAAATGTATTCAACACCCTTGCTATTTGTATGCTTATATGCCATAAACTTTCCTCCTTTATTAGCTTACCGTGACAGATTAGCACGCTATTTAATCCCTGTCAACAAAAGTCAATAAAATTATCAGCTTAGAATCAGTATTACAAGCGCTGTCGCCGTAGACGAAGTCGCGCCAAAATCATTAAAATTAGCACGCCTATTAGACGCACGACAATAATAATTGCTAAAATAACAGCCACTAAAAGAGTTATTCCGGCCGGATCAAAGCTCCAACGCGCACTGGCAAAACTCACATAATAAGCATCCGGGTCGGGCGGCGACACTTGGTTTTGATTTAGATCCGTGGTGTTCGACATCCCAACCGTGTTCGCCACGCAGCCAGCCCAAGCCTTATAGCCATAACTCGATAACTGCGGCGAACAAGTTTGCTGCGCCTGGGCGTAGGCGTCAGTATTAATTTGCGGAGGCCGGTTCTGATCCAACGCAGTTTGCGCGGCCTGGTCGTACAAGGACTGCAATGGGATCTGGCCCGTGGTCGTGTTCATATGCTGCGTCACATAATGTTGCAAATTAGCCGCCGATGTCTCAACTTTCGTAACGTCGCCAGATTGATCGGCTCTAATTAATTCGTCGCGCAAATTCATCATATTGAGATTATTGAAACGTAAAAAAATGACAGCCAGCACTATAAAAATCAGCAAAATTATCAAGAGCTGCCAAGTTTTGATATTTTTAACCGCTCTAGCTAAGTGTCGATCAAGCTGCCAGCCATGTCGCATATCATGTTGCCCACTACCCACCGTATTCATCACTGTTAATTATAGCATTCTGTGCTTAATTAACGCAAATTTATCACTTTTATAGCTAAGTTTTCCACTCAAAAAATAGTTTTCCACATACCATATAACGTAGTTTTATCCATGTGATGATATATTGCTTAGGCAGCTTAAAACTGCTAAAATAAATGATATGATCAATGGTCAATCAGAAGCAATTTTTATTTCCGGCATCGGTGGCACGGGTAT
>JBAQVB010000020.1:0-2814 GCA_049297855.1 Candidatus Nanoperiomorbaceae bacterium
GGGAGTGCTAGTAGTGATCCTAATAGTCCTGAACCAAATCTATTAACTGCGCTGTATCAGAAAGCTAATTCAGGTAATGGCGGTGTCAACAACTCCGGTACTGGTACTAACTCAGGTTCAAACTCAACCGGTTCTGGTTTTACGCTCATTGCGCCTAACACCGCGGCTGATACGACGCCGATACCAGAGGGATGCACAGCAAGAATGCAAATGCCTGAGCCTACGTGAGGTTAAATTAACTACTTGTTCTTAGTAATTCATTAATAGCCGGCGTGTTATAATTAACAGATGAATAACGATCGAAACGATCAGATTGACAAAGCACTACAAAAATTGCGCCAAACTGGTGACAGTTGGCACGATGTGCCGGGCAATGAAGATATTTCGCGTGCGCATTTAACGAATAGCGCGATGCGAGCGGCCGGACGCAGCAAAACTGATGACGATGCGGACGATTCGGACGAGCCCAAATTCCAACTGGCGGCTGATCAAAAATTCCACTTGCATTCCAAATTCAAACCGACAGGCGATCAACCGCAAGCTATTGCTACGCTGTCGGAGGGATTGCGGCGCGGCGATAAATTTCAAACGTTACGCGGTGTGACCGGTTCGGGGAAAACTTTTACAATGGCTAATGTGATCGCCCAGAATCAGAAACCGACGCTGGTGCTATCGCACAATAAAACCTTGGCGGCGCAGTTATTTTCCGAATTTCGCGAATTTTTCCCGGAAAACGCCGTGCATTATTTCGTGTCGTATTTTGATTATTATCAGCCGGAAGCTTACATCGCGTCGTCAGATACTTATATTGAAAAAGATTCGCGTCTGAACGAGGAAATCGACCGTTTGCGCCACGCCGCGACCGACGCCCTGTTGACGCGTAAAGACGTCATCATCGTGGCTTCCGTCAGCTGTATTTACGGCATTGGTTCGCCATCAAATTACGCCGACATGTCGATTAAAATCGCCAAGAACCAGAAATACAAACAGGATAAATTCTTGCGCCATTTGATGGACATTCAGTATCATCGCAATGATATGGATTTTGCGCGCGGAACGTTTCGCGTCAAGGGCGATGTGGTCGACGTGTTTCCGTCGGGACGCGAGACGGCCTACCGTATAGAATTTTTCGGTGACGACGTGGATCGGATTCTAGAGATTGATCCGTTAACTGGCGAAATTATCAATAATCCGGACGCGATTCAAATTTTCGCGACCAGCCATTATGTCACGCCGCAGGAGCAAATTAAATCGGCGATTGTGCAAATTCGTGAAGAATATGAGCAACGCGAAAAAGATTTTGAGGATCATCGGCAATTCTTGGAGGCGCAACGTTTGGCGCAGCGCACGAAATACGATTTGGAAATGCTCGAAAATACCGGTTTCGTGAAGGGAATTGAAAATTATTCGCGCTATTTGACCAACCGCGAACCGGGTGAACAGCCGGCAACTTTGCTGGATTATTTCCCGGACGATTTTTTGATGATGATTGATGAATCGCACGTCGCGGTGCCACAGGTGAATGGCATGTATAACGGTGACCGCGCGCGCAAGGAAACGCTGGTGAATTATGGTTTTCGTTTGCCGAGTGCACTGGACAATCGCCCGCTGAAATTTGGCGAATTCGAGCATCATATTAATCAAGTGATTTTCACTTCCGCGACGCCAAATGATTATGAACTGCAACATAGCGGCTCTAACGTGGTGGAACAACTGATTCGCCCGACCGGCCTGTTGGATCCGGAAATTGAAATCCGTAAAAGTGAGCATCAAGTCGATGATTTGATGGAAGAAATCCGCATTCGTGTCGCTAAAAATCAACGCGTGCTGGTGACGACGCTCACTAAACGTATGGCTGAGGATCTGGCGAGTTATTTGACCGATAACGGCGTTAAAACCGCTTATATTCATTCGGACGTGGACACGCTGGAGCGTGGTGATATCTTGCAAGATCTGCGGCGCGGGGTTTACGATGTGCTGGTCGGGATTAATTTGTTACGCGAGGGTTTGGATTTGCCGGAAGTCAGCTTGGTTGCAATCATTGACGCCGATAAGGAAGGTTTTTTGCGCAGCGAGCAATCACTGATTCAGACGATCGGTCGCGCTGCTCGCCACGAGGAAGGTAAAGTCATCATGTACGCCGACAGGATCACCGGTTCAATGCGTCGCGCCATTGACGAAACCAATCGTCGCCGCGAAATTCAGCACAAATACAACGTCGAACATCACATCACGCCACACTCGGTCGCCAAAAAAATCGACGAAGGCTTGCGAGCCATTATTCCGGATCATGAAAAAGGCAAGAATAAAAAACTCAATCTGGCGAAAATTCCGGTTGGCGAATATGACAATTTGATCAAACAATTGACCGAACAAATGGAATTCGCCAGCGCTAATTTGGAATTCGAAGTGGCGGCGGATTTACGTGATCAGATTAAGGATATTCGCGACAGAATGGCGAAAAAATCTCCGCATGGCAATTAATAACCTTGATCTATTTTGATTTCTCGTGAGTTTTTTTCATGATTCATTTATTAGGACGCTGATTAGTCGCAGGCGCAGGATCGGTAGGTGACCGGAGACCGCAACACTATTGTTTTTTTGAATTACTAACAGTTTTAGGCGTGGTCGCTGGTGGTTTTACGACGTCAATCTTTTTGGCGCTATGTGCTCTGCCGTCAGGCGAGTGGTTGTTATCTCGACACTCCTGGCTGGCTTTGATGCACAGGTTAACTCGGTAAAGGCCGCAGTCCTTGCTGCTGGTAGGGAATTTTTCGACCTGAGAAACTTCATCACTGGGACTGGTTCTATTGC
>JBAQVB010000021.1:0-7989 GCA_049297855.1 Candidatus Nanoperiomorbaceae bacterium
CTGCTGATGTGGCGGGAAAACGTTGACCATTCGATCAATCGATTGTGAGGCGCTGTTAGTGTGGAGTGTTGCGAAAACCAGGTGCCCCGTTTCGGCGATGGTAATAGCCGCCGAAATCGTTTCGAGATCACGCATTTCACCGATCAACACCACGTCCGGATCCTCGCGCAAGGCTGAACGCAGCGCCGCGTTGAATGAATAGGTGTCATAATGAACTTCGCGCTGCACCACCACCGAACGTTTCGATTTATGTGTGTACTCAATTGGATCCTCGATTGTAATGATGTGCACGGCTTTTTCCTGATTAATTTTATCGACCAGCGCCGCCAGCGTCGTCGATTTTCCTGAACCGGTCGGCCCTGTCACCAGCACCAAACCGCGCGGATAATTGGCAAAAGTTTCAACAATTGGCGGAATTCCCAACTCGGTGATGCTCTTAATATCGTTCGGAATTAAACGTAGCGCCGCCGCTACATTGCCGCGCTCGTGAAAAGCGTTGACGCGAAACCGGCCGAGATTACCAAAAGCAAACGAGAAATCGAGCTCTTTATCCTTGATCAAGATCTGCTGTTGCTCTTGATCGAGAATGCTGAGAACCAGTCGCTCAACGTGTTCCGCATCCAGCACCGGCGTGTTGACGATCGGGCCCAACGCGCCATCGATCCGAATCATCGGCGGCAAACCAACCTGCAAATGCAAATCGGAGGCGTTCTGATTGACGACTTCCTGTAGCAGCGATTCGATTCTAACTTCTTCCATCTCTCGTTTCCCTCCCTAATTCTTAGTTTTCATTTTATCACGCTCGTGATTTTTATGCAAAATATTTGTATGCGACGATTCATCAAAAATGATCGGCGTAGTTCTAGGCTAAGTTGCTGGCCACCCGATCCACCTCTTCGATCGTCGTTAAACCATTAAGCGCTTTGAAAAAACCGTCGGCGTGCATCGGCACCATGCCCTGGGCGATCGCCACTTTTTGCACCTGGCTCGAAGTGGCGTGTTTGACCACAAGCTGCTGAATTTCCTCAGTCATATCAATCACTTCATATAAACCCATCCGGCCCTTATAGCCATCCGGAGTCTGTGGTGTATCCTTGCCTTTAGCGAGCGTATAAGATGGTGCGTTGCCCAGTGGCAACGTTTTATAACCAAGGTCGGCCGCCACCGACGCCACATCGGCGGCAGTTTTGGGCAACCACTGGCCAATGCTGTTCTGGATGTTTTGGGTTTGGAGTTGGTTCGATTGATAAGTGTCACGATCCTCCGCCACTCGACGCACTAAACGCTGGCCGATAATTGTGTTGACCGTTGAAGCAATCAAAAACGGTTCCACACCCATGTCCAACAAGCGTGGCAAAATACCGGACGCCGAGTTGGTATGGAGCGTTGAAAAAACGATATGGCCGGTTAGCGAAGCCTGCACTGCCAAATTGGCCGTTTCGGCATCGCGAATCTCACCGACCAAAATCACGTCCGGATCTTGGCGTAAAATGGAGCGTAGACCACTGGCAAAAGTTAGACCGACTTCCGGATTGACCTGGATTTGATTAACACCGGCCATTTTGTATTCAACCGGATCCTCCAAGGTGACGATGTTGATTTTTTCGCTAAAAATTTCCTGCACCAGGGCGTAAAGCGACGTCGATTTACCCGAACCGGTCGGCCCAGAAGTCAAAATCATGCCGTTTGGCCGCGCAATGCCGCGGCGAATTGCGCGTAATGCCCGACCGGCGTAGCCCATGTCCTCAAGTTTAAACGAATTACCGGACTTATCGAGCAAACGAATGACAACCTGTTCGCCCCATACTACTGGTGAAATCGCGATACGCAAATCAACTTCGCTATTGCCAACCATCACCGTAAATTCACCATCTTGTGGCTTGCGGTGCTCGTCGATTTTTAAATTTGATAAAATCTTGATTCGCGAAATCAGAGCCGCTTCAATCGATTTGGGCAATTGCATGATAATGCGCAACACACCATCGATCCTAGCCCGTATGACCAGCTTGTCCTCCAGCGGTTCGACGTGAATATCGGATGCGCGGGCGCGCTGGGCATAATCCAAAATCTGCGTCAAGATTTTGCTAACCGGTGAATCTTGCACAATGACTTTGATGTTCTTTTTAATATCGGTGCCGGAATCTTTAATCTCCGCCAAGGCGCCGCCCACATCGACATGATACTGCGACAAAACATTATTGATACCGCTTTCGCTGGCCATGTAAACTTTAATCGGCCGACCAATAGCGTTACTCAAAAAATCCTGCGCCTGAATGTTACCGACGTCGAGCATAGCTACTGCTAACCGACCTTGCACGCGATCGTTGGTTTCGCCGATCGGAACGGCCATGAAACGCTGAGCTACTTCAGCCGATAGCAACGACAAGATTTTCTGGGGAATTACCGCGTGCGACAAATCAACATATGGCATATTTGAGGCTTTTGCCGTCGCTTCTGCCAGCTGTTCATTCGTCACCACTCCTTCGCCGACTAGATACGACAAAATAGGCCGGCCGGCCGCGGTAGCTTTTTTAATCAGGTCGTCCATCTGCTCTCGCGAAACAACTCCCGAATCGACCAGGGCAGATTCGACTTTATCCTGTACATCCTTGGTCAGAACCGCCATTTAGTTCCCCTTAGTGCTGGCAAACGGATTAGCGTTTTTGATATCACCAATATTGGTCGGAAAAGCTGGACTCACTGCGTCTTGATTGAACACACTAGTCGGCACGCTACCAACACTCGACGGAATTTCCGAAGTGACGGCCGGGATAGTTTGCAGACTGCTATTTGGTGGTGGCATCAAGGCATTAACTATGAAATAACTAGCCACGCCAACGATTGCCACGATCATTATGATTAACGCCCAATCTTTTGATTTCATGGTTTGACCTCCTGTGTTCCGACCTTATAGTCCACCAGCGGCGCGTAATAGGTTGTCGCCTGAATAGTGGTCTGGGCGGACGTTGCCGTCACGGAATTAACCGTCACTATACGCGTCGTTCGTTCCAATGTGCGCAAAACCCGTTGCACCGAGCCACTATCAGGACTGCCACCCACTGTTATTGAAAACTGAACCGGCTGAGCATCTGTATTGCTAGCGGCAGCGACAGCACCGCCTCCAGTGGCCGTAGTGGAAGCCGTGGTCGTAGCAGCGGCGGTTGCGGTAGTCGTCGCGCCCGAGGATGATCCACTCGCGCCGTTGCTACCGACATTCAACTGCGTGATGCTCGCACCCGTTGCCGCTAAAATATTTTGCAAAGCCACACCGAGTGACACCGCATCATTAGTTGTCGGTAAGGCATATAAAACCACCTGCTGCGCCGGAATATTTTGCATGTTACCATTGCTGTCAATATAGGAATTGAGATTTTGCAGCGATAAACTCCGATCCGTACTCAAATTATTAGCACTCTTAACTAAATTAGGTATATTATCAACTGATTTTGATAAGGTGGCGGACGTCTGGCTAAGGGCACCATTTACCTTAATTTGATAAGTGATATCTTGCAAAAAGTTAATTGCGAAAACAACACCAACCACTACCAAACATGAAGCCACTGACACCCAAATCATGATCTGTTTGTTGGTGGTTTCTATCTGTTGGCGCTTGCGAACCCCTGTTAAAGGTTTGTCGTTCATTGCGACCCTCCTTGATTATTGGCCGATGTTGGCGCAGAACCATTACCGCTAAAAGTGCTCTTTGGCGCATTACTGATCGCGTCCGAAGATGTTTGATGCGGTACTTTAAAACTAATATTCGTGCTATCAACATCGAAAATGGCTTTGTTATAGCTGACCACGATCGTAAAAGTCACCGGCGAATTGGCGCCATCCGAAGCACCACCTTGGCCTTGACTCTGGCCTTGTCCCTGACCCAACTGTTGCTGTGTCACGGTTACACTGGGAAACAGCTTTTCCGTAACAACCTTGTTTTTGGTGGCTAGAGAAGCATAAGAAACCGTCGCACTCTTCAAAGTAGTCGCATAAGTGTTCAACGCATCATAACCACCGTTCGGATTACCCTGATTCCAAGCCGTTCCCTGCAAAGTCATCGTATCAGCGCCAGTTGCCGCACCGGCCGTGCCCGAGGCTGCAGTCGCCGCGGTGCTACCACCACTGCCGGAAGCACTTGTGCCGAGCTGTACCTGCTGCAACGCAACTTCCACTGGATCAGCCGGGTTAATTTGGGATAATATACCAGGAAAATTCGGCGCCGCATAAAATAATCGCGAGAACGCCGGCTGCGATTTTTTGAGTTTTGTTAATTGCGACAAATCATTCTGAATCGTCAATACGCTGTTCAGACTTTGACTGCTGGTTTGGGCTTTTTTAATTTTCCCGATGTAACTATCCGAACTCGCACTGGAGGCTTGGCCGGTACCATCCGCGCCAATCTGACCTAGCAAAATACTCTTTTGTACCTGCAGTCCACCCATAGTCAATAATAACGCCACGATCACGCCTGCAGATATCAATGAGGCAAAAATGGCGATTGAAACGACCAAATTACGCTGCCGCAGAGCTTTTTGATACTCTTTTTTAACGTCGGGCAACAGGTTCAGCTCAAGCGTCATTACACGCCCAACCTTTCCGCCAGTCCAACCGCCACCGCCAGACATGAACTGACCGGCGCCAGACCAGGTTGCATTTCGGCCGGTACGTTGACATGCTGCCACGGTGTCGCGATTTGCACAGATAGGCCCAACCTAGACGCTATGCCGTCTGCGAGTCCCGGCAAAGTTGCGGAGTAACCGCTCACCAGCACGGAGCCGACCGATGAACTAGTATATTTAGAAGTAAAGAATTTTAATGATTTCTGCACTTCGTTATTAAATTGTTCCAGCGACGTTGAAACCGCTCGCGCGACCTGCCCCTCCAGCTTGTCCTTGGACACGCCAAATTTCAGCAAAATCTGACGGGCTTGCTGTTCATCGATGTTCAAATTTTGTTTAGCCATCCGCAGCAATGTCAAAAAACCAATCGGAATCGACCGAATCAGACGCGGCGCCGTGCCCAATGTCAACACGATATCTGTTGCATTATCGCCCATATCGATAATCAGGCGGCCATCCGCCACACCGTCCGGCAACAAACTGCGCGTCAACGCCAGCGAATCCGGTTCGATCGCCACCACATTTAGGCCAATTGCCTCCAGGAGATCCAGCCGCGCCTCGGTAAAACTATTGAGCACACTCGACACCAGAACTTCGACTTTACTGCGATCAACCGGCGATTCGCCGATGATTGCCCAATCAATTTTAGATTCGTCAACCTTCATCGGCACGTAATTTTCAGCTTGATATTTAATTGTGGCATTGAGTTCCGCTTTGGAAACATTAGGCACTTCTACTACGCTGGCAAAAGTTTTATCCGAGGGAACGCCGATCGCCACGTTGCGCGTTTTAATGCCGGCCGCTGTTATCACGTCTTGAATCGCCTGGCTCAGGGCTTGCACGTCGTGCGCCGCCGTCGACTCGCTTAAGCGAATATCAACCGGTTTAACTCCGTAATGCGCTAAATTCCAACCGTGACCACTATGATCAAGCTCAACCACACGCACTGCCGTCGTACCAATATCTAGCGCAAAAAAGTTGCCCACTCCTTTTCCAAAATCCATAATGCCAGTATACACTAGCTTTTTCGTAGGTGCAAGTCTTTAATTGTCTATTCAGCGCCAAAAATGTATAATATACGTATGAGTTTAAGCATCGCAATTGTCGGTCTGCCCAACGTCGGCAAATCCACTCTATTTAATGCGTTGACCGACGCCTCGGTGCTGGCCGCCAATTATCCGTTTGCTACTATCGAACCGAACTCCGGTATCGTGCCGGTGCCAGATTCGCGATTGGACGTTTTGGCTAAAATGTACCAATCGCAAAAAATCGTACCGGCGACGGTTGAATTCGTCGATGTGGCCGGCCTAGTAGCAGGCGCTAGCCAGGGCGAAGGCCTCGGCAATAAGTTTTTAGCCAACATCCGCGAAACCGATGCAATTTGCCACGTCGTGCGGGCATTTGAAAGTGACAAGATCCAGCGCGCCGATGGTTCCACCACTGTTTCGCCCGAAAAAGATATGGAAATCATCCAAACCGAACTGTTTTTGGCCGACATCGCGAGCATTGAAAGTCATTTACCGAAACTCGCCAAGCTATCCAAGGCCGATCCGGCCGGCGCGCGCGCCAAAACCGACTTTTTGACTAGCGTCCAAAACCAGTTGCTCGAAGGCCGCGTGCCGGCTGAATTCGCGCCGCTCTTTAACACCACGACCGATCACTTCGCCAATAATCAAACTGAAATCGACAAAATTCGCGACAATTTGGATGGCTTGAATTTATTCTCTACGAAACCGGTCATTTATTTATTCAACGTCAGTGAAAACGATTTAACCGATGAAACTAAACAGGCCGAACTGAGCGCCTTGGCGGAAAAACATGGCTCGAACAGCTGTGTTTTTGTCTGCGCGGAACTGGAAAATGAAATCCGCGAACTGGATGAGGCCGACGCGGCCGAATTATTGGCCGATTACGGCGTGGAAAAATCCGGGCTGGAAAAGTTAGCGCAAACCGCCTACGAAACGCTCGGCTTGCAGAGTTTTTTGACGGCCGGCGCCAAGGAAACTCGCGCCTGGACGATTCGTCGTGGCGCCACCGCGCCTCAGGCCGCCGGAGTCATTCACAGCGATTTTGAACGCGGTTTTATTGCCGCCGAAGTTATCAACTATACTGATTTAATTGTCGCCGGCTCAGAGTCCGCCGCCCGCGCTGCCGGCAAAATTCGCACTGAGGGCAAAACCTATGTCATGCGCGACGGTGATGTGGTGGAATTTCGGTTCAACATTTAGACGCGTCCATCCACATTATGCCACTAGCTCTGTTGTGAACACGTGGCTGATTTCACTATTTAACTTGCCACTAATTATTATGGCCGCTGGCTGAAAATACGGGCGCTAGACGCAGTCCGTATATTCACACCGTCCGCTTTCTTTGTGCAATCATTTTTGCTATAAGCGATGGCTTTGCCATAAAGAGCCGTCAAAATCTGGTCGGTCGAGGCTTTTTTAAGATCAAGTTTATCAAGGCCAACCTCTTTTAATTGATCCTGGTTCTGAACGTTTGGAAGAGATTTTATCAAATTAGCAGATTTAGTTAGACTGTTGTAACTTTTTTTATTGTAAGTTTTCATGAGATTAACATAATCCGATCCACCGATCGCCGCTCGAATGTCGCCACACGTCAGTTGTTGACTACCGCTTTTTATTTTGCTGATTAAATCTTTCCGATTCGGCGACTCAGCTACGCCCGCCGAAATTAAAGCCACAATAGCCGCAGCAATCACCAAAACGCCAACCACAACCGAGATGATGGCAATAATCAATTTTTTATGTGATTTTTTAGTGGGCGTGGGCGAATCGCCGGCTGGTTTGGTAGTTGGCGGAGTGGACGCTAGCTGAGCCGGCGCGGATGATGACGCTATTGGCGTTGTTGGCTGATTACGTATAGTCGTTGGTTGTGCCGGCTGGTCTATTGGCGCTGGTGCAGGTGCGGTTGAAATCGGATTCGGATTCGTCATTATTTGATCATTCAACGCCGCCGACGCTGCGGTCTGGCCAAAAATGCTAGCCATTGGGGTCACCGCACCAGATCCGGCCGGCGTTGTTGGTTGGTTGTTGGGCTGACTATTAGTATGGCTGGGGTTTGCGTTTTGGTTCGGAGACATAATACTTCTTTCGTTTAATTTTGACGATGCGATTATTGTAGCATAATTAAAAAAGCATTAATAGAACGAACGGTCTAGCTCATCTCTATAACGAAACCGACTCAGACGCGGCAATGCGACTGGCTGTGAGCGGAAAGAATTTGGTTTTGCTTGATAAATTTATATGATCATTAAATCTCTATAACGATTGGCAGTAACCTTGGTTGGTCGACAGCTTCGTTTCAACGGCGGCGTTATCAGGATTGGGAGTACGCGTGTCGCCAGGGCACA
>JBAQVB010000022.1:0-6193 GCA_049297855.1 Candidatus Nanoperiomorbaceae bacterium
GCCATCATGCGCATTGAATGTTCACTGGCGCGCGAATCGAGCAGGGCTTGGACGATTTCGGCGCGCAATAATCGTTCCAATACCGCCGTGAGCACCGCCGCACGCGACGGTTCAAATTTAGCATCTAATTGTTGATCAACTGTGGCGTCATCACCGGTGCGTCCGATCGGCAACAAATGTTCCGCGATCGCCGTTTGATTGAGGCTCGAGTGAAATTTAGTGTAAATGACGTCGATGGCGTCGTAATGCTCAGAGCGAAATTCGTCAACGACTAATTTTAATAACGAATTGATCGCGGCATCATCCGCTTCTGGCGACGGTACAAAACTGGCCAAAACCGTGACGCCGCGCAATTTGTTGGCGAATTCACTGATTTTACGACCGACGGTAACTACCGCAGTTGTGACATGGCGAGCCACGTCGGTTTGTAATTGCTCTGACAACTCGTGCGTAATTTTGGAATTATAAGCGCCCGCCAGTCCCGAATCGGATGAAATCACGATCAGTAACCGTCGCGTCAAAATCCGTCGTTTGAACAAACCGTTGGTCTCTAAAATAGACGCGTCGCGCGCCAAATCCGCCAGCAACCGCCGCGTTGCCGTCACGTAAGGCAACGTGCGTCGCACATCAACCATAGCGCGCCGCATTTTGGACGCGCTGACCAGTTGCAACGCACCAGTGATCTGTTTGGTGGCGCTGACCGATTTGAGGCGCGACTTAATTTGCTGGACGCTCGGCATCTATTTAGCCTCCGGTTTGACGGCGAATTCAGCCGTGGTTTGCTTAGCAAATTCAACAATTTTGGCATATTCATCGGACTTGGCGTTAATTTTTTGATCGCCACGGTTCAACGCCTTTGCAAAGTCTTTAGATTTAGACCAGATTCGCGCGATCAATTTCTCAGTTGCATCGTGAATTTTCGCCACCGGCACTTTGTCAAACGCGCCTGAGTTAACCGCCACCACACTGACTACTTGCTCCCAAATACCACGTGGCGAATATTGCGGCTGTTTTAATAATTCGGTCAAACGCTGCCCGCGACCGATGCGGGCTTTGGTGTCGGCGTCAAGATCCGAACCGAACTGAGCGAAACTAGCCAGTTCGCGGAACTGTGCCAGCGACAGTCGTAAGTTGCCGGACACGCTTTTAACCGCTTTTGACTGGGCGGCGCCACCGACGCGCGACACCGACAAACCAACGTTAATAGCCGGTCGCACACCTTGGTTGAACAAATCTGTTTCCAGGAAAATCTGACCATCGGTAATCGAAATCACGTTCGTTGGAATGTAAGCACCAATATCGCCGGCCTGCGTCTCAATAATCGGCAAGGCAGTTAACGACCCGCCGCCCAAGGCGTCGGACAACTTGGCCGCGCGTTCGAGCAAGCGCGAATGCAGATAAAACACGTCGCCCGGATAAGCTTCACGTCCCGGCGGACGACGCAACAACAGTGACATCTGGCGATAGGCGTTGGCGTGTTTTGTTAAATCATCATAAATAATCAGCGCGTGCTGTTTGCTATCGCGAAAATATTCACCCATCGCTGCGCCGGCGTAGGGCGCCAAATAGAGCAGGGAGGCCGGATCGGCCGGACTGGTCGCTACCACGATGGTTTGTTCCATCACACCTTCGGCTTTCAAACGCTCAACTAAGTGCGCAATTTTGGATAATTTCTGACCAATTGCTACATAAATGTTGACAACTCCGGTGTCTTGCCGCGCCTGATTGATCATCGTATCCAAAGCAATCGCGGTTTTACCAGTTTGGCGATCGCCAATAATTAATTCACGTTGGCCACGACCAATCGGCACCATGGTATCAATCGCCGTTAGACCGGTCATCAGAGGTTCCTCGACAGATTTGCGCGACATGACATCCGGAGCTGGTCGTTCCACCAAACCGCGTTTATCGGTTTTAATCGCGCCCAGACCATCCAACGGTTCACCCAATGGATTAACGATTCGCCCCAATAATTCCGATCCGATCGGAACCGACACAACTCGGCCAGTTAAGCGCACTTTGGCACCGGCCGACACTTCGGTTTCCGCACCGAGTAACACCGCACCGATTTCATTCTCCGCCAAATTCAAGGCGAACGCCCGCGTCGTACCACCATCAAGAGTTTCAATTTCCAGTATTTCCGACGAACCGGCTTCGCGCAAACCGTGCACCCACGCCACGCCGTCACCAACGCGCGTCACGATGCCGGCGCGTTCCAATCCTTCGCTGACGTCCAAATTTTCAATCGCTTCGCGCAACTCGCGCGATAATTCCGTTACTGATAACTCAGCCATTTTTTCTCCTTTCATTTAGCGAGCGAACCCGGTGTCGCCGTGTCATATCCGTTGCAACTCCTGCAACTTATGGGCAATTGAGTTGTCCATAGTACTGCGCGGCGTTTGTATAGTGAAACCGCCAATTAGCGACTCATCAATTCGTTGCGTTAGTTGCACGGTGCGCGCCTTAGTTTGACGACGTAATTGATCGCTGAGACGCTTCAAATTATCGTCGCTCAAACGGTGCGCGCTGGTGATTTCTGCGCTCAAAATACCGTGATCAACTTCCAGAGCCACCGCAGTGTCGCGCAACAATGTTTCCCAGCGCCGAGTTTCGCCGCGCTGACGCAAAGTTTCCGCCAAAACATGAGCCAGGCGCTTCGTCGACTCACCAGCCACCAATTTATCAGCGGCGAACTTAGCTAGTTTCGGATAAGAAATCTTACGCACGATCGTCCCCGCGATCATTAGATGCATGTTCCGCCACAATTTCGCGAATTAATCGCTGATCGGCCGCTGACGTGACTTTCTCATGCAAAATCTGTGCCGTCGCTTTGGCTACTAATTGCACTGTGTCGGCGCGTAAAGTTTTTCGCGCTGCTTCAACGTCCTGTTCGAGCTGATTGTGCGCGGCCGCCACGATAGCCTCGGCACGCTTGTTGGCCGCCTCTTCGCCATCCAGAACGATTTGCTGACTTTGTTCGCGCGCTACGCTAACAATTTCCTGTGCTTGCGCCGTCGCGTCCGCCAACTTATGATCAATTTCCTCGTCCAAATGACGCGATTGCTCATTCATTTTTTTCGCGTTGGCCACTGATTCCTCAATCATCTTCTCGCGTCGATCGAGCATAGCCAAAATTGGCGGATAAGCGAATTTTGCGAGCAAAAAAATCAACACTGCAAACGCAATCAATTGAAAAATCATGGTTTGCCAGTTGATGCCAAGAGATGTAAAAATATTTCCCATAACTAATAACTAATTATTCATCGCCACGAACCATTCAGTTCGCGCCAAATCATTACATCACTTTCGACAGAATAGCCGCGATTAAACCGATGATACCGAGCGCATCAATAAACGAAATACCGACGATCATCATGGTTTGCAGTTGTGAAATTTTCTCCGGATTACGCCCGGCCGAATTTAAGGCCGCCATACCGATCATACCGGCGCCCAATGTTGCCCCGAGTGCTGGGATACCATAAGCCAGCGCAAAAGCCAATTGTTGCATAATTATTTCCTCCTTAATTTAAATTTTATGCCTTTGATTCCACCATTTTATCATCCTTGGTTGAATCCGCAAAATCAGGCGTTTTTTTGGGAACCGCCGACCCGACCGCGATGCTAATAAATGCCGTCGCGAGCATAAAGAAAACATAGGCCTGGATACCGCCAATGAACAGTTCAAAGAAATAAAACAACGGCAGCACGGCCGGTGAAACGAAATGAGTCAAAGCCTGCACCACCAACAACAAAACTTCTCCGGCAAAGCAGTTGCCGAATAACCGAAACGACAGCGCCAACATGCGCGAAAATTCACCAATCAACTCCAGCAGGCCGCCAAAAGCGCCAATCGGATCGCGTAATGGATTGACGAAATAACGGTGTAAATTAGTGCGCCAACCGAGCGCTCGCACGGCGTAAACTTGCACCATGACAATCGTTAGAATCGCCAACATAAAGGTAAAACTGAGGTCGCTCGCGCCACCACGAAACAGCGGCACGTGGTGCAAAGTTATAGCTTCGCCAACAAACGGTAGCAAGCCAAAATAATAATTAAAAATCACAAAAAAGAAAATTGAAATCGTGAACGGCGCCACGTGTTTCGCTATTTTGTGGTTCGGAATCACCGTGCGCACGGTTCGATACAAAGCCTCAATCGTCCACAACGTCAGACGCGTGAAAAAACCACCGCGCGCTTGTACCACCTTTTCGTGAAAAATTTCCTGGTTGTAAACGTCAGTGTCATCACCGTAAACGCGTTGGCGCTGCACCGTAATTTTGTGCCCGACGTAAATCATAAATCCGCTCGTAAAAAGGAGCGCCAACACCGACAACAGTAGGGAATTGGTCACCGCAAAACCGCCCACCGAAAAAACCGTTTGCGCCGCGATATCAATGTTCATTCACGCGCTCCTGTTTTGGATCGATGCGATTGTTTGCGGTGATTGGCGGTTGGCGAATTTGAGTGAGACGACCCGGGCGATTTAGTTTTTAATGAGGTTGTTTGTTGAATGTCGGTTTCAGTCTTGGTTTTATCGGCAGTTTTATCCGCGTCATATTTATCGGCATCAAACACGGCCTTCGTTAGCGGCGTATCTAAAGATTTAATTTGCATGTAAATCAATTTCGCCGCCACCGCAAAACCGAGCACCATGCCAATAATCGCGAAAAAAGCTGGCTGGCCGCGTAACGCATCAACCACGAGCCCTGACAAAAACAATCCCATCACCGGTATAACTAGGCGCAAAGTTGTGCTGACGAGCGTTGCGATCATAGTTTTCTTGGCGTCGCCAACCGATGCCTTTTTCCTCTCTGTGGATTTCATTATGTTGCTATTTTAGCAGGATTATTAACCCAGCGCAAGACTTGGCCGGCAATGATCGATGTGTTATAATTCTGGCCAGCAGTTTGCGCGAGTGGCGGAATGGTAGACGCGGTAGACTCAAAATCTGCTCTCGGTTTCGAGGTGAGGGTTCAACTCCCTCCTCGCGCACCACGCATGAAAAAACGTTTTTCGGTCGCCCATTCGGGCGATTTTTCATTATCTCGACTTATTTGAACGACCAAGCAATTTTAGCTGTTTACAATAACACAAAAATATGCTACCATGCATCCAGTTATATCAATAATCTAGCGATCAGCTGAAAGGAGCTAACAATGAGCAGCAAAAATTCGATGCCCAATGCAGAACAAGAACAAGGACATCCAACAACTAATCAATGGCAGGTGGTTGCGCCACCGACCTCGGATCCGCAATCCGTCGTTCCCGATACTCATGCGACGAGCCAAGATAACGCGTGGGACATGGCTTATGACGAAAAATATGACAGGGAAGGCAAGACGGGCTTGCTTCAACCCGCGCGCGAATCCAAACCCGGCGAAATCTCTGACATTTTGCCCGACGCGATTGAGGACTTACACAATGCGTATGACAATGGCGCAAACATTACAACGATTTTCAACGGTGTTCCATTGAATTCACGAGAGATTGGCGAGCTCGGACTAAAACGTGCCTATAAAAAATTCACTGGCCTCAATAAAAAAGATTTTGAAGAACATGAGCTTTTAGCCCAAAAGATGCAAAATGAAGAAGATTCTATAAGGCAGCGAGCCGCGCAGAAAGCAGTTCCGTGGCTCATGCATGAATCCAAAGATCTGATTAATCCTGAGCTGGCCGACGAATGGAACGACGCCCTCGTCGCGGATGTCGAAAGCCCCGATCCCGGACAAATCACTCAAACGGCAACCGCCCTCATGCTGGCGCACGATCTAGGCGAAAAACCTCAAGATTTGGTTGAGATAATACAAAAAGGCCAAACTAAAACTTCCTTGAATAAAGTAGTCGCAATAATCCGCCAGTTTTATAACAAAAGCGATAGTTTGCTAGCTGATCTGTCAGTCATCGCTGATATAGAAGATTAGACGCAAGTTTCATGTTTTATAAGCGTATAATCCAGGTTGGACGGAAAAATAGCGATAGACGCTTGACACGCCATCTCGCTTGTGATTAAATGGACGGCAAGAAAAAGTATGAAAAAGAAGGAGAAAAAGGATGATCCAACAAGAGAGACGATCTGAACGTTCAACTGTAACTTCAGGTTTTACGATAATTGAAGTAGCGTTGGTTTTAGCGATTGCCGGTTTAATTTTTTTAGTTGTTTTCGTGGCGTGGCCAGCCCTGCAGAATTCGCAA
>JBAQVB010000023.1:0-2109 GCA_049297855.1 Candidatus Nanoperiomorbaceae bacterium
CGTATGATTTGGAAACGGCGGAGAAATATGATTTTCAATTGAGCGCGCCGTCCACGCAGTTGGTTTGGTTAGATGATTATCATCTTGTAGGTATTAGCTCAAACGGTGGCCAGCCACAACTGGCGATTTTCGACTTTAACGGCCAGAATCGTCAAACAATCACGACCGGCTATGGCGCGGCGGCGCTGTCGAGTGACAATAAATACGTTTATTCGTTGGTTAATCGCAAAGCAAGTGGCGGCGATAATACGGTTGTTTTGCAGAGTTCAACCATGACGACGAACTGATTTGATTATTTATTTGCCGCCGAAAATTTTTTCTAATAGCGTGGGTGGTGAACCGGTAATTTGGTCGGCGGTTTGACCACCATTGGTTTGGGTGGTGGCAGTTTGATCAGGACTGGGTGAAATCTGTTCGCCGACCACCAGCAAGCGGTTAGTGGCTGTGCCCGGCGGATCGCAGGTTATCAGTGTAGCATAAGGCCGATTAGTGCCGAGATTGAGCGCGCCCAGTTGCGTTGGTGCGATAATTTGGGTGCGCGTCACACGGTAGGTGTAACGCGTGCCCTGGTAGTCCAGATAAAACAGATCGCCTTCACTTAGGCGGTTCAACTGCACAAAAATAAATTTGAAATTGCCCGGCGCAAACCAATCGGCCGACGAATGACCCAAAACAACGGTGTTGCCCTTTTGTCCTGGCACAGCAGTAGCGGCGGCGATGGGATAATTAATCGGCCCGTTTTGAAGCGCGGTTTGGGCGCCTTGTTCGGATAAATCGTTGACGCCGTATTGCACGGGTGATTGAACGTTGATTTTCGGAATGATGATTTGAGAATCCGATCCGATCGGTTGATTGGCGCCGGTGCCAACGATGATGCTTTGGCCGCTGGTGTTGCCGGGGCTCACGAAATTGGCGACGGTCGCGAAAATCACCCCGTTAAATTGCAAAAATGACACGATTAAGATCATCACCACAGCTGCAATCGCCGGAATAAAGTGACGTGACCGCCGAACCTTTTTGGCGGACTGGTGCACACGCGACAAAATACTGTAGCGCAGATTATTCATTTCGGCCGCGCGTGCGTTTTCTGTGCCTTCGATAGTGCCATGATCACGCAATATGGCAGTCGCTTTGCCGGCCGCCGCGCCCAAATAATTGCGCGAAAAATTATTATTAAGTTCGTGTGCGTGCTGGGTTGCGAATTCTTTCTGGCGTTCGGCTTCTTGGCGCGCCATTTCGGCCGCGTAATAGTGTTCGTAATATTGTTGATAATACCGGCGCCAAGCAGTGTGATATTTTTTCTGAGCCTCGGCGGTGGCGCGCTTTTGAGCGGTCGCGTCGGCCACGGAATGGAATAAAAAATTGGACGACAAAAGGCGCGCCGTGTCGGTCGTTTTATTTGGCGTAGTTGACTGTTTAGCGTGTTCAATAATTTCTCGGTTCGGATCGTCGATTTGTTGAATTTGTCGCCGAATGAGATTGGCCGCGGCGACTTGAGTGGGCTGTCCAGCCGGACGAATCGGCGCTAGTGATGGTGCGGACTGAGCGCTCGGTCGAGTTGGAACGGCGATTTCTTTTGGCTGTGTCGAACGCAAAATCGGTCGTGGTCTGGATTGGTGATAATTGTGCGTAATTTGAAAATTATGGGGTGCGATTTCTTTGACGTTATCTTTGGTTTTGGTTGTCATGATCTGACGCATCGGTGGTGTCACCATGTGCCGCTCCGTTGCGTGGAATGAAATCTGGCGATCATGCGGAATCCGTAAAGTTGGTGCACCGGCATTTTTTCGCCCGACCACATATTTTCGAACATCTTTGTTCGTCCCATCCGCATTCATTACGCTGATAATTTTAGCAAAAAACCGCGAAAAAACAAACTGTGATCCTGGCTATTCTCGATCTCACCTGAATCGCCGGTTTGTATTAATGGATCATAATAGCCGGCATCGATCCCAACGACAACAAATACAGTTCACAATGTCAATTGATTCTATAACGATTATCGGCGCTTTTCCTTAGGGATAATGCTGTTAGCCCAATAATTTTAGCATTCATGAATTGATATTTTTTACATGCTAGCGCAATATGCCGTACCAGTTGAAAGTCGTA
>JBAQVB010000024.1:0-33296 GCA_049297855.1 Candidatus Nanoperiomorbaceae bacterium
ATTATAGGCGTTGCTCCTTAAACACGGTTATGTCTGATATGGGGATATGATAGCACATAACAATTGAATACTCAATAATTTTTTGGTACCCCGGAAGGGAATCGAACCCCTGACACGAAGGATAGAAGCCTCCTGCTCTAATCCGCTGAGCTACCGGGGCGAATACCGCTCGTATTATAACATCATGCCAAACCGTCCGCCAAATTGTTGTATTTTTATCAAACATCATTGCATTTATATCACATGTGATATAATTATTGACGAATTATTCATAAACTTGGAGGAATTGTTTAATGACGAAAGATGATTATCGTAAAAAAATTGGCAACGTGGTGACTGAATTGCGCAACGACCACGGCTTGACGCAAACCGAATTGGCAAATCGACTCAACACTTCGCAGAGTGCCATCAACCGCATCGAACGCGGCGCCCAAAACATCAGTCTGGAAATCATTGCGCGCATTTCCGACGTGTTAAATTCGGAAATTTTATCTGTTAACGACGACGGCAAACTCAATTTGCGCGTGCACGGCAGCCACGAACTATCCGGCGAAATCACGACCAACACCAGCAAGAACGCAGCGGTCGGCTTGCTCTGTGCCTCACTACTGAATCAAGGCAAAACTATTCTACGCAACGTCGCCCGCATCGAAGAAGTCAAACGCATCATCGAAGTTTTAGTATCAATCGGCGTTAAAGTTCACTGGCTCGGTGATAGCAACGATCTAGAAATTATTCGTCCGAAAACGCTGGATCTAGCGCACATGAATGTCGCCTCAGCCAAACGAACCCGCTCGATTATCATGTTTTTGGGGCCGTTGTTGCATCAAGAGTCGCAGTTTCGCATTCCGTTTGCTGGCGGCTGTAACCTCGGTACGCGCACGGTCGAACCGCATCTCAGGGCGCTGGAAAATTACGGCATGAGCGTCGAAGCCGCGCCGGACACTGATTATTACGACGTCAAAGTAAAAGCCAAGGCGCCGCAAAAAACCATTATTCTGAGCGAACGCGGTAACACCACCAGCGAGAATTTACTGATGGCGGCGGCGTTGTATCCGGGTGTGACCAAAATGCGTAACGTCTCGAATGATTACATGGTGATGGATTTGTGTTACTTTTTGCAAAAATTCGGTGTACAGATTGATGGGCTCGGTACGACTAATTTGACTGTGCATGGCCGACGCGCAATTAACAAGACTGTTGAATATTTCGTCAGCGAGGATCCGATTGAAGCGTTTTCCTTTATGACGGCCGCAATCGTGACCAATTCCGAAATCACCGTGCGTCGCGCCCCGATTGAAGAGCTAGACGTTGAGATGGCATTATTGTCAAATATGGGACAAAAATTCACGGTCAGCGATCAATATTTAGCGAAAAATGGCCAAACCGCGCTGGCCGATATCACGCTGCACAAATCGATTTTAATCGCGCCCAAGGATAAAATCGCCGGCTTCCCCGGCGCGCTCAATATGGATAACTTACCATTTTTCGGCCTGATTGCAGCGGTGGCGCACGGCCGCACGCTGATTCATGACTGGTCGTATGACAATCGCGCGATTTATTTGACCGAACTGGCGAAACTCAACGCCAACGTCGAAATGGTCGACCCGCATCGCGTTTATATCACCGGTCCAACTAAATGGAAGCCGAACGACATCGTTGCGCCACCGGCGTTACGGCCATCGGTCGTGGTTTTGCTGGCAATGCTGGCGGCGCCCGGACTGTCGATTTTGCGCGACGTGTACAATATCAATCGCGGTTACGAAGATTTCTACAAGCGACTCAACTCGCTCGGCGCCCATATTGAGACATTCCGTGAAATTTAACCGTTGCTATGGCCTTTTCACATCAAATCTGATACGATAGTTGCGCCGTGGTGAGATTAGCTCAGTGGTAGAGCGCTGGATTGTGGCTCCGGAGGTCGCAGGTTCGAACCCTGTATCTTACCCCAGAATTATCCGAATCGCGAAGTGATTTTCGCGATTTTTTGTTATAAAAAATTATATAGCCGTAAATAATATGGTATAATTTTACAGTTATGCGGGTGTCGTATAGCGGTTAATACTCAAGTTTTCCAAACTTGAAACCAGAGTCCGACTCTCTGCACCCGCACCAATTTATTAATTATTGAATTTATCATTTTAATGTGGTTTGTGGTGCCGTTACAAGGGCAATAATAATTTAGTCAAACTTGTACCAAAGCTAGTTGAAAAATAACCATAGCTCGCTATAATAATAGCAATGAATAGATGGGCTGACGTTAACGGCATTTACCAAATATATCCGCGTAGTTTTTGCGATGCGTCGGGCGACGGTAATGGCGACCTGCGGGGCGTTATTGAAAAACTCGATTATCTCAAAGGCAATGTTAACAGTTTGGGCGTTGATGCCATTTGGTTGTCGCCGTTTTATAAATCACCGATGCATGATTCTGGCTACGACGTGAGTGATTATTATGATGTCGATCCACTATTCGGTGATTTGGCCGATTTTAAACAGCTGCTCGATAAAGCTCATCATCTCGGTATCAAAGTCATGATTGATTACATACCAAACCACACATCTTCGCATAGTGCGTGGTTTCAGGAATCTCGTTCGTCTCTAAACAATCCGAAACGCGATTGGTATATTTGGCGCGATCCAAAAGAGGGCCGCGAGCCTAATAATTGGCGAAGTGATTTCGGCGGTTCGGCCTGGCAGTTCGATTCCGCTACTAAACAATATTACCTTCACAGTTTTTTATCGTCGCAGCCTGACCTGAACTGGGCTAACCCGGAAGTGCGTCGAGCGATGTTAGACGTAATTCGGTATTGGCTGAGCATGGGCGTAGATGGACTGCGCACCGACGCTATCGACTACATAGCCAAAGATCAGCGCTTTTTCAATAACCCCATTCGGTCGCATCGTAAATTAGATTTGAGCCGACCGTATCAGGGACAAAAATATCAATATCAGATTTATAATTTATTCGCCCCCGAGTTGAAAGCTTATTTAAGCGAAATTTGCGCGACAGTCGAACAATTCGACAATCGCATTATTATTTATGAACATTACCCAGATTTAGACTTCCCCGTCAGCGTCTGTCCGGCGCGCGATCAATACGAGTTTTTATATAGCATAAATCCAGCTGTCGGAGCACCATTTTTATTTGGTACGGGTGTGGATTATGACGCCAAACAACTGAAGCGCTTAATCACGGAACAACAGGCCAATTTCGGTGGACGCTATCGATCGTTTTATTGTTTTGGTAATCACGATCGTAGCCGCCTCGCCAGCCGCTACGGTGCGAAGCAAGCCAGAGTTGTGGCTCTCTTGCAGCTTATGTTACCGGGCACGCCTATTATTTACTACGGTGAAGAGCTGGGCATGACCAACAGCAAAATTACACCGGAGCAAGCTCGCGGTCCCCTCAACAAGGCGCACCCACGACTAAGAGTTGGTCGCGACGCCGAACGCGGGCCAATGCAATGGAATAACACGCCGAACGCCGGTTTTAGCTTGGCCCAGCCTTGGCTGCCCGTCGGCGCAAATTACAAAACAAACAACGTGCAGACTGAGCTCAATGAACCATATTCCAATCTTGATTTATATAAAACTTTGTTGCGGTTACGCTCGAATTGCGAACCGTTACGATCCGGACGTGGCTTTCGTTATCTAGAACATCAATCGCGCAAAGCAGTGGCGTTCGCTTATCAACTAGACTCAGGCGACCAAATCAAAGTTTTCGCCAACTTGTCCAAATACAGCACAATTTATCCCACCTATGATCACCGTCGTCACATTACGATCTTAGCTAGTACGGCGCCAATAACGAGTGGACGTCACAGACTCCGGCTAAAACCCAACCAAGCCGTAGTTATTTTAGAAGGCCGACCCAATCACGAATCGTAATTTAGGCACGTGGCAAAGGAGCGCTGCCCGTAGATGACGAATTCGATGTCGTATTATTGAGATTTCCAGGCTGTTCGCCAGGCGCGCCAGGCACCGTTGACGACTGTATCGCGACGGATGGTGATGCAATCGCTCCGCTAATTTGTGTTGGCGTTTGAGTTTGTTGGTTAGCATCCACTAACCCGCCCGAACTCTGAATGTCGGCCACCGTGATACGTAGACTTTGCCCCGGCTGCAACTGGCCACTCAATAATTTTTGCGATACGATATTTTCCACCGTGCGCTGCACCACGCGCCGCAACGGTCGTGCGCCCAAACGCGGATCGTAACCGGCGCGCACCAACAATGCCTGGGCATCCGAATCGACCGCGACGGCAACTTTTTGTGGCGCCAAAGTTTGGTTAACGCTTTTCAAAATCAGCGCGACGACCTGCAATAAATCAGTCGGCGAGAGCGGTTTAAAAACCACAATTTCGTCAAATCGGTTCAGGAATTCCGGCGCAAACTGGTGTGAATTAATCAGCTCGTCCTGAATGGTTTGTGAAAATTGCTCAACTTGATAACCGGCTTCTATGTATTGCCGAATCCGCGTCGCGCCGGCGTTTGACGTGGCAATCAAAATAGTATCGCGAAAACTAACTTTTTTGTTATTGATATCGAGCATGACACCTTCGTCAAGCACTTGTAGCAGCGCCGTCAAGACGTTCGGATGCGCCTTTTCGATCTCGTCGAGCAGCACTACCGAAAACGGCTGTTTCATAACTTGTGCCGTCAGAGAGTTCGAGTTGGTCGCACCATCGGCTATCAGGCGCTGGACGTCGTCGGCTCGCACGTATTCGTTCAAATCGATCGAGATCAAGTGCGATTCGTCGCCAAAATAAACGGCGGCTAAACTTTTCGCCAACTCGGTTTTACCAACGCCGGTCGGACCGAGGAATAAAAACGTTCCGATCGGTCGATTTTCATTGCGCACACCGGCACGCGCCCGGCGAATCGCGGCGGACACCGCGTTGACGGCCGGCACTTGATCAATCATGCGCTCATGAATCAATTTTTCGAGATTCAATAGTTTGTCGCGCTCGTCCGCGTCATCCGTCACGCCAGTGCCACCAACTTTAACGCCAAGATTTTTTTCAATGGCATCCACCACCGATTGTGCCGTCACCAAGCCGTTTTGTGCATAATTGGTCGCGTTCTGCAACAAATGGATCGATTTTTGCGGTTGCGCCACGTCATTAATGTAGCGCTCAGACAGGCGAAACGCTTCCTTGATGGCTTGATACATGAAAGTAACCTTTTTCTGAAATTCAATCGTTATGATCTGATCCTGTAGAACGCGAATCGTGTCACCTTCATCGGTTGGTGCCACTTGCAAGCGATTGAGGTCGGCAGCCAGCGACGGCTTAGCCTGTGAAATTTGCAAAAAAATCTGTTCATCGAGCGCCAAAATAATTCGAATTGTGCCGTTTTGCAAAACCGGCTGTAGAATATTCGAGATATCGACCGCGCCGTTGCCATCCCGGAAAAACAATTCGGCGTGGTTTAAAAATAAAATAATATTTTTGGCGCGATAAACCTCGCTCATCAAACTATTTACCAAGCTCTCAATCTGGCCACGCCCACCGGCCGCGCCTATGAGCGAACTAGCGTCGAGTTGAAACACTTGGTTAAATCGTAAACTGCCCGGTATTTTAGAATCGGCATCCATCAGCGTTTCCGCGAACGATTCCATCACGGTTTCCTTGCCGACACCCGCTTGCCCAATTAAAGCTACGTTGTTGCGACCGCTGGCACCGAGCACATTAATCATCTGCGTCACCAGTTCGTCATGCGACGCAATATGGGCGTTTAAGCTCCGACCGTGTGAATATTTTTCACTGACATTAATACCGAAATGTTCCAAATTCGGAATATAGCCAAAGTCCCAATCGCGACCAATACCGCCAGTTTTCAGTGGCCGGCTATGTCGTTTAATCAAAAACTGCAAATGTGCAAACCATTCAGCGCCAAACAGCAAATCATCCTCGTCGAGCCGTAACGTAGCCAGCACTTGCTTAGCCGGCGCGCTGGTGCGAATCAGCGCCGCAGTCATAGTTACTGCAGAAACCGGATGCGTCGGATCAAATTCACGTGACAAATCCTGATCAATCGCCAACATTTCTCGATAAACTATCGGCGTGTCAGTCGCATTAGCCGACAATAAATCCGGCAAATAACGAGCCGAGACACCAAAGCGCGCAAAGAAAAACAATCCGCCGTTGGTGCGCATCACCGCCATTCCCAAATCACGTGGCGAAGCATTATCCGGAATGAGGCCCAAAATATCGCCCTCTAAAATATCTGACAATTCTTTGCTATTGCGCTTTTTGGGATCGACCGGTAATTTCGCCAGATCACGCGAGACCCACAAATAAACCATCCACGGCCAGCTGGCGCAAAATAATATAAACCAACCAACCGACAGACCTGCCACGAGCATCAATAGTCCAGCAAAGGCTAATAGCGCCGCCGCCACGCTGGAAATGATTTTTAGCGGCTTGCCAAATTTGACGAAATAACGAGCTTTCATGGCGCGCAAAGCTCGAAAATCAAAACTTATTTCCATGGCGTCCCCATTGCGATCGTTAATACAACGCCCGCTAACGGCAGCACAGGGAACAGTGGCCAAATAATCAGACGAGCTAGGCCAATCAGCACACTAATTAGCAACGCGATAGCACCAATGATGATCATAAAAAAACGAATGGAGGCGCCAATCAGACGCGATAGCAATTTATCCAGAAGCGCCTGAAACATGGCCTGGAGGCCTTTGCCCTGTTCGCCGGCGGAAATTTGGCGAAACGGCCGAAAAAAAGTTTTTAGTAACAACGAAATCGAAAAATAGTCAGACGTCCGGCTGAGTGACGCTATAGTGCGCGACATTTCATCACGCCAACCCGCGCCATACCACCACTGGAAAAAGCCCACCAAAAGCATAACTGTATTATAACAAATTATGCGCTACAATTAAAATATGTCCAGTTGTCGTTGTCCAACTTTGGAAACTTCGGATTGGAAATTATCAGCTGTATCTGAGCGAGTTTTAAGTTTTGGATCACTTTTTATTATTTGGAATTAAATTGATGACGATGCTATCTGTAAACCACTAAGCACGTCAAGCAAATTCAAAGATCACTTTCGGTTGATTAGACAAAAACGAATTTGATAAGATCCGGATAAAATTGCACGGCAAGCTGACAGATTCACCGTCATCTGCTAAAATGGTTTCATAATTATACAATTTTAACCAAGGAGTTTTTATGTCAGGACATAGCAAATGGGAAACCACCCACCGCCAAAAAGAAGCCGTCGACGCCAAACGCGGCGCTGTTTTCACTAAACTCGGCAACATTATCGCTATCGCGGCGCGCGGCGGCCTCGACCCGGTGATGAATCCGTCACTGGCCGTGGCTATTGAAAAAGCCAAGGCCGCCAACATGCCGGCCGCCAACATTCAGCGCGCTATCGATCGCGTGGCCGACAAAAACGCAGCACAGCTCGAGGAAGTGCTATACGAAGCCTACGGTCCAGGCGGAGTCGGCTTGATCATTGAGGCCGCGACCGACAACAAAAACCGCACTTATCCAGAGGTGCGCACAGCGATTACCAAAAACGGCGGTAACGTGGCGGAACCTGGTTCAGTCAGCTTCGGCTTTGAACATAAAGGTGTTTTGCGTCTGAAACTATCCGGCCAGCCCGCCAATTTTACGAACCCGGATGACTTATTGCTGCAAGTCTTGGATTGCGGCGCCGATGACGCTGATATCGATGATGGTGACTTAACTGCTTACACAGGTATGAAATCATTGCACGAAGTGCGCAAAAATCTCATGAATGCTGGCTTGAAAATCGACGACGCAAACTTGGAATATGTCGCGAAAAATCCCGTTAATATTTCGGGCGAAACCGTGGCCAAATTCGAGAAATTGTTTGACGCGCTAGATAGCTTAGACGACGTGACGCATGTTTGGACCAACGCCGAAATCGCAGAATAACGCCATTTGGCGATAAAATTTGCTATAATGGCGTTATCGGGGTGTAGCGCAGTTGGTAGCGCACGCGGTTTGGGACCGTGAGGTCGAAAGTTCGAGTCTTTTCACCCCGACCAATAGTAATTTTATTTATGTTTCCTGATACTTTCTTAAGTAGAATTAGCCAGTTGTCTGTAATGATTTAGGCGACTTTTACTCAGATAATTTTGAGGCTTGGCTTGGCTTGGCTTGGCTTTGCGCGCACAAGAAGCGAGGTCTTTGCTTCACATACAATACGAGCTATAGATCAGTCAACGACTTTAGCATCAATGAATTGACTACTTCAATGGAATCATATACCATGGATGACATGAAGGTTTTTGTGTCGGCTCAGCTCGCTGATATTAGGCGTGTTCGTGAATTGTATAAGTCATTACGTAAAATCGGTTTATCAGTGACACATGATTGGACGAGGACGGATAACCTTGTTGGAGGCTACGAAAATTAACCGGAAGAAGCGGGACGACGAGCTAAGTTGGACATAGATGGGGTTATGGATTGCGATATATATGTAATTCTTACTGATAATAACAAGTGTGGTAAAGGCATGTATGTCGAATTAGGCGCAGATCTTGCCCAAGCGGAAATCCGATCAGATTATCAAGTATTTCTAGTTGGCGCTAGAAAACACGAATCAATTTTTTACTATCACCCAAAGATTCATTACGCCAGTAACTATGACGCGCTCATTGGGTTTCTCTCCCGCGATGACAGCAACATTTGACATGAGCAAAACGATATCCTCCAAACCCTGGCCCATAAAAAATTAGTATATTGCGTGGTTCGTCTGACCACTTAGTGGGTAGCACTCCATCGCAGTACCGTTGAAAATTGGTGGCTCTAAATCTTTGACGAGTGCAAATTCTGTGACGCGATGAACGATGGCCGTTTTAGTCCATTTGGCCTTCTCGACCACTTCTTCAAGGTCTAGAGGTTTTGTGAATCGGGCAAGCGTTGAGTGAGTAATATTAGGGGGATTTTTCGTTCCTTTAGGTAGCTGTATGCACGCAAGTAACGCCGCTCTTATCTTATTAAGTTCGTCGGACTGGCGAGTTTTTATAATGATTACTCGTTGACTCACTTCAAGCTCGTCAAAAGTTAAAATAAATGGCGAAAATGAGGATAACACCCCTTATGTGATTGAGTTGTATCTGGAGTGCCACCGTTCAAAAAGTTCTCATCTTGAACGATTACCGTAATCCGTATCGCATATAACTTCCATGAGCGTTATATGCAGAGCTGGCGGTTCTTGTAACCATATTGTGTCACCAAACACTTCTTTCAGCCGTGTCTGTACAGTAATAACTTGCCTCAGGCACTCCTCACTCATAAGGGACACGATGGAGTGCTCGTCTCCCGAAAGCACCTTAGGAGTTGCAATAGTTTCCATCTGGTGATTATAGCATAACCAAGTAGATTCTCAATCTGTGTCGCGGATTGTTTAGGGCCTATTATGGCAATCGGGGGCGCCCTATATCTCTTTGAGAGTTATTGTGATATATTGGAGCAAATAAATTAGGAGGTTTTATTATGATGCAACCAGTTCCGTATAAAGCACCAGCTTTCACGCTTAAAGATGCAACCGGCGTGTCTCACGACCTTAAAGATTACGTCGGCAAGTGGGTTGTTTTGTATTTTTATCCAAAAGACGATACGCCCGGTTGCACTACTGAGGCCTGTAGTATGCGTGACGTCCGTGATGACCTAACCGATTTAGGAGCGGTGGTGCTGGGCGTGAGTCGCGACGAAGCGGCTTCACACGAAAAGTTTAAGACGAAATACAATCTCAATTTTGATCTGTTAATTGACGCCAATTTAAAAGTTATGAAGTTGTATGGTGCCTGGGGCAAAAAACAATTTGGACGCGAAGGTATTTTACGAAAGACGTTCATCATTGACCCGAATGGACTAGTGCAAAAAATTTACGGCCGCGTCACTCCGTTAGGCCACGGCGCGCAAGTAGTCGCGGAGCTAAAAAAGCTTCAGGCGGAAAAGCAATCGTAAACACAACCGACGGTATCACTACTTAAAACAAAACATAATTCAATTTCCAGCTTGAAACGTGTCGCCAGAATCCGATCATTTTTTCCCCCCCCATTGACTTTACATATCATACGTTATATAATGAAAAAAGTAAATGTCACGCGAAGTAAAAGGTTTAATGAAAAAATTGCCCGAGCAAGGCAATTTTTCGGGGAACGCTAAACTGATAGCGCAACCGGCCATTGATTTGGTTAATAGACAGCGCGAAGCTTACAGCATTAGGAATATTTTCGCGATCAATCTCTTAAACGAGAAGCGCGAGGACGATTTTATGTCTAACATGGACAAACTCAAGAAATTACCGGATTTTCAACGTCGCCTAGGCAGTTTAGCTTTAACGGCAATGAGGATAGAGCCGGAACGAAATATTCACAATCTAGGATGCGAAACTCATTTCTCGCAGGATCTGATTAATCAGACAACTGATCCCAAGCATGTTAATACAATGCGGAAATGGCTCAGCCGAACGCCCGATCACGATTCATATCAAGCAGCTCTGGCCGGTCTGGAATTGTGGTTGGGAAAATTCGGCTTAGTCGCATTTAAAGCTTCACTTACTCAATCGCAGGACGAAACACCGTCCTATAACTTATACCAAGCGCCAGAAAATCCGAACGCGCTCGTAGTGGAACGATCCAAACAGCTGTTTGATATTAAGTTTAACGATGCGCCAGATAAAAAAATTGGCATCGTCGAAAAAGTCACTTTTGGCGTACAGAGAAGTAGACTCGATACCAGTACGCAAAATACGTTAACGGATCCATCGGCAGATCGAGAAATAATTTCAACAGTAGTCGGACCAGTGGCCGATAAATTAAACTATCCCAAATCCGCGTTGGCGAGCGTGACGCATTTTGGCATCGTGCTGCCGGACGCCGAAGACGACTCTAAATAGGAGTTGCGGTTGTCACGGCGGACTCGTTTATGCTAAAATAGCGCCAGGGTTGGAGGATAGATAATTGAATAATCTGAAAGAACGTATAATATCAGACGTTGAGCACGAAAATGGTTTGCACTTGCGCTACCGCAAAGTAGGCGATTGGTTGCAGAAACACTCAGTAATTATTTTAACTCTATTATGTTTGGCGATCGTATCTGGAGGCATCGTGTTTTTGGTGACTAAATACAGCGCGGTGGCGGCGCCCGGCACTTCTGTCGCAGGCGCGAATATCGGTGGCCAAAACGCTTTATCAATTCATAACACAATTGGCCAAATGGAGGGAAATATTCAGCTCACCTTATCTTATCAAGGCAAAACGGCGGTGGCTAACTCTAACGATCTCGGCATTAGCATTAATATAGACAAAACTACTACTCAGGCCATGTTGACCAGCCAGAACTGGCTTAATCGATTAAATGTATTCGGCCAGCATAAAATTCAACTGGTGGCTTCGTATAATTGGCCTAAATTAGCCAACTTCATCGACCAAGCTTTCCCGTCTCTGATCACTAGCTCAGCACAAAACGCCGGCGTTGTCTATGATAAAACGGCCGAACGTTTCGTCAACCAAGCCAGCGTTGACGGCAAGGTAGTAGACATGAGCAAGATGAAGAGCATCATCCAAGGTTTAGTTGCGCAGCCACGCAATGCCATGACCGAAGTTGCCATCATCACCGCCAAACCGACCGTTAATAATAACGCGGCTCAAACTGCCACCGAGTACGCCAATCAAAGGCTGGAACAACGTATTAATTTTCAATTGAACGGTCGAACTATTTATTATCCTGATCCAATCGACATCGCAAACAGTACTGCTTTCACGCCGAATGGCAATCAATTGAACGTGACTTTCGATCCCAGCAAAGTGCGCGATTTCATCAACACCAAGGTTCAAAGCGTCATTCCGAGCAAACCGATAAACGGCCAAGAAATCGTCGGCGCCGATAATGCAACCGTTCTCAAAGTTATCCAACCTGGCCAGAGTGGTCAGAATATCAATAACGTGGATGATTTAACAAAACAAATGATGAACGCACTAACAAACGGTAACTCAGCCAATATTGCCGTTACAACCACGAACGCAACACCAAGCATGTCCAAAACCGTCGCGCCAAATAACCATTGGATTGAGGCAAATTTGAGCGATTGGTCGGTTCATCTCTATGACGGCACAAATCAAATTTGGTCGACCAACCAGACCTCGCACGGCAAGTCCGACACGCCAACCATCACCGGATTGTTTACAGTCTTTAGCAAAGTTGGCGGTAACGATTCAAGTGGCGCTAGCTTGTCCGGCCAGTTAAGCGATCGTCAAAACGGTGGCGTACCTAGTATCATGTCAACCGTAAATCCAAACAGCAATCCTAACGGAGGCGTCTGTATGCCAAATCCAGGACCAAATACGCCAGAAGGCTCGCCGTCAAGTTGGCTTTGTAATATACATTATGTGACTTATTGGGGCGCGGGTGGCTACGCGTTCCACGAGGCCTGGTGGCTCAACCCGACCGGCGCCAGCCCAGTTAATTCTGGCATCTCTCACGGCTGTATCAACATGCAAAAAGCCGACGCAGCCACAGTCTATAATTTTGCACAAATTGGCACGCCGGTTTGGGTGCACAGTTAATGTTAACGCGGACGTTTAATTGCGGTCGCACGCGCTTTGGTCGCCAAAGCATCAAGACGAGCCAGTTCTACCCCAGCATCTTCGTTTAGCGGTTGTAATTTTTGTTCACCATATTTTCGAACGACGGCCAAGCGTAATAATTCATCAGCCAAGCTCGGATTCTTAGGTAAAATCGGACCATGTAAATACGAGCCAAAACAATTCACCGAGCGCGCGCCCTCACTACCACCAACATTACGTTCGCGAATGCGACCACGCCGTGCCGTTCGCACAAATCGTGGATCGCCATCTTGACCATTATTACCAGAGCCGGACACCACCGCGCCAAAGCTAGCCTGCCCATCCATTAAATATGTTAGACCGGAGTGGTTTTCAAAACCGATCAATTGGCCAAATCCACTATCGATCACGATATTGCCGATCAAGCGCCGCGGTTGGGCTATGGTTTCGGCGTCAAACACGCCAACACCCGCCATTTCTGCGCCGTCATTCGTCACAAAACGGTTACCAAACAGCTGATATAAACCACAAATCACGATGGCCGGAACACCACTAGCCACCACTTCGCGAATCACAGCAGCATTTTTCTGAAGGTCCGCCGTCACTTTTGCCTGTCCTGAATCCTGACCACCGCCGCCAATGATCAGATCGGCCGCACGCAATTTGGCTGCGGAGTCGCCGGGCTCTAAATGCTGAACGTGTGGCGCAAAACCATATAATTCGGCGCGCTTTTGTAACACCAATACATTACCGTTATCACCATAAATATTCATTTCGCTCGGATAAAGTTGCACGATGTTGATAATTTTTGGCTCAGCTATTTTAGTCATGGTTTTCCCCACTTTTAATGTATTTTGTTAACAATTGGCGCGTCGCGAGCATAGCCGTGTAGGTCGCAAAAATCTGCACTTCGCTACTATCGATTTGCAAAAATTGCTTCAGAATGACACCAATGTCCGGTTCCACATTTGCCACCTTGACGTCATCATAGGACAGGCGCAAAGCGATATCAAACGCCCGAACGCCTCCTGTCATCACCGTTGAATTATATTTAAACTTTCGAAAATCCACATCGTATAGCCAACTGACATCACGACCATCGGCGTACTGATCGTTGACCAAAAACAAAGTCGGCATGTTGGAATCGACGCCGCGTAAAACCGACTGGAAGCCGGCTGGGTTTTTAACTAAGTTCAACGATACAATGCGCCCACCGATCGTCGTCGTTTCGCCACGACCAAAGGCGGGCTGAACGCGCGCTAATAAATTGCAATTACGCGCAAAATCGAAATAGCGCGGGGATTTTTTTGCGGTTTTGGTCGTTAAAATTACTTTAACCAGCGCCAACGCCGCCGCGCCATTTAGCGCGTTATGTGCACCGCCAGCAGATAATTTTTCTCTAATCATTTGACCGGCTAACGCGTACTGAGCGACACTTTGCTTATCAAAATCGACCAACTGAATTTTATCTGTCGAATGGTGCGCGGGCGTTTGCTCTAACGTGACTTTTTTCGTGTCATGGAGTTGTTCATCAGTTGGAAAAATAGAAGCCAATTTTGGCGCGAAACCAAACCACGACACCGCCGCTTTCGTGATTTTTTCATCACGCGCGATGCGAGGATCGTTGGCGTTGAGCACAATTTGGTTAGTCGTATTTTTGGCGATTTCAGCCAACATTTTGGCCGTCGTATCAATCTCGCCGAAACGATCAAGCTGATCACGCAAAACGTTCAACAGCAGCGCGAATCGTGGCTGAATTTGGTGAACGAATTTCACGGCGTGCGCTTCATCAAGCTCCAACACCGCGATGTCAAAATCTAGCCGCCCACCACGCATTTTTTGAGCTGCCGCGCTGGCCACGCCACGCGCCCAATTCGATCCACTGTCGTTTGTAAACACGCGCAAGCCATTCTTTTCGAGCAGCTCCACCACCATTTTTGTGGTCGTCGTTTTACCGTTAGTACCGGAAATCACGGCCACACCAAGCGGTAATGTGCTAAGAATACGCAATAAAAATCGTGGATCGATTTTTTCGATTATCAATCCGGGCAAAGCCGAAGCGTGACTGCCTTTTAATCGTAATAACGCGCCGGCCGATTTGCCAACGCCACTAGAAACAAAGTTCCGAAAATTCACACTCCTATTCTAACAAATTATCGTCGTAAAAACTATGCTTGGTGCGACATTTCATCAGTAAAATCAACGACAAAATCACCGAGAAGACGATCACGGTTGGCAACACACCGAACGAAACTTGTTGGTTGGCGCCCGGAAAATCCGCTACCCAACTCGTCACGTCAATGATGTAATTCAGCAGCTGTGTGGCCGGCCACGCGATAATTGTCGTCACCAGTCCGATCGGTAAAACCAGCGTCGCTACGCCCGCAATAAAAGTCATGAGCATCGCCAGTGGCACGATTGGCAAAACCAACAAGTTCGCCAGCAGTCCATATGGCGAGAATTGTCCCATCATCAGTGCAATAATTGGCGCCGACATCAATTGCGCCGAAAAAGTTTCGATAAAAATTTCACGAACTGAGTGCTTTTTCTCAACCAAATCTTGCCTATCATTTGATTTAATATTTAAAGTTTTTTGACGTCTAAATATGTTACGCAGTTTACTTTTTGGCCGAAATTCTTTCTGGTCACCCCAAAAATACGATTTAACGAGTGGCGCAAAAATCAACACGCCCGCAAAGCTACTAAACGACATCCACCAGCCAGCGTCGCCCCACAGACTGGTCGGATCGAGCGCCACCGTAATAACTGCGACAATCAATAATAAAACCACTGGATGAAATTTTCGGCCGTAATACCAGGCGATTAAACTTAGTATTGCGACCAGCGACGCGCGCATCATCGACGGTGAAAATCCGGTCATGTTGGCAAAGGCCAGCACCAACATGCCCGAAAAGATCAACGCGGCCAAACGCGAAATTTTGGCGAATAAACGCCGAGCAAATCGTACCAAAATCGTCAAATTATAGCCTGATGCGACCACGATATGCATCAAACTAGCCGCGATAAAAGCAGCCGTGAGCGCAGGTGGCAAGGCAGTTTTTTGTCCTGCCAAAATTCCCATACCGAGGTCGGACGCTGGTGACGGAATAACTTTACGCAACTTTTGACCAAAAAAATCGCGTACTTCGCGTGCCGGATCGGAACCCGGCAGCTCCGTAATTCGATCGAGTCTGGCATACGACATTGATGCCGAAAAACTACCAAAGCCATCCTTTAATTTGCCCGACAATTGCACCACGTCGGAACGTTTGATGTCCGATTTATTAGCCATGACGCTAGCGAAGACGTGTCCGCCAATCGCTTGGGAATGACCATCGGCCGCGACACGAATTTTTACACTGTCTAATTTTAGCGTCGTGGAATTACTGGCCGACAAACCCGGATCATCACTGACCGTCGCTTCAATTTCCACGCTTCGTCCGATAAAATTTTGATAATTAGCCAACTCACCTAGCGCCCAATTGCCACGTGCAATACCAAGCAAAATCCCCGCCAAAACAATCACAACAATCATGGCACGCGTCCGTGAAATTAACGCCAAAATCAATAATATGATGGACGCAACCAGCCAAAACGCACCGACAAAATATTGCGCCGCATCCAGGTTTGCCACACCAACACCGACCAAAAAGCCTAAACCGGTCGCCGCAATCAACCATGATGAATGAACTCGTCTGCGCCACAAATCATGCCAAAATCGCGGTTGATCCCACGAGAAATTCGTGCCACGCGGATTCACTAATTTCCGCGCGCGCCGCGGTGATTGGCCTGGCGAAGCGTTCATACACACATCATAACAAATTACACCTTATTTTTGTATTCGCTCCGAAAAATTTCCAAAATATCCTCCGGCGTTTCCCGGCAATCACTGCTTAACCATTTCTTCAAAATCGCGTTCAAACCCGCCCGGAAAAAGGCCACATGATAATCCAAAAATTTATTGTCGAACAGTTTATGTGCCAACTCTTGATCATATTGATAATGCGAAAGAATAATGTTACTGTCCAAGCCTAAATCAAAAAACATTTTATAAAACAACCGATTTTCCTTAATGTGACGAAATAATTGCAGGTAGTCGTTGGAATTATAACCTTGCTCAACCTCGTCGCGATACAGATCAACGAAATCAGCTTCCATGTGCTCGCCGATTTTTGCCACTAAATCATTGAGATTTTTATAGTTTGAGTAAAAAGTCGATCGATTGACTCCCGCCTCATGGCAAATAGCGGAAACCTCAATCTGCCGCAACTGACGCTTTGCCAAGAGTTGCGCCAAAGCGGTCTCAATTCGCTGTTGCGACGCACGTCGTCGTTTATTATTCGGGACATTCATCGCTCAATTATCCCAACAAAACCACTAGGGTTGTTGCTTACATTTATTCATCCGATTAATTATACTAAAAACATTGGAATATTCCAACAGCTGTCTAATTAAAGAAAGGAAATATTATGCCAAAGTTCGTCAAAGTAAATGAAAAAATCGCGAACAAGGTTGTTGGTGGATACAATACGATCGAGAAAGGAGTCACTAAAGGTTATCAAAAAATCGAGAACGGGTTTGTTAAAGAATTTTTGGCGCGCGACGGCGAAACGATCGCCCATGCCAAAAAACGCGTCAGCAAAGAAGGACACGTAGCCACCGACAGAACCAAAAACACCAGTAAAACAAAAGTTAATAAATAATCTAAGGAGGAATTATGAAGAAAGATACGCTACAGGAAACTATACTCGGCATCATCGGTGGACTAATTACGTCAATAGGTCTTTGCATGACATTAGTGTCAAAATGGAAGTTATGCGAACCGGGCGCAATCATTGCAATTATAGGCGTGATCGTGCTGATCCCAATTTATCCGATTTACCACCAGCATCATCCACGCCAACATCACAAAAAATATTGGGGCTTGATCGGAACTATTATCGTTGGTATTGTCGGCGCGCTGATCCTGGGCTACGGCATGTCTCGTAGCATCGGCGACGATAAAAACACTGGCGACATGATCTGGGGCATGATTATAGGCATCGTAGGGTTACTGATTTGCGCACTGAATATTCCGATCTATCTGTATAGAAAAGATAAAAAATCATAGATTTAGCACAACCAAAAACTGCCACCCGTCAGGATGACAGTTTTAATATTCACGTTTTGGTGGGTCCAGTGGGGTTCGAACCCACGACACCAGGCTTAAAAGGCCCGTGCTCTACCAGCTGAGCTATAGACCCAAAACTCCCTTAATAATAGCAAAAGTTTGCCGATAGTTCAAGTGTTTTAACTAATTTTCGCCAAATTCTTCCAGCAATTGACGCTGTTTACGTGATAATTTACGTGGCGTTTCCACGGTAACTTTGACAATTTGCGCGCCACGCCCGCCACTACGAAGCGGCACGCCATGTTCGCTCAATTTAAAATCGGTGCCACTTTGGGTGCCGGCCGGAATTTTCATCGTCAGCGTTCCGTCGAGAGTCTCAACATCTAGCTCCGTACCGAGCGCCGCTTCAATCATGGAAATCGTTTCTTCGCTCAGAATGAGCTGGCCGTCGCGACTAAATTTTTTATCCGACTTAACCGACACGACAACGTATAGATCCCCAGCATGGCCATCTTGCACCGCTTCACCGCGACCACTTATGCGAATCGCTTCGCCGTCCTCGATGCCGGCCGGAATTTTCACTCGCAGATTGGTTTTTTCGCGCACGATGCCACGGCCACCACACTTGACGCAATTTTGTTCTGGAACTTTTCCGCGACCGTGACAAGTACGACAAGTTTCCGCTTGCTGAATTTGACCAAATAACGAGTTCACCGTGCGCACGGTTTGGCCGCTACCACCACAAGTTGGGCAAGTTCGCAGCGCGCTGCCCGGCTCTGCGCCGTCGCCGCCACAGCGGTCACAAGCGATATTAACATTGAGGTTCAACTCTTTTTCGGCACCGAAAATTGATTCGCGAAAAGTCAAACTGACGCGCGTCTCTACGTCACGGCCACGCACAGCGCCGCGTCCGCCACGAGCGTTCGATTGCCCGCCAAACATCGATCCGAAAATATCGCCCAAGTCGCCAAAATCATTAAAATTAACATTTTGACCTTGAAAGCCACCACCGCTAAAACCACCAAACGGGTTGCCACCACGCGCGCCCATACTATCCGCCGCATGACCGAATTGATCATAATTGGCGCGCTTACCCGAATCTTTGAGCGTATCATAGGCCTCGTTTAATTCCTTAAACGCCGTCTCGCTACCACCGTGATCGGGATGCATTTTCACGGCTTTTTTACGATAAGCCTTTTTAATTTCATCGGCACTGGCCGTTTTTGATACGCCCAATACTTTGTAATAATCTCGTTTTTCCGCCATGACTACCATTTTACAAAATTAGCACTCGCACGTCAAGAGCGCCAAAACATCGTCTACCGGTGCTGTTTTTTATTCGACGACTCACGGCTATCGGACGTCAGCTCATCAACCTTGGCGTGCAGACTATCGAGCGATTGCTTCAAAGTGTCATGTTTATCATGCAATTTCTTCAAACTAGCATGTGCAGATGTCGATGCACCCGCGGCAATGGCCGCCCCCAGTGCCGATGTCACGTTGGTGTAATTGCCAAGCACTAATTGCACGTTGGCATTGGGCGCCATGTTTTTAGCAAACCACACCGAAAACAACCCGACCACGCCGAACAACACTAGATAAACAAATAAAAACAGAAAGATAAAAATCGACACATTAGAACTTAACAAGGCAGGAATCTTATCAATAATTTTCTTGATCATATTATCATTTTACCTTGGTCACAGTCTGCTCAGTTAAATGTCGGAGGCGTCGGAGTCTCTGGTGCAGTTGCCTGTGTGGCAACCTTTTGTTTATTAAAAGCGTCCTGCAAAATCGCGTCACCGATCGGACCTAATAACCATGTCAACAAAAAGACCACGGCGTTACTATATTTATCGCTGATCGCCTTGGCTGCACCTTCTGAATATCGCCATTGCCACCAAATAGTCCCAAATGGTATTACCCAAATCCAGGCCGTTAAAATATGCGGGTTGTCACCATTAGTTACGTTAATTTCACCTTTAGTTTTCACTCGCCAATACCACTCGTAAATACCAAATGTAATAATCGACAATAACAGCACCGCGATTGGTGAACGTTGTTTGATCTGAATTGCCATACCTGAATCCTCCTCATTCTTTGAATATAAACTTACGAATTGAGTATATCATGACAACAATCGTATATCAAGCAGTTTATGCTTTTCTCACTATAATTAGCTATTATATAGAACCAGCACTAGAACGTTCAATCGACAAAGTTTGATTCCTGCAGATAAATACGCTTATAAAAGTCTTGACAAACGATTTTAATTATAATAAACTTGCGCAGTTATGGTCATCATAACTGCGCTGGATGCAAATCCAGTGAGAGCGTTGACGTCGAACGATTCGGCGCTGTACAAAAAGGAGCTCGTTATGAGCACAAATACGTTTATGACTTACAAGCCAGCCAAGATCCAAGATGGACCCGGCGCTGGTGAAGTTACGTACGCTTTTCTGCATGCGTACGACAAAAGCTGTGAATTCCAAGTTGTTTTCACCGTTGAATTTACGTTGCCTGATGACATAAAACTGACTGGAACGTTCGGGGCACAAATCATCAAGCTAGCATATGAAAGTGGGGCTAGCGGCATGCTTAGATTTGAAGCCATCATACACGGTGACGTGTTCAATGGTTTTTACGACGCAAATCGTCGAACCGGTTGGTTGCACACCGGCCGGTTAAAATATTAAACGTAACTTTGCCCCGCATCTGAATGATGCGGGGCTTTACTCTATTGAAAAATGAATTGTAAAAAATCCCGTTGATGATAGCGGGATTTTCGTTTGATGACGAATATTATTTACTTTTTATCATCTTTGTCGTCGACCACTTCACCCTCAACTGCGTCGCCTTTGTCGTCGGCGGTTTTGTGCGTGGTTTTCGTTTCGCCTTTATCGGATTGACTATCATCAGCCGCCGCTTTGTACAATTTGGCACCAATTTCCTGAATCTTTTCCGACAGTTCTTTTTGAGCAGACTCTAGCTCGTCCTTGCTATCTGAATTCTGCGACTTTTCGGCCTTCTCTACCGCTTCTTTGACGATTTTTTTATCATCATCGCTAATTTTATCTTTGAATTCATCGGGCATTTTCTTAGCCTGATAAATCGTGTTCTCCAGATTGTTACGCGCGTCGGTCGTTTCGCGTTTTTTCTTGTCCTCTTCGGCGTGGGCTTCGGCTTCGGCTTCGGCTTTTGCGATGTCCTCTTTGCTCAAATTGCCTGAGTTTTGAATCGTGATCGATTGTTCTTTGCCGGTACCTTTGTCCTTAGCGCCGACATTAACTAAACCGTTGGCGTCGATGTTAAACGTCACCTCAATCTGCGGCACGCCGCGCGGTGCCGGCGCGATGCCGTCCAAAATAAAGGTTCCCAGCGATTTGTTATCGTTCGCAAATTCGCGCTCGCCCTGCAAGACATTAATTTCCACCTGCGGTTGATTATCCGCAAAAGTTGAAAAAACTTGTGAATGGCTAGTCGGAATTGTCGTGTTGCGATCAATCATCGGTGTACGAACGCCACCGGCCGTTTCAATGCCGAGCGTCAGCGGCGTCACGTCGAGCAACAATACATCCTTGACGTCGCCGGCTAACACACCACCCTGAACCGCTGCACCATCGGCCACGACTTCATCTGGATTAACTCCGGCCATCGGCTCTTTGCAAAAAATACTCTTAACTTTTTCGACAACGGCTGGCATGCGTGTCATTCCACCAACCAGCACCACGTCTCCTAAATCGGACGATTTCAGCCCAGCATCTTTCATAGCCTTTTCACACGGACCGGATAAACGATTGATCAAATCGCCGACCAATTCTTCCATTTTGGCGCGCGTTAAAGTCATTTCAAAATGTTTTGGGCCACTGGCATCGGCCGTAATAAACGGCAAATTAACCTCGTACTCGGTCGTGGTCGAAAGCTCTTTTTTAGCCTTTTCAGCCTCGTCCTTCAATCGTTGCATGGCAGCCTTATCGTTCGTCAGGTCGATGCCCGATTCGGATTTAAACTGATCGAGAAAATAATTGACGATGCGGTTATCGAAATCCTCGCCGCCCAAGTGCGTATCACCGTTGGTTGACTTCACTTCAAAGACACCGTCACCGAGCTCCAAGATCGAAACGTCAAACGTTCCGCCACCGAGGTCAAATACGACAATTTTTTTGTCCTTATTTTTATCGAGTCCATAAGCCAGCGCGGCCGCCGTCGGCTCGTTCACGATGCGCTTGACTTCGAGGCCAGCAATTTTACCGGCGTCCTTAGTCGCCTGGCGCTGCGAATCATCGAAATAGGCCGGCACGGTGATAACCGCTTCGGTCACCGGCGAGCCAAGATAAGCCTCGGCATCCGCCTTGATCTTAGACAAAATCATCGCTGAAATTTCCTCTGGCGAGTAGGTTTTACCGTCAAGCTCAACCGCCGCGTTACCTTTGTTGCTGACGATTTTATACGGCATAATTTTGAGATCTTTTTGCACCTCAGGATCGCTAAATTTTCGACCCATCAATCGCTTAATCGCATAGATCGTACCCGTTGGATTGGTCACACGCTGGCGTTGCGCCACTTTACCAACTAGTCGTTCACCTTTTTTCGTGATCGCCACCACCGACGGCGTCGTGCGGTCACCCTCTTTGTTGGTGATAATTTCCGGTTTTCCGGCCACCAAATACGCAAAAGCGCTGTTGGTCGTACCAAGATCGATACCAATAATGTTACTCATAAACTTCCTTTCTCTTAAACTTCCGCGCTTTCCCATCCTGCACGCGAATTAACTCTAGTTTAGTCGATTAGCACTCGCATGTCAAGAGTGCTAGAAGTTGTAATTTAGTCAACGTTACAATACTATGCTAAAATTATCAATATGAACCTGTTTGATAATCTCCGACAACGCCTAGGCGGACGGCCGCGCATCGCTTTACCCGAAGGTCGAAATCCTATCATCATCGCGGCAGCCGAGCGGGCACGAGACTTTTGCGAACCACTGCTACTAAAGGACGACTTACCTCAAACAATCGAGCTACTGAATCGGCACGCAGCCGACGGTCTCGTAGCAGGTATTGACCACACGACGCGCAATGTTATTTTGTCGGTCAAACATAATCTCGGAGTTAAAGCAGATGTTAAAACCTTTAGTAGTCTGATGGTGATGGATTTCACGCAACGTCCGCCACTCATCGTAGCCGACGGGGCCGTCATCAAGCGACCGACCGCTGACCAACTGATTGATATTATTATTTCGACAAATGACGCAGCGAAATTAATTCTAGCGGAATCACCGCGCGTGGCTATGCTATCATTTTCTACTTTTGGTAGTAGTGGTGAAGACGCGTCCATCACTACAATTCAATCCGCTCTCAAAATAATTCGTTCGCGACGACCGGACATTTTAATAGACGGGGAGATGCAACTTGATGCAGCCACAAACCCGACGATAGCCGCCAAAAAAGCACCTACTTCAGGCGTGGCCGGACGCGCCAATGTGTTAATCGCACCCGATCTCAATGTTGGCAATATTCTGTACAAAAGTTTGGAGCAATTTGGCGGTGCGCACGCTTATGGACCGATTTTGCTCGGATTCAACGCACCAGTGTCCGACCTGTCGCGCGGCTCGACGGTCGATGACGTTGTGGGAGCAATCTTAATCACGGCTGTTCAGGCGGATAATTTGCATCATAAGTAGATTAAAACTGCAGTTTCACAACTCATGCCCAGGTTTTTTCCATAAACTTTCGTGACTAGAAATCATTTAGTTTCTGTCAGCCAATTGATGCGATGACAACACTCCAGCCAAATAATGCGCTGCTTCCATGGCACCGAATAGCATGCCGGAATACATCAAATCGCCCAATAATTGCGTGCGAAAAAACGGCAAACCGGCGACGTAGCTTTCCATTAGACCGCCAAAATTCATCGGGTACATACCATAGCCATTATAGAGCAAATTGCAATTCGTAATCAGGAAAAACGCCACGGACGACGCCAGAGTCACGAGCAAAACCGAACCGGCCTTGCGCCAAATTTTAGTTCGCCGCATGGCTTTAGCGGCTAAGCGACCCAAAATGATCGAAACCGCAATTGCACCAACAACAATCAATGACCCGACCAAAGAGTTTGACGGAAGAAACAGGTTGCTTATGAAATATCCGCCGAGCCCAATCACCAACGCCCAACTGCTGGAAAAGTACACGCCAGCCACCAAACCAACCGCCAGCGTCGGCGTAAAATTCGGTGCGTGCGGCAAAACGCGCGCCATGACCACTATGGCAATCAGCATTATTCCAATCATAATTTTAGTAAAATTGTGATTCACCCAGGCGTTAAGCTCATTCGACAAACGCCCGACGCCGTGTTTCATTGGGGAGTCAGTTTCCATTCGATTTTATCCCCATTCTTAGTTTTATACTGACTGGCGCCCACGTCCGACGGTTTGCCGTTCACATAAAAACCCCAATAGTTCGAGGCACTAGGTTTAACGCCATCGATTTCGGTCACGAATTGGCCTAGCCCGCTGTAATTTTTAGAAACAACGTTGTGATTTTTAGTTAATAAAACATAGGCGGTCTGGCCGTTTTGACCGTTATAGTTCACCGTGTAGTTTTGGCTAGCGTTGTAGTTGGCCGTCGTTAAACTAGAGACTTGGTTTTGCAGATTATCAACTTGAACGTCTTTAGACTTAACCTCTGTGAGCAAAAAAATACTCGAACCCAGAAAAATAACTGCTAAAACTGTTGCTAAAAACGCACTTTTGGCATAGTTATAATGCTTGTGTTTATCGTAGACTTTCTCCCAAAAGCCTTTACCTTTAGATTGTCCGTTCACCTCCGTCATAAATCCCTCCTTTTGACGTTTTATCCATCCGTCTCGACCCTCACGAGAAGTTAGGATTTTTGTTGAATTTCAGCGATAAAATCTTTTACATATAGTGTAAAGACTGAAAGTTTAAGCGCTATATATAGTCTATAACGCAGCCAAGCTTTACACAAGGGTTTTAATAAAAATCACAACATTTTAAGATACTTTAACCATAGCCGGGCGCAAAATCTGATCGTCATAGCGGTATCCGGCGCGCAAAATCGCCGACACTTTTTCGCCATCACCTTCCGCCACGACCGCTTCCATGGTTTCGTGATCAAAATTATCGCCTACCTTGACCGGAAGTTTTACGAGGCTCATTTCGGTGAGCGTTTTAGCAAGGTTTTTTTCAGCTAAAACCAGACCTTTCCCTAAGTCAGTTTCACGAACCTCATCTGTTAAATTCACAAAAACAGCGTCAAACGTGTCGAGCAGTGGCAAAATTTTTTTGGCGAATTTTTGTTCACCCGAGCGTCGCGCCGACGTCAAATTCAGCTCGGAACGTTTACGATAATTCTCAAAATCGGCGCGCAAACGCTGCAAATCAGATACCAAATTCGCATTAGCAATCGTCAATTCACCATTTTTTTGCGCCAAATCGGCCATTGTCATATCTGTCGGATTTTGTTCGACTGGCTGATCAGCCGTCACCCCGCCATTAGGTTCTCTCAAATCATCCAAATCCTGTTTTAACTCTTTTTTGCTCATCTAAAAACTCCTCTCTAAAACTTGCCCCGTTTCCGCCACCAGACTCATTACTTTAGCGTAATTTTGGCGCGTCGAACCGAGCACGCCGATGTAGCTGGCATCGGAATATGGCGAACCAAAACGGGAAATAATCAAGCTCACGCCACTGTCGCGGCCGATTGGATTTTCCGAACCGATAAACACATTTAAGGGCTGATTTGGTTCAGCTTCGCGTAGCCATGGCTCCAAATCGTCCAGCAATCGCGCCACGTCGCGCGCTTTTTCATTGGCAAAAAACTCTGGCTGCGAAAACAAATTACTGAGACCGGCCAAATACAGTTGATCGCCAATAGTCGCAAAACCAAAATCCCGCGTCAACTCGACTAGCGAATCTACCGCGTTTTTGATCACTAAATCCGGTCGCTGCACCGAAGCGATTCGTGAAACGAGCGCCGAACTCTTGCGCGAAAAATCGCCGAATTTCTTCAATGCGACGGGTGCCAGCGGAGAATGATGATCGCCGTTGATACGAGCACTCGCCATGCGCAAAGTTGCCGCATTGGAAGCTAAATCCTCGGTGTAATCAAGAATCGAATTAACATAAGTTCGATAACCTTTATCGGTCGGTACGCGACCGGCCGAAGTGTGCGGCTGTTCCAGATAACCCATATCCTCAAGTTTCGACATTTCGGAACGAGCGGTGGCCGGCGAGATATCAAATGATTTCGCGATTAACACCGAACCGATCGGTTCAGCAATTTCGGCGTATTGCTCAATTACCGCCGCGAGAATTTTTGCTTGCCGATCAGTCATCATAATAGCCATATTTTAACAAACTTTTGGCACTCACGCAAGTTGATTGCCAATTATAAGCCAAGCGATTGGTCGCTCAAACCGCTCGCGCCACCAAAATTACTAGCCGCGCCCAAATCTTTTATAGATTTATCCAACTGATCGTTGAATTGTTTCAAGGTCGCATTATTCAATGGCCCCGAGGAAGCAAACGAGGATGGTGGATCTGATTGTTGCTGTAAATCGTGGCGCATTTTTTCGTAACCGGGTCGGCTGAGATCCAATTTGATCGTGCCGTTACTGCTATAAACGCTGAGACCAACCGCCGTGACAGTGACCGTCACAACTAAAGCTGCAGCTACAAATAGGACTAGTTGATGCCCTTTAACAAGAGCTTGTAATTTGTCTAATTTGGTCGACTTCATTTGGCGCCACCTTGCGCGTTGGGATTTTGCGTCACCACCGTCGCCAGTTCGGTGCGATAGCTGGCGATCAGCGTATTAATATTCGTCAATGAAGTGTTCAGCTGGCTCATCAGTGTGCGTTGTTTTGTCAAATCGGCGTAAAAACCAGTCGGATCGCTCACGCAGTTATCCGCCGTCAATTTATCTAATCCATCGTCATAATTATTGTAATCATCACGAAAATTATTCAACTCGTTTTGCAAACTATTAACCAAATCGGCCAATTTTGGCGCCGCAATATTGTTGGAATTCACTCGCGCGTTCATCGCAAATAACAAATTGACGATGTCATTATAGTTCTGGCCGTGATTGATTCGTGTCACAGAATCGGCACGCTCAATTTGACTAAGCAACGACTGTGCCGCACGACAATTTGCAACCACCGTTTGCTGGTCTGGCGCACCATTTTGCCCCAAGCTAATTGACGGATCATCCGCCATTACCGGCGTAATGACGCCCACTGCAATCAACACCGCCATCAGTAATGCATAACAGATTTTTTTCATTAGGACCATTATAACACTACTATTTTGATCGCGGCTCGCGTATAATTTTTGTATGAGTCGTTATCGCATCAGAAGGACGTTGGCTATCGCGATCATTGGCGCCGGCTTAATTATGGCGCTGATGAGCCAAGGCGGTGACGTTGCCAAGATTACTCACACCGTGACTACCAACCACGATAATTCAAATAATCAAGCACTGGCCACAGCTGTGTTAGCGCAACTGCCAGTCAAAGGTCGTGCGCCTGCCACTGGCTACACGCGCGAACAATTTGGTGGCGCTTGGGCCAACGAAGGATCGTGCAATATGCGTGACAAAATTCTGGCGCGCGATCTGACGAATATCAAGTTTAAAAACCAAACCTGCGAAGTTGAAACTGGCCAATTGAACGATCCTTACACCGGCAAAACCATTCCTTTTCGGCGTGGCACCACCACTTCTAGTGCAATTCAAATTGATCACGTGGTAGCGATTGGCAACGCTTGGCAAACCGGTGCCCAACAAATCTCGCAGACTGAGCGCGAGAAGCTGTATAACGATCCATTAGAATTATTAGCCGTGGACGGATCGTCCAACCAACAAAAATCCGACGGCGACGCCGCGACTTGGTTGCCACCAAATAAAGGATTTCGTTGTCAATACGTGGCACGCCAAATAGCCGTTAAACGAAAATACTCGTTGTGGGTAACGCGCGCCGAACATGATGCGATGAGCCGAATTTTAAATAATTGTCCGGACGAACGCTTACCGACGCCATAAAAACTAAATTTGCGATTTAAACATCTTATAAAATTCGCCGCGCCTCGCAATCAATTCATCGCAGGTGCCCCCTTCGACGATTTCACCGTCCTGCATCATGTAAATCACGTCGGCCGAACGAATTGTTGTTAAGCGGTGCGAAATCGCAATAATCGTTTTATCGCGATCGGCAAACAAGCGTTTAAAAATCCGCGATTCAGCCAAGGCGTCTATCGCGCTAGTAGGTTCGTCCAAAATCACAATTGGCGCCGCACGATAAAAATTACGCGCCAAAGCTAATCGTTACCATTGTCCGCCCGACAAATCAACACCTGACTTGGCATCTTTATCGCTCATCCAGGTATTCATAATCGTGTCAAGGCCGTTCGGCAATTTATCAACAAATTTGCGCGCTTCCGCATCAGTTAGCGCCGAGTCAAACAAGGCGGCGTCGCGCTTTTTCACGTCACCAAATAGCACATTTTCGCGCGCCGTCGTAAACACATAACGCGTAAAATCTTGGCCCAACACCGCGATTTGATTATGCCAAGAATTTAGTTCAATGTCACTAAGCGACTGGTCGTCTAGCTTAATTTCACCAATGCCAGGTTCATATAAACCGATCAATAGCTTAATTAGCGTGCTCTTGCCGGCACCATTTTCACCGACAATCGCGATATGCTGGTGACGCTTGATCGTTAGCGAAACGTCCGATAACGCTAATTGCTGGTTAGTCGGGTAATGGAATGAGACGTGTTTGATCTCAATCTGTTCGGGCGCAGAGAGTTGATCGTGATCGCGCCGACGCGGCGGCTTTGTTTTCATGAACTGCTCATAATCAAATAGATTAGCGACGTCTTCGCTAATCGTGCTGAGCTGGCTCACAAAACTCGAAGCGCCGTCAATCGCTCGTGATACTACCTGTTGCACGTAAATAAACTGTCCAACTGGCTGATGGCGAGCGATAATTTCGAGAACCACCCAAATTAACGCTCCCGTTTCGGTCGCCATTTGTAGCGCGTCGGATGCTAGGCGCTTAGGAATAAATTTTCGTTCAAAATCGATCCGCGATTTTTCATCCTTGTCGCGCAATTGCGCCCGCAAATGCAATAGATGTTGACCAATGCCATACAGACGTAATTCAGTGACGGATTTAGGCTGCAATAAACTCGACTCAATCATGCCCTTGGTAAGCCGCGTTTCGACATTAGAGTCCCAATTAGCAATCTGCATCCGCGACAGCTTGAGCTGCAGATACACGCTTGGTATAATTGCCAAGATAATTATCAACGCCAGCCAACCATTTAGAAAAATCAACGCGCCCACGCTAGCAATCACCGTAATCAGTTGTGTTATCAACGACGCTAAACGATCAAAAATCCAAGCAAAAAACTGGGTAAATTTTTGCGCTTTGTCATATGAATCGATCGTAGCCTGATCATCGTAGCGCCAAAACTCCAGATCGAGAAATTTCTCATACATTTGATCGGATACTTTGGCTTCAATTCGATAGCGCATACTCGCCTGTATATATTGATCAATGCTCGTCCAAACCGTCCGAAATAGGCCGAGCAAAACCGTAATTATCACGAACGTAATCGCCAGTTGGCCGGCGGCTTTATTTCCACCAAAGGCCGCCACCAACTCTGTGGTGGTTAATGATGCGAAATATGCCGTTGCAATTGGCGTCAGCGCGCTAATAACCGAGCCAACCAATTTAAATATCACCGCGCCGGGCGCCCCTAGAAAGCTAACTCTAGCCACCCGGGCGATGGCCACTATTTGCTCACGCAGTGACATCTGTTTTTGATCGGCAGGTCGTTTCATTGTTGTTATTATAGCGTAAATATTGCCAAAATCGACACCCAACTATGTAACCTCGTTCGCCTTATTTTATTAGCATAAAATCTATTGACAATTCACGCACGATCGTCAATAATGAAGGCGTTAATTGCAACAAGGAGGTTTAAATGGTTCATCAAACGATAAAATCTCAAACTGATACTCAGTCAACATCTCTGGCGCCAAAATTCGTTCCGAGCTGGACAATTTCGAGTCTAATCGGCCTGACGCTAATCGTAGCATTGGTCGCCAGTTTTAGTGGCCGGTTGCCCGATTTTGCGGCCTGGACGGTGCCGATTGGTTTCGCGATCACCTTGGCGTTGAGTATTTGGGTAACGCCAAAACATTTTACGATCGGCTTTTTAACCTCAATGTTACCGTTTTTGATCGCCTGGCGAGCGGCGGCGATGAACCATAACTGGGCGATTATGATTATTGCATTTATCGCTTTTCTGGGACTACTGGCGCAACTAACCGATTGCATCGTTAACGATCAACGTCATACCCAAAAATCGGCCCGATGGATCAATGCCGTGCTCTGGCAATTTGCGATTATTCGTATGTATTTTGGCTTTAACGAGATCGGCCACAGCGTTGAGAAAATTTTCGCCGGTAGCGCATCGTTTAACCAACTCTTTCATGCTTTTTTCGGTTTTGGACTAACTAACGGCACCGGCGTGTTCGTGGTGGTAGCCGGTTTATTAGAGCTAGCTGTCGCGATTGGCATAGGTTTTGGATTTTTGACGCGCGCGGCCGGCGTCGGCGGTGTGATTTATCTGCTAGTGGCAACGGTTGGCTTTGGGCACGAATGGGCGCACGGTTACGGTTGGAGCACGACCGGTGGCGGATGGGAATACGTCATGTTGCTGATTGTATTCTTTGGCAGCTTCGCCTTCACTGGCGCCAGTAAATTCTCAATCGACGGCTGGCTGATTCGCCACAAAAAAATGCCCCGCTGGTTGATTCCGTTGGCGTTGAATAAGGCTGGCGCTGAAGACGTCTCAAAATTATCTTAGCAACGATTGCCAAGTATTTTGACGATAGAAGCAATCAGAATTTTAAGCCAGCGTATTGCGAAAAATGGGGATTATGTTAACATGGCACGAGAAAGGAGAAGCTCTTATGCCATTTATTCCGCAGTTAAGCAATATCACGTTACCAAAGCCTGGTTTGATTCAGCCATCCGGTGCTATCAGAATAATTGGTAATTAAGACGCAACATTATGTCTATATCATTAGGTAATCAAAATATCACAGGGGTGAATTTAGGAACAACCCCGGTTTCAAAGGTCTATTTAGGATCATCTTAGATTTATCCAACACAGGCGCCCCCGTGTCGACCGTGAACGTGAATTATACGCTAGATGATTCGATTTTTTTCCTAATCCCGAGCGGGGCTTCTTCACGTATTCGAAAACACATTATCGATCGGATAGTTCCGGATACTCACCACTTGACTCTAGCGCGTTAGCTTCAGCGCGCGCGGGTAGTGGCCACTCTATTGTATTTCGATACTTTGTTATGGAAAAATTCCTGTCGCAAGACACAATCGATCCTAGTTACCTTAGCCTTGTGCAGGCCAACTTTGACGCAGCCAGAACCGCCGGTGTAAAAATCATTCCGCGATTTACGTATTCCACGTCTGGCACCATGTCACCACCCTATAATGCCGATCCTCCAGTGGCGCGTGTTTTAAAGCCATATCGATCAGCTCGCTCCTGTAATTAATAACAACGCCGATGTCGTTGACTCTCTTGAAGCGGGCTTCATTGACATGTGGGGAGAATAGTACTACACCGACAACTTCGGCGATCAAGGTGTGACGTCCGATCAACGATGGAGCGATCGCACGGTGGTTCTCAATGAGTTACTAAATAAGCTCGACACACGAATTTTCGTGTTGGTGCGATATGTACCGATTAGATATCGCATATTTGGAGATACGGTAACCGCTAATTCGGCACGAGTCGGTTTCCATAACGACGCATTGCTCTCGCCGGATGACGATTACGGCACCTTTACGACTTTTGCGAACGGCACATCCGTGGATCAGATGAGAACCTATATGGCGAGTCAAACACGATTACCGGTGGGTGGTGAAAGTGCGGACTATAATCCTCCGACCTCCGACTGGCCCAACGCCGGTAACATACTTACACCTATAATTGGTCATTTTTGAATCCCGAATTCGAGTCCAACGTCTTAAATTCCTGGGGGCAAACCGGGAGAGATACGGCCACGAAACATCTCGGCTATCGATTGATTCTGCAAAATGGGCAATACTCCGCCAGCGCTGCAACTAAACTAATACGTCAATTCCTTTCACTATCACCCTGATAAACGATGGGTATGCAACGCCGTATCGTAATAAAACTGCGGAATTCGTATTTCACAGCACATCAAACTATTACACTAGCACAGTAAATGTCGACATCCGATCATGGAGCCCGGATGCGGGACCCATAACCTGGAGCGACACGATTTCAACGCCGCCCCAACCGGGTTCGTATGCACTTGGATTACGACTAAAAGATACGTCCGCTAGCATTGCGGCGCGCCCCGAATACGCGATCCATCTTGCCAATACCGGTGTTTGGGACGGTTCTACCGGGATAAACTGGCTCAATCAAATTATTGTCGTTTCATAGTTGGCGGAATTTTAGCTAACATCGCGAGTGATCGAACTCACGCTCAAAAACTATTTGCCTTGCATCATGTTATTGATGACAAACTCGTTGGCTTTGAGCCAACTCATCGTATTACCGCCATCGCAGTAGCGACCGTGGATCGGCAGAATTTTCATCACGCCGCCGGCCGCCACGTATTGGTTAATCGGATCGATAATGTAATATTCGCTATCCCGCTCAGTTTGCGTATAATCACGAATTAGTTGTAGGGCTTGATAATTGAGGACATATTTACTAACGTTAATCAGAGTGCTGGGCGCTTCGGCCGGCGCGGGTCGTTCGACAATGCGAATAAAATTATGATTTTTATCATAATCCAGCACGCCGTAATTACCGGTTTGGGAACGTTGAACACGCGCACCGAGCAAGGCACAATTGGCGCCGGCCGCCGTGATGAGACGCGCCGTTTCGCTGGTGCCGTCGACGTTATAAATAAAATCATCCCCCGTCAAAACCACCACTGATTCGTCGGGCTCTAAATAAGGTAGCGCCAACGACACCGGGACGGCGGTGCCATATTTACCACCATTATCCTGCACGATGTAATGAAAATGCAGTGGCGGCGGCGTAACGGATGGCAAAAACTGCTCTTTCCGTGCGGCACGCAAATAACGCTCTAGGCTGTCATTGCGGCTGTAATAATCTTCGATTTGTGAATGCGGCTGACTGACGACGAAAAAGATATCGGATATGCCAGCTTTTTGACAATCCTCCACCACAAAATCAATCAACGGACGGTTGCCGACCGGCAGCATGCATTTTTCAATCACTTTTGTCACCGGCAAACGACGCGTGCCCCAGCCAGCGACCAAGATAATAGCTTTTGTAATTCTCATTTAAATTTGACCTCCGCCATATAATAACACAACTATAGCGGCCGCCACCAAAAATCCCGTGGCTTTGACGGCGCCGTGATGTTGATACCAAGTTTTTTGCAGGCGTTTCGGCAGTTTTCGTCGATACAAATGCGTCGTGATAGCCACCGTCGCCGCGATAAATAACAGCGCCAAACTCGTGATCACGGCCGGATTGAGCGATTGCAACGCCACGCC
>JBAQVB010000025.1:0-19131 GCA_049297855.1 Candidatus Nanoperiomorbaceae bacterium
CAATATTATTCAACCGACAGTGGTAATCAGGAGGTGAACTTTCCATGAAAATTAAGGAGCTAAATTTAAATGCGTTAAAGAAGTTTTTTCTTAAAAATCGGTTATCGGCCGGTCTTGGCCTTCTGACATTGTTAATGTTTTTTGTGCCAGCCGCGTTGGCGGGTTCAGTCGCCCCTCATCCGACAGGGTTAATTGATGTCAGCTTTAATGCTGGTGATAGTTTATTTAATCTGTTACGCGTTACGATTATGGTCTGTTTTGTGCTATCGGTTCTGCGGAAATTATCGGTTTTTCGCAATTTTCGCCACGATCTAGAACCACTGCCCCGGGGCGCTATCATTTTGACCATCATTCTACCACTATTAGTATTGTTAGTGTCCATAGCGGGAGTGATTAATCCCGACTGGTCAACTTGGTTGGTGCGCTGTGACAACGTTCAACAGTGTGGCATTAATTTTCGTCATGCGGTTTTTGTTAAAGCTGCCCTTGAAATCGCGGCGGCTATCATCTTCGCACGTTTGGCCATGAAAGCGACTCGGCGCTCGCGCGTGAATCGCTGGCAGATTATCATCAACGCTGCGTTGATGCTAGTGATGGTTTTTATGGCTGGCGAGGAATTAGCTTGGGGGCAGCGTATCTTTTCCTTCGATTCCCCTCAGCTAGTTCGTGCGGTCAACGCTCAAGGTGAGTTCGATTTGCACGACATCGCGACGCAGCTGTTTCAAAACGTGTGGTATTTTGGCAGCTGGATTTTATTAATAGCGTTACCATTTGTGCGACAACCTCTGACGAAACTATTAATCAAAACTAAGAAATGGTCGTTTTTAGTCAACTTTTTGCCGCCGTCATATTTTATCGTGGCGTTTGCACCAGTGTTTGGTATCATTGATCCGCTGTGGTCATCCTCTGGCTTGCGTTATGGTTCTATTTTATTTAGCGTCGTGGCGACGGCCATGATTTTGATTTATTTAATCGTACCCGCACGCGGCAAACTGGCCAACCAGCTTTGTTTATCGTTGAGTGTTTTTATTTTAGCGGTATTTATGAGTTTGTTGATTTCGACGGTCTGGAACAAAAATTCAGGTGCGGTGACCGAATACGAGGAAGTGTTTTTAGCCTTCGGCTTAACGTTGTGGGCTTGGGCGACGTGGCATAATTTCCATCCGTCAAAGAAATCGTCGAGGTCTTTGGTTCATGGTATTGATCAGAAAACAAACCATGGCTAAGCTGCGGATTATCTCCGGCAAATTTGGCGGGCGATTAATTGATGCAACCGATAACAGCGCGACGCATCCGATGGGTGATCGGGTACGTTCGGCGCTGTTCTCTAAAATCGGGTCGCGTATGTCAATGAATGGCTTACGGATTCTAGACGCTTTTGCTGGTACGGGCGCGATCGGAATTGAAGCGCTGAGCCGTGGCGCGAAATCGGCTACCTTTGTTGAGCGTGATCATGAAGCACAAACAGTTTTAACAAAAAATGTTATTCAGCTTGGGCTGGAAGATCAAACGACAATCATTAAATCGGATGTCAAACGCTGGTTGTTGCATAAATTACCGCTGTTAGATGTCGACAAATTTGATATAATATTTTGCGATCCACCGTACGACAAGCCACAGTGGGACATAATAGATGGTTTAATCAAGACTTGCACGACAAATGGGCTCGTGGTAATATCGTATCGGAGCGGGGAGACTTTGCCGAATCCAAAGGGAGTTGTTGTGGTGGACAAGTCAAGTTACGGAGAAGCGAGCTTGGTTTTCTGCCGGAGGGTAGACGACTAAGCGCGGCCTTATAGGCAAAGTTTAACCGCTCCGTGGTACTAACTAGCAGAGTTCATCTATGAACTCTGCTTTTGATTGAAATTATTTCGACCGGAACCAAGAAATTGGTTACCGGTCTTTTTTCTTATGAGAACTCAATTTGCTGATTGAATTCTCTAGGGCAAATGACAAAGCCGAGTGATTGTCGCGCACACATTGTTGCGGACAACGAAGTGGCAAGTAGAGCGTCCAACAAGGTAAGATCCGCGAAATACAGAGAGTTACACGGAGACTCGCGATACTTAACAATTAGATATATAACAAACGAGAGATTGTTCGCGATGTTTGGCTGGTCACTGCGAGAGCCAGTCAAGTTTCGCGAAAAATCTCGCAGTAAACCCCCATTGGGTTGATCTGCTCTTTTTTGTTTGGCTAAAACCTGTTAAAATTAATCCATGCGCGCGTGGTGAAATTGGTATACACGTTAGCCTTAGGAGCTAATGCCGCAAGGCGTGGAGGTTCAAGTCCTCTCGCGCGCACCAGAATTGACAACATGCTGATTCATCAGCGTAGCAAAAGGCTCCTTCCATCTGTAAGAAGGGGCTTTTTTGTACCCCATTTCAACGTTCAAGAGCAATAATCGTGCAATCGCATCTTTTTCGACAGGATCGCCAGCCCTCATCTTGTCAGCGGCCACATTTGCGATGTTCAAGAACTCATCTACTGTTAGCTCAAAATCGCCAGCCAGCTCCAGTTTACGGTCGATTCTGGCAATCTTTGCCTTTAGGTCGAGGATTTGGCTTAGTTTGTCTTTGATGTCATCCAGGATAATCTGCCGCGAGCTGACAGGCGTATCCTTAGGTAATTGCGTGAGGCCTAGTGACTGCTCCTTGTGTTGCTTCTCGATGTGCTTCAGCGCACCAGCTTGTCTATCTCGCTCGCTTAGCAGCTCCGTCTTCTTTTCCTCACCAAACTCTGCAAAGTACTCCTTGGCCTTGCCGTAGTCTTTCGCGGTGAATTTCATTTTTTCGAGCTTTTCGGTCAAATCATCGAGGAGTACATGAGCGCGTATGCTCTTGCCGTACGCCTCGCATGCTTTATTGTCGCATCGTATATAGAGTTTCTTTTGATTGACACGGCCGCTAGCACCAACAACCATATAGTTTACAGAGTTATTGCATATGCTACAGATAATAAACTGTCGAAACGGCGAGAATGGCGCGGAAGGCTTCGTTTTCTTCGTAGAACGCGCTCTCGTGATGCCTATGGCTTGAATGGCATTATAAGTGTCTTCGTTGATCATCGGCTCAAACCGGCCATTGTAGGCATCGCGGAGGTCGGTTTGGGTGCCGTTTCTTTTACTGCGGAGCACGCCGTAGTAGAACGTGTCACTAAAGAGCTTGGACGCGGTTTGCTTGGTTATTTCAATGGTTCGTGAACGCTTACCTTTGCGAGGGTCTCCTTTAGTTTTGCGCGACACACCTTCGCGGAGCCACATGTCGGTTACTTCGGCTTGATTTGTTGTGCCTTCGGCTAGCATCATAAAGCCGCGCTGAATTATGCTAAAGAATTCATTCGGCTTATACTGACCGGTCGCTTCATCTATGTCGTAGCCCCACTTATGAGAACCGTTGGCTTTGCCCTCCTGAAAGTTGCCATGCATGCCACGTTTGACGTTTTCACTTAATTTCTCGGAGTACTCTTTGGCCATCGCAAACATGATGTTAAGCATGAGCTTGCCACTGGCGTTGTTTCGAAATTCAGTCGTAGGGAACTTAAGGTCAATAATCTTGCCGGTATCGAGCATATCGACGAGTTTACCACTGTCAAAAGTGTTGCGACTAAGTCGATCCGGGTGATACGACAAGATACCGTCGTATTTGCCGGCTTCGATATCCTCAATCATTTGGTAGAACTTGTGGCGCTGGCCGCCAGAGTATTGTGACACTTTCGCTGATTTATCTTCCTTGATAACTTTAGCGACAGTAAGGCCAAGGCGTTCGGCCATCTCTTGGCACAGTTTGACTTGGTCGTCTAGTGATCGGAACTGCTCACCATGTTCGTCCGAGGTCGATTTACGTGCGTAGAGAATATACCTGTATGAGCGTATTCGTTTTAACTCCTCAGTATCCATTTTCTATATTTTACAACAGATACGGAGACCACCCTAGTATTCAATGATGGTGCCGTTCGGACCGTGCATGTATTTGCTGTTGAATGCTAGTTTTTCTGGTGTAATTTCAATCTTTTCCAGAACTTTCACAAATTCGATGAGGTTTTCTGATGTATTGGTAGGCTTGGCACGGAAACCGCCAACAACCCGACGCAGAGTTGATGAACGCCGGAGTTGTTTTGGTGGGGTTTGTGCTTGAGGCGTACCTCCATTGTGTAGAAAATATAGGCATAACTTTTGAATTAGGAGTGACGGGGGCGAGTGCTATCGCCAGCCGGCATCTTTGTCGATAATATCGAAGTCTTTAAGACCAGACAGGTATGTATTCATTGCTCCCACATCCAAATCGAGTCGGTCGATGTCGGCCTGCGTGACGACCGTATTAATTCTGAGCACCTTATTGCCACCAAAGACATGAAAGAAGAAGGTACGAAAATCATCAGGCATTTTACCTTTGAGGTTATTCGATACATCGGTCAGGTCCTTTTTGACTTTTGGATCAGTGATTACAAAGTGCCGCTGCGGATCGTATTCCTCGATGTCCTCTAGCATTTTTAGCTCGTAGTTATCGAGGACTTTTGCAAATGCCATATGGACCGAGCTGCCTTCGTAGGTTTTTTGAATGATTTTTCTGATTGGCCGTACATCCTTCAGGGGCTGGTCGGGTTCATAATACGACACTATCACCTGATTCGTATGCGCATCAAATTTCATTACATAGCGTGTAAGATCATCGTCAAAAACGTAGACCTGTTCGGTCTTGCCATTCTTGTCAAAATCAATAAATCTACCGTGCCGCATACACAACTCAATTCTGACGCTCTAGAACATTAGATCCTTCAAATCTTTGTCTTCAAAGTCTGGTTTCCACTTGCTGGCACTTGGGTGTGACGATAACCACATGCGCAGACTAATCATCGATCCACTCACTCGGCCCATAAGTGCTACTTGCTTATGCACAAAGGTCTTGTCGTTGAGGTTTTTTCTAATCGCGTGCGCTGGCTTCTGTCGCGCTGTGCGCACTTCGCGTAATGGTGACATTGTGGATTCAATCATCTTCGACGATAGACGCGTAAGTTCCATGAGCTTTGTGAGCCTTTGAAGTGAGCCCATATTCTTGCCGTTCTCATCAACCTTCGGCACACTGGCGGCATCTAATGCTTGGTGATTTATATTTTCAGAGAGTACCTTATCAAGCAGATGAATTTGCTCATCCCATTCTTTCTGCGATGCTCGTAATATCCAGCCCATCTCATCGGGCCGTTCGATGTTTTTAAATAAGTCTTTCCCGAAAGCGAGTTGAAATAGGCTATTTATGTTTTTCATTTCAGTAAACAAGCGCTGGAATGGACCAATGTCGTCCGTCCAGCGTCCCATCTGATTTGCGAACCAAGTAGGGTGTGGCCTAAGTGACTCATCAGCAACTCGGAATGTTTTCCAGCGTTGCTGGTGCTCAGGACTTAATCTAGCCAGGTCACCAACAAACACTGCAAGGCGTCGGATTATCGGAGAGTTCACATCTTTTTTGTCAAACCCCGATAAGTCGTATGCAAAGCCGGCATGCTCCAATGAGACTTTGTCTTTGTCCGGTTCGCCTTCGTCGCCATATACATCGTCGCTGACGCTCATGTACACACTGAAATCATCAATCCGACATTCGTATCTTGGGTCGTTCCTATAAAACTCTAAAACGTCGGTCGTAAAAAACGCCAGCTCCAGTACGCCAGTACCCTTGGCAAGCTCTTTTTCAAATGGTCGGTCCGTGTAGCGCCCTGGAAGCCGAACTCCTTTCATAGCTTTATGCGTAGGATAAAGACACGCTAATCCATATTCACCGGCATCTTTTAGGGTAGTGAGCGATTCGACTTGTTCTTCGATAGAACGCATCGATTGCCATGGACGTATGTGTGGATTTAAATAATCGTCCGAGGTCATCACCTGGACAAGGCCTTCATTGGTCAATTTGATCGCTTCCGCTATATCGGACTCATCCGCGTTAGGTCTAAGCGGTAGACCATTGAAGTCATGAGAGCCTAGGTAGAACTTTATAACCGCATCTAGTAATGTTTTTTCTTGCTTGCTCATTTGTCTGACTCGTTTCGAGTAATTCAATCATAGGCCAGGCTAGATAACGATATGTAGTGAATGGCAAGATTAGGCTCGATCGGTGCTGCAGGAGTGTGAGCTTTCTCGTTACGTAAAAACTGTATAGTCAGGTTTAGGTAGCCGACTCCGCGAAAGAAATCTTTTTCTGCTTGAGTCGTTCCATCAGACTTACCAAATAGTTGCTCGTAGTGGCCCTTATTCTCAGCATTCATGTTAAACACTTCGGTAGCTTTTTCTTTGCCGGTTATTTCTCGTAATTTTTCACGGACCAGTTTATAGGCCTCATCTACCGCGTGGAAGTAGTCTTGAGTATCGAGGTACCACTTTATATGGCTATATACGACATTATTAATCTGTAGTGATATGAAATCGTTATCAACGACAGCGAGTGGCGTATCATCTATTTGGGCGACCGGTTTTATGTTCCTCGCACCTAGTATGTCCCTGCCCGAAATCTTTGACTTACCATATAGTTCTACACCATCAAGCGCAAGGTTTTTGTTTATCGTAGCAAGGACGCGTTTTGTATTCCAGTTGGCGCTGCGCACCTCCGGATGGAAGAACTCGGCGAGAAATTTGAGGAATTTCGCATCTTCAGTTTCTAGCAAATCGAATTTATCAACATACCAGTCATCTTCCCAGTCGTCGTTGTTAATACGATGCTGCCGCAGATCATCCTTCATGTTGTCATAGCGGCTATCCGTAGATGGCAATTTCTCAAGATTAAATATCCGCTCCCAGAACTCAACCTCATTGAGCCTACCATAAAAATCAGTCACCATGTACGTGTCTAAGATTTCAAATATAGCGCGTCTGGTTATTTTTGAAATCTTGTTAGCCATACTAATTCTCCACGATACTTTGCGTAGCGCTGTCGTAGTGATAGTTCACAATCTCGCCAGTTGCAATCAGTTCTACAGCTTCAAGGATTGCACCGAGCGGTACAGAGTACCATTCCTGCGGTGTATAGAGGGAGCCGTCAGACGCGACAATCTGTAGGTCTACTTTTGCGTGGCCGAAGATTTGGTGTATGAGGTCTTCGACTTTTTGTGGGTTGTAGTCGCCGGTCAAGCGATAGTCCTCGATCATTTTTACTGGTGCCATGAGGTAGGTCGGGTCGGTTGCCGCGTTCTTTACACGGTTGGCTACGCTGCCGGTCGTCACACCAATCTTGTGTAGGTTTGCTATGGTGGTTATTTTCGGGTCCTGGCTTAGAGATGCAAGGACGTAAATATGACCAGCAGTAGTATCGTCTTCGGCGACTGGAATATAGTCGGCGCCTACTACCGTATAGACATCTTCGCGTAATCGCTGCGACAAGGATCGCCGATACATATTTGACTCCGTGCCGTTTTCGTATATGACCCGGAACCGTTCCTTGTTGCGATCGTATACTCGCTTCTTTTCAGTTTCGTCAACTATGCGGAGCATTTGACCATCGTGAATGTAGTAATTTCCAATAGACAGGTCCTCAACCTCTGCTTCGAGCGGAGTACCCGGTGCGAAAGTACGGAAATACACCACGTCTTTTTGCAGCACGGCGCCAGCGTCTTCAACCTTGTTGAGGTGTCCTTCACGTAGTTGGGTGATAGCTGATTTGCTACGGCCATAGGCCCCAAGAAGCTCATAAATAATATCGGCAGTGTATTCGTGGCGGTTAGCAATGTCCGCGATGTTTTGCTGGACTTGTTGTAGTGCGATTTTCATTAGGCGAGCCTCCATAGTTCTGTCGCTTGTTTTGCTAGTACCTTGGTGCGAGCATCGATCAGTTTTAGACCCCATGCTTCGTTTTTGGCCAGCTCGCGCGTCATGGCTATTTCCGACTTTTCGTACTCTACCTTTTTGGCTTCAAACGGGTTGTTCGATGCTACAATGTTGAGCTTTTTGCCGAGCATGGTAAGGTTGCCGAGCTTAGTAAGGTACTCACCGTGCAGAATGGCGTCTTCGCCGAGATACGATACCCAGTCACCATACTCCAGCTTGGCTTTTTTTGTGTCGATAGTTTGCGGCATGATGTGTTCAAGTTCTACTGCGCGGTGACTTTTGATTACCATCTCGGTTGGCGACAGTGTGCCATAGCCTAGGTATTCCAGCATGTATTTGGCACGCGCCTCTAGCTGGCCCTTGAAGACATGTTTTTCGAGACGTGCTTCAAACTCTTCGTCGCTCGGCATGTTGTCTACGAGAATTTGCTTGGTAGTAGCTATGATATTTTCGTCTGGTAATTTAGTCAGCGCCACAAAAATATCCTCTAGCTCGGACGTTCGGTATTCGGCTACATTGCGGCGGAGCATGAAGATTTCGATCATGCGTAGGATTTCCAGGATGTCATTATTGGCAAGACCGCGCTGCATAAGGTTCAGGATAAACGTGTACGAAGCCACCGAGCGGATCTTCTTGAGATTCACAAGCCGACGATTGATCTCATCGTCATCAAACGACGCACGCTGGATCTTGCTGTAAATATCAGCGGCAAGTCGGAGGGTCTTTGCGAATGATTTTAGGTCCTGCTTGTTTGTGTCGTTCGACTGTTCGACACCGGCGAATTCTTCGTATTGCTCACGGAGCGTTTCGCCTTCTTCGATGTTCTGGGCGTAGTAGGTTTTGAAGGTGTCGATCAAGCGCGTTTGCGTTACCTTTTGGCCAGTGAGGCCGGCCATGTACTGGCGGAAGAAGTTATCCATGTCGATACCGTCGAGGAGTAGTACGATTTTGGTCCAGTCTTCTTTGACTGATTCGAGTGTTTCGCCGCTGATGATAGATGCATTGCCAAGCAAGAAGTTCTTGATGATATCGGTCGGGCTGAGGCTGAGGCCACGGTTGTTGATGGTTTCGAACAGTTTGAATGCATCTTTGGCCTGCGCGACGTCCAGGCGGATAATATACGCTTGGTTGATGAACTTATAACGTAGCTGGTTGAATTCTTCGGTGCTTAGTTTGTCGATGAGTTCGCCGATGATTTTTCGGGCCCGGAGTAGATTGTTGTTGATGACTTCTTCGAGTTCAACGCCGTCTACAACACGCATGAAATCGCGGTTATCGAGGTCACCTAGGACCAGCTTCTTTGACTTCGTGCCGGTGTAATCTTTACTTGTAACCATTTTGCTGATGGTTTGTGCATCTTCGTCATTGCCGTCACTACGCAAACGGTCTTCGATAGCATCGAGGAACAGCATGATTGTCGTCGTGCGCTGCTGGCCGTCAACTAACTCCAGCGAATTAATGCCGGCGCCGTGATCGCCAGTGAGGCAGACGATGCTGCCTAATAGATGCGTTTCGCCACCCTCAAGATGATTGATATCGTCGAAGAGTTCTTTTACCTGTCTGTCTTGCCAGGAGTAGCGCCGCTGATATGCCGGAATGACGAATTGTTCGCTCTCGGTACTTAGTAGTTGTGAGATGCTTAGGCTAGTCGGCGTGATTTTCATATTACTCATAATTGTAGCACATATTTGCGTGTTCTTCGGCCCGGGTTGCTATAATAGGTGTAATGCAAAAGATGACGCTCAAACAGCTACGCAAGGCGGTCAAACTAACTCAAGAGGAAGCGGCTGCAGAGCTAGGTGTGAGCCATGATACTATCTCGCGTTGGGAGGCCGGGACCACGCAGCCAACCGCTCCTCAAATCATTGATATTTGCCGAGTATATAAGTGTAGGTTCGACGACATCATCTGGCCTGAAGCGAAGCAGTAGACACTATGCGAGAGTACAATGGCTTCTCATCAAACGAACGTGCCCAGGTCGGTAAGATCCAGCTCGAAGCTATCCGTGCCGGTAAGTTCCCGAAACCTACGGTATGTGAACTATGCGGTGCAACCGAAGGTCAGCTCCAGCTTCACAACGAAGACTACTCGCAACCGTTCGATGATGCGCACCCGATTTGCCGTTCCTGTCACTTAGCCCTACACGTTCGTTTTACCAATCCCGATCGCTGGGAGAAGCGCAAAGATTTCATACGATCGGTCCGGGGAGCTGGCGACTACTGGTGGGAACGGCTCACGAATACCCTAATTGACATAAATCCTTCGCATCAAAAATAAGACCCTCCACTATGCAGATGTGCGTTATTTCCTATCCAAAATGGTATAATGTTTTTGTCTAGCTTGTTTAATACGCAATAACCACTGCGCGGTTTTTTCTGCACAGCTTTCACCTTAGAAAGGGGCATCGCCCGAAACAGTAGGTGAATGCTTATTGCGGAACAAACAGGCTAGACACCGGTTGGCGGTGTCCCTTTTTATTTAAGGCACTTCCCACGGTTATAAATAACTAATCAGGAGTGTCAAAATGAAAGATCGTAAAACATACAAAATACTAACTGCTTGTAGCTTTGTACTACCGATCAACCGTTGGTATCTGGGCAATGCAAAAGGTTGGTTCTGGCGCAGTGTTTCCTGTAACTATCTATTCATGGGCTGGATTGGCGACCTTATGTATATGGATAAGACATTTGACGAGGCTATGGCAAAGCGCGGCTTTATGAACACTAACACGCGAAATGAACAAGCTCACTAGTTTGTCCAGACTGTCATTTTCGTAAAATTTCATCATCTGTTTAATCATTATTAAATCTTGTGACCACTGACGCTTTCCAAAAAAATACATAGAGAAATTTCTCACACAGAAATTGAGGGAGGCGTGTGGTCGCTATTGCTTCTTGAAAGTGAGCAGCCTAGGGGTGGGGGGGGTACCAGCAACCAGCTCTATTAATGTTTGACGCGGTATATGGCCCGACTCAGCTAGTCTGTGGTGGCGATCGCAAACAGTTATTAAGTTATCGTCATCGAAGCACCGGCCCGGGTCTTCTGCGAGTGGAATGATGTGGTGCACACTTATACCTACATAGGTGTATTGCTGGACCGTACCATACTCATTAGTTAGACACACCTGGCATAGGTGCCTATCACGTTCACGTATCTGCTCGCTTTTTGCACGCCATCTATATGTATTCCTGAGTAAGTTCGGCACTGTGCTGCGCTTGCGCTCTCGGGGCGCTTTACATGGGTTTGTACCGAGGGGATGAAGATTGCCGCAACTTGTACAAACTGTCGTCATTCGCCCAGTCATCTAGCCGTCCTGTTCAAGTAACTGCAGGTTGATTCGTTACTAGAATACATATTGCTTCTCCGGTAGGAGTTTTTCAAGGGGAAGAGGCGCTAGCTCGGGAATTGCAAATAGCTCACTTTTACCATGCTCAAATATCCACTCCGCGATGTTATAGAGGCGTTCAAGCAAACTCGCTTCTTTCGCACCAAAATATTTAACCAAAAATACGATGAATTAATAATTAATATGAGACGATTTTATTTTAAAAAATTAGTACGTGATCGGGTTGTGCACAATTGCGAGGTGGATCCGCTAGTGATTCATACTGTGTGGCATCAATTGGGGCTGACAGAATATCGACGAGAGTTGGTGCGAAAGATTAGTGAAGAAGCGAACGAAATTCCGCTAAGTGGCGATCATCGCGACGAGATGGTCGAGGAACTGGCCGATCTCCAGACTGTGGTTGACGCGTTGCGAAATTCGCTCGGTTTTGAGAGAGCGGGAATTCAGGATGCGATGAGACATAAAGCGGCGCAAAAGGGAGGTTTTGGTCAGAGATACTTCATCGATCATGTAGACCTTGACGATAATAGCAAATGGGTTGCGAAATTTCGTGAACAGCCGCATAAATATGTCGAAACCGACGGTGGCTTTTCAGTTGGCTGATGTTGGCACGTCTAATCATAGCATGGCTATTCGCATCAATAGAATCGGTCACTGCAAGCGTTTAGAGCTGTGCAGAATTAATATTTTCCTATCACCCTTGTGTTTATAATATTCATGTAGTAAAATAAATCTAATAACTAAAGGTAATTAATATTTCAAGGAGCAATTGAATCTATGAATAATCTGAATAGTCAATCATCAAACAATAACAATAACATTAAAAACCATCACCAACTACACACGTTATCATTCAATGCTAACTTATTATCCAACCATTCTTCCAACCCAACTTCCAACCCAATGGGGGGGGGGTATTAATGGTTTCACCATCATTGAAGTCGCATGAGTCCTAGTTATAGCAGGTTTAATATTCTTAGTAGTCTTTATTGCCTGGCCAGCCTTACAAAACTCGCAAAAGGATACAGCTAGACGCCAAGATGTTGGCAGAGTTGTTAGTGCCATTGAATCGTACAAGGTGGATAACCAAGGGAATCTACCAATCTATGGTAAGTGGCATGCCATTGGTGATTCGAACGACAATGTTTCGGGTTACATCGGCAACCTAAGTCAGGCAAAATGGGTGGAAATTCCAAGTGTGGGAACACCGTATGCCGTCAATCATACCCCAACTATGAATCAACCGCATATTACGGTGTTTATCGGAATATTATGTCCTGGCGATACACGCACTCCCAGCCAGTATAATGCCGCCGTTGAGATACCGCTTTCGAATGGCAACGGTTACTGTCAGTCGTTATAGAGATTTAAGGATCGCTAGATAATTATGTTTACAGCATAAAGGTTTCTCGCTAAGACAAATGCAGCGCCAACTTGATGACTTGACGGTTTTTATCATCTGTCATAATGTTTTCGTAAAATCGAGAGCAAAATGATTTGATAGTTATGGTAATTGACAATCAATAAAATGCGTGAACGCGCTTTTTGTTCTAAATAATGCTAAAATGGGCGTTATGACTAGTTCAATTAAAGAAATCATGACGAAAATCCCATATTACAATCAACTCGTGAAGCCACTACACATTATCGAAACTTTTCATGCGGCCAGCAAGAATAATTATCCGGGCGCAACCATGAAAGTGATCGGCGTGACCGGCACCAACGGTAAAACTACTACGACGTGGATGATTTATTCGATTTTACGCGAGAAATTTGGCGATAAAGTCGGCGTTATGTCGACCATTGGTTGGGGTTGGGGAGATGAAATTCAGAATCAAACCGCCCACGCCACTACTGAAAATCCGGCGGTTTTGCAAAAACATTTGGCAAAAATGCGTGAAGCCGGTGTAGAATATGTCGTGCTCGAAGTATCGTCGCATGCGCTGGCGCAACATCGTGTGTTCGGCATTCCGTTTGATGCGGCTGTTTTTACGAATTTGTCGCCGGATCATCTCGACTACCATAAAACAATGACTAAATATCGCGAGGCTAAGGAACGCTTATTCAAATTAGTCGCAAAAAATCATAGCGGTGCGCAGCTAGGTGTGATTAACGACGACGACGCGGTGGCGCGATTTTTTGAACGTGATGTGCCGAAAATGGTGCGCTATGGGTTAAAGAAAACCAACGATATCACGGCAAAACATGTTAAATTGGCGCCAACTGGCGTGGAGTACGATCTGATTTTAAACGACGCCGCCAAAAATACGTTGAAAATTTCAAGTAACAAGAGTCACAAATTTCATATCAAAACTCAAATTCCGGGCGAGTTCAACGTTTATAATTCATTGGCGGCGACAGCGATTGGATTACAGTACGGTGTGACGCCGACTGAAATCACGCGGGGTATTGCTAAATTAACATCGGTGCCGGGGCGAATGGATGCAGTCGATGAAGGACAGGATTTTTCGGTCATTATTGACTTCGCGACCACACCGGACGCGTTTGAGAACGTTTTGCCGGGCATTCGCGCCACAACTAAAGGTCGGCTGATTACATTATTCGGTTTGCCGGGGCGGCGCGATCAAACTAAAGGCTCCGCCATGGGCAAAGTTGCGGCTCAATACGCCGACGTAATTATTTTGACCGAAGACGATGCGCGCGGCAATGTGCGTGCCCAGTCTGATAAAATCGCGGCTGGCATTCCGGCGGACTTTACAAAAAACTGTGGGAAAGTGCAATTTATCGACGATCGGACCGCGGCCATTGACCAAGCCATCGCTTTGGCGCGGCCGGATGATACGGTGGTTCTGTTGGGTAAAGGACCCGAGAAAATCATTGCGCGCCAGATCGGTGATAAGGTCGTCGATCAACCGTGGGATGAAGCTGCCACGGCGCGCGCCGCTATTCAAAAATCGTTAAAATCAACGCCAAAAACGCGCAGAACTAGAGGAAAGCGTGCGAAAAAATAATCTTCACGTTGTTGTGTCAGTGTTGGTTTTGGCGTTCATTATGACGATTATTATTGGGTTATTGAAAATCTTGGTTTGGCTGTTGCCGATTTTATTTGTCATAATTATTGCGGCATTCGTGTTTTTTCAATTGTCGTGGCACACAAATCATCCCATGACACACGGTAAATCGACGGCCTCTAAAAAAACCACGCATCGTGGCAATAGGAAATCAGAACGCATCGCTAAAAAATTACACGATATACCAGAGGCGGAGATTATTCACAAAACGGGGAAGGACGAAAAATGACGGACGATATTTTTACCAAAATTCAAAAGCATGAAGTGCCAGCCAATTTCATTTATGAGGACGAGCGAACTTTTGCGATTCTCGACAATAATCCGCTATCGGATGGTCACACGCTGGTCATTCCAAAAGTAGCGGTCGATAAAATTTACGATTTATCCGACGACGATTTTGCTAACTTGTGGTTGGTGGCCAAGAAAATCGCCAAACATTATGACGAAGTTTTAGGCGTGCGCGTCGGCTTCGTGGTTGAGGGTTTAGATGTGCCACACGCGCACATTCACTTAGTGCCACTCGAGGACAGCGACGTTTTGCGGTTGCATCACGGCCATCCGGTGCATACAACAACAGCGGATTTTGCGAGCATTCGCGACCGGTTAGCGTTGTAATTTTCTGTTTTTATTACGTCAGAGTGTCTTCATTATGATATATCCTTGACTTTTAATAAAGATTGTGCTAAACTCAGGACATAAACTTAACTAAAGTTAAGCGAAAAAGAGAAATTAGCAAATGAGTAAACATATATATACCACTAAAAGACGCATCATAAATCGTGCCGGACGCAAAACTAGCCGGTTGTCAGTGTTATTGTTACTAATCGTCGGTGTGGTTTTGGCCGGCATGCAAGGAACCCTATTTCTTGGGCCCAACCATAACAACCTAAGCTTAACTGATTTTGGCTACAAATTGACGCGCGATACGCATACGCCGGATGATTTACCGGTTCTCAGTCATTACGTAGCGCTCGATACGAAGCATTTGCGTAATATTCGCTATGACGACGGCAAGGAAACCGGCCACTTGAAACGTTTTAGTGATATGACGACAGCGCGTAGTACATAGTTAATTAGTGTTGCAACCCCATTAGGCGATTTTCATAATTTCAAAAACTTTGCTATAATCTTTCCACATGAAGGCATTAACTTCGTGTGAAGAAATTTTGAGCGGTGCGCGATTAATTCGCGGCCGTATTTTCTTTTCGCGAAACAGAAAGGAGATAATATGACAAAATTTATTTTCGTGACCGGTGGCGTGATTTCCGGTATCGGCAAGGGGACAGCGGCAGCTTCGATCGGCGCGATCTTGAAATCACAGGGCGCCAAAGTGTCGATGCAAAAACTTGATCCGTACTTTAATGTGGACGCGGGACTGTTGAATCCGGCCGAACACGGCGAGTGTTTTGTGACGCGTGACGGCGCTGAGACGGATTTGGATCTCGGGACGTATGAGCGATTTTTGGACGAGGAAACAACTGACGATTCGATTGCTACCAGTGGTAAGTTGTTGGTTAAATTACTCAAACAAGAGCGCGCCGGCGCATTCCACGGCAAGTCCGTCCAAATGGTGCCGCATTTCACCGGCCTAATCCAAGATACGATCCGTCAGAGTGCTCGGCGCGCCAAATCGGACATTCACATTGTGGAAATTGGTGGCACGGTGGGTGATCTCGAGGGGGCGCAATTTGTCGAGGCGATTCGCGAAATGCCGGCGATCGTGGGCCGCGAAAATTGTTTTTATTTTCACGTAGTGTTTGTGCCACATCTGTTGACGTCGGATGAATTCAAAACCAAACCGGCTCAAAATGCGTTGCGCGATCTGCGTGAATTTGGCATTGTTCCGGATATGGTCGGCGTGCGTGTCGACGTATCGTCCGATCAATTGTCGCAGCATTGGGCGGAGAGCATTGCGTATAAAATCGCCACCTTTAGCGGCGTACCAATGGAACGTGTGATGTTGCTACCGAATGCTAAGTCAATTTATGAAATTCCATTAAATATTTTACCGCAAGTTAAGCCAGTGTCGGATTTTGCTAATTTAACGGTAACGCCGAATTTTAGCAGCTGGGATCGCCTGCGTCAAAAGCTCCACAGCCATTTTACCGACAAAGTGACGGTTGGTCTGGTGGCAAAATATGTCGACAACTCGGATACCTATATGAGTGTGACCGAGGCTTTGAAGGCGGCGGCCTGGGATCAGGATGTCAATTTGACGATTCGCTGGATTAATGCCGAAAAACTGGAAAAAATGAACAAAGAGGAAAAAAATAAGCTGCTAGGTTCTGTGGACGGACTATTAGTTCCGGGTGGATTTGGCTCGCGTGGAATTGAAGGTAAAATTATGGCTGGTAACTATGCTTTTGAACACAATCTGCCGTATTTAGGATTATGTTTAGGACTGCAAACTGCGGTCATTGGCGCGGCGCGGCGCGGTGGCTTAACGGAGGCTAATTCTGAGGAATTCGCCGATTCATGTCCACAAAATGTGGTTTATATCATGGATGATCAAAAAGGCAAGGAATCGACCGGTGGCACTATGCGGCTTGGTAATTATCCGGCAAGCCTCATCAAAGGTTCGCACACGCGCGCGATTTATGGTACCGAGAAGGTAATTGAACGCCATCGTCATCGCTACGAAGTTAATCAAAAATTCTGGTCGGCCATTGAAAAGGGCGGTCTCATGATCAGTGGCACATCGCCGGATGGCAAATTGGTTGAGTTCGTCGAGGCGCCGAGTAAAAAATTTTTTGTGGCGACGCAGGCGCATCCGGAATTTCGCAGCCGTCCGACCCGGCCACACCCGCTCTTTCGGGCGTTTATCGGTAGCCTGAAAAAATAAAATGCACTGTGATAAGATAGAATCATGCAAAAATACACAAATTTGGTGGCGCGATCGCTTCGTGAGTTATTGGGGGATGCTTTCACGGTGGAATTTTCGTTTGATCGTACTGATCCAAAATTCGGCGATTATGCAACCAATGTCGCGATGGTGGCCTTTAGCGTCAGCAAAAAATCACCGGAACTCCGCCAAAAATTAGTTGATCTGAATTTACGTTCGCCACGTGAGCTAGCGGATAAGTTGCGCGAAAAATTATTGGCCAGTGGCGAGTTTACTGATGTGGCGATTGCTGGTCCGGGTTTTTTGAATATGCGCGTAGAGGCGGCAAATTTAGCGCAAAATTTGAACGACGAGTTTCGGGGTGATCAAAAGTTTGGTGCGTCGCGTGAACACGCGGGCCAAACCGCGATCGTCGAATATCCGTCGCCAAATGTGGCAAAACCTTATTCGGTCGGTCATTTGCGATCCGGTAATCAAGGCTGGGCGGCTAAAAATTTGCTAGAAAATCAAGGCTGGACGGTTATCACCGATAATCATTTGGGTGATTCGGGCAGTCCGTTCGGTTATTGGGTGCTCGGTTATAAAATGTTTTCGTCACCGGAAAAATTGACCAAAGCTGGCGTTTATGAGTTGGGTCGGGTTTATATTAAAATCCGCGCGGCGCTCAAAGACGAAGCGGAACGTGGCGAAACGACCTTGTCTGATCAGGCGCAACAGTGGCTCCTTAAGTTGGAGGCTAAAGATCCCGATGCCGTCAAATATTCCGACGAGTTTTCGCGGATTTCCATTGATCACATTCACGAAATTATGGCGCGACTCGGCATTTCCACAGAATATGAATATGGTGAGAAATTTTTTGCGTCACTCGGTAAACAAGCGATCGCGCAGACATTGGAGCGGGGGATTGCGACGGAAAATCCCGATGGCTCGGTTATCATCGATTTAACCGATCAAGGCATTAAAACACCACTGTTGATCCGCAAAAGTAACGGCGCAAATTTATACGCGACGGGCGATCTGGCTTGTATGATCTGGCGCGAGGAAAATTGGCATCCGGACTTGGTGGTGTACAGCGCCGGCGGCGAACAGAAATTTTATTTTGAGCAGCTGGCGGCGGCGGCGAAAAAGCTCGGCCTCAAACAGCGGATTTTTCACTTGTGGTTCGGCACGATTGATCAGATTGATGAGCACGGTAAACGCGCCAAAATGAGTTCGCGCAAAGGCGTCGTGCTGATGGAAGATTTGCTGAACGCGGCGTTCGACAGGGCGCGCGATAATGCCAAAACTCCGGATATGAGCGATGACGATCTGCGCAAAATTTCGGTCGGCGCAATCAAATTTGCCGATTTCGCGGCCGATCGTCGCACTGGCATGCTGTTTGATTGGGAGAACGCATTTTCGTTGAGTGGTTTTTCCGGGCCGTATGTGCAGTACGCGGCGGTGCGCGTCAACAAAATTTTGCGCGATAACCAATTTAACGGTGACGCAATGCTGGTTGCGAATGATTATAATTACGCAGCCGAGAAAAATTTAATACTGAAATTATTGGAATATCCGGACGTAGTGAAACTGGCGGCCGACAAGTTGGAGCCGCACCGCGTGGCCAGTTACGTTTACGAACTGGCAAAAACGTTGAATAAATATTACGAAACAACACCGGTAGCGACAGATAAAGTGCCGGTGGAAATTAAACAAATTAGGCTGGGATTATTAAATCAAGTTGCGGTAGTTTTTGCGGACGCTCTGGCCATCTTAGGCATTGCAATTCCGAGCAAAATGTAATATCGGCCAGCCCTTGTAATCTATCGCGGCGTTTGTTGCAATACCAACCATAAGCGACGTTCATAATACGTCGTAGTTGTAGCTAATAAGTATAGAGTATATTATAAAACATAATAAGGAGGGTATATGGGTATATAACAATTATGTCACGTCTACCAATACCAGGTTCTGATGCCGGCCAATGGGGGGGGTATTAAATGATTTCTTACTCCAATCCCATAACAATGATGGCACGCTAAAAGATAATAGCATCGGTAGTAACCAGCTGCAGCCCGCTAGCGTCACGAGCGCCCAAATAGCGGACGGTGCCATCAAACAGAGC
>JBAQVB010000026.1:0-15990 GCA_049297855.1 Candidatus Nanoperiomorbaceae bacterium
GGGAGTGCTAGTAGTGATCCTAATAGTCCTGAACCAAATCTATTAACTGCGCTGTATCAGAAAGCTAATTCAGGTAATGGCGGTGTCAACAACTCCGGTACTGGTACTAACTCAGGTTCAAACTCAAACGGTTCTGGTTTTACGCTCATTGCGCCTAACACCGCGGCTGATACGACGCCGATACCAGAGGGATGCACGAAGTACTAGTAAGGGGTTGACTTAACCGCCATCCATTTGCTATAATGATCGAGTTTAGTAGACGCAATTTATGGTTAAATTAACTCAAACAGCAATTAAATTATCACATAGCGCGCGGAAACACTCGCGTGGCCGGGCTTTGGGGATATTGGCTTACGGTGGGGCATTTGTTATCATTGCGTTGCTCGTGGCGGCCAGTATGTTGCCGTCCACCGCTAACGGACAGTTGAACGATGTGTCGCCACAGAACGTCGGCAATAATTTTACGGCCTCGTCCAATTTGCCGATTGTTACGTCAACGGATGCGCAAACGGCTGATGTAGCGTCGACAGTGGCGGCCTCCGCCGGACTTAATTCCACAGACAGCGCGTCTAGCCGGGCTATTACTATGAACGCTATTGTAGCCGATGCGCAAACTGATGTTACGTCGGCTAACAAATCGTCGTCCGCCGGTATTGCGTCGAACATGTTACCGATTTCCAGCTATACTGTCCAAAATGGTGACAGCGCAGCCACGATTGCCGGCAAGTTCGGCGTCTCCGACCAAACGGTGCGGGCGGCCAACAATCTGAGTGATGATACGGTAACGCCGGGTTCTTCGCTGCAAGTGCCAATGGTTAACGGAGTAATTTACACGACGGTTAACGGTGATACACTGCCTGCAATCGCCGCCAAATACAATTCTAACGTCGACAATATTGTGGCCATCAATAATTTAGCTAATCAGAATGTTTCGGCAGGAACGCGTCTGTTGTTACCTGACGGCGTGGCGCCGGCTAATCCAACACCTACTACCGCGGCCGCAGCCACAGGCAATGGCAACGGTGAAGAAGTCGCCGGTGGTGGTGTCACGTCGTCTGCACCGGGCACTGGTGGTAGTGTAGCACAACCTGGTAACAGTTATTATTTCGGTGAGTGTACTTGGTATGCCTATAACCGCCGCGTCGCGCTCGGCCTGCCCGTTGGCAGCTTTTGGGGCAATGCCAACACTTGGGCGATTGGGGCGGCTCGATCGGGGCTGACGGTCAATCATACGCCGAGTGCCGGTGCCATTATACAGACCACGGCCGGCTATTATGGTCACGTTGGTATAGTCGAGTCCGTTAATCCTAACGGTTCGATTACCATTAGTGAGATGAACTATCAAGGCTGGGACAAAGTTGACACGCGGACGATTAGTAACCCCAGCTCATACAATTTCATTCATTAGTTCGCAGTTTCATATTTGAGATTAGCATTAAAACATGTTATTATAAGGATCATTATGTTTGCAGATACTGCGGAAGTGATAATTACGGCGGGCGACGGTGGTGCCGGCTATGTCAGCTTCCATCACGAAAAATACGTTGACAAGGGCGGGCCGGACGGTGGCGACGGTGGTCGCGGTGGCGATGTGGTTTTTGTGGCTGATTCGGGGCGTGGTTCGTTGGCGGATTTTCGTTATAAACCTAATTTGGCGGCCAAAAACGGAGGCACGGGTAGAGAAAATAACAAACATGGCCGCAATGGTGCAGATTTGGTCGTCAAAGTGCCGGCCGGTACGGTGGTTTTTCGTGTCAACGAGTCCGGCGAGCGTCAACAAGTTGCCGATCTAACCGATTTGGGAACGAAAATTATCGTGGCGCGTGGCGGTGAGGGCGGTTTCGGCAATGCGCATTTCAAATCATCGGTGCGTCAGACGCCCCGGTTGGCCGAACTCGGCGAAAGAGGCGATCATTTTTTGGCTAAACTAGAGTTAAAAATGTTGGCTAATGTAGGCTTGGTTGGTTTTCCGAACGCTGGTAAATCAACGTTTTTGTCGGTGGTAACGAACGCCAAGCCGGAGATTGCGAATTATGCTTTTACGACGCTAAAACCACAACTCGGCGTGGCGCGGGTCGATGACGAGGAGATTTTGATCGCCGACATTCCAGGTTTAATTGAAGGCGCGGCCGATGGCAAAGGTTTGGGCGACGAATTTTTGCGTCACGTCGAGCGTTGCGAAGTGATTTTACATCTGATCGATGGTGGTTCGTCGACTGTGGATGAGGACTACCGAAAAATTCGAGCGGAACTCCAAAAATATTCACCAACCATGGCCACGAAACCAGAAGTGGTGGCACTGACTAAGCTGGATTTAATTGATGACGAAATTGCCGATATGCAGATGGCGAATTTGCGTCGCGTTGTGCCGACTGACACGCCGATTTTTGCGATATCGGCTGTAGCGCACAAGAACATAATGGAAGTGTTGCGCGTGTTGGCTAAGATCGTGACTCAGCAAAAGAAAAACAATGGGACGCTGGCGACGCATTTGACTGACGAAGCTGATGAAACTATTCCGACGATTTCATTGTCATCCAGTCAAACTGACATGAAATTCACTGTTCAAAAAATGACGGATAATGAGTTTCGCGTGACCGGGTCGCGTATTGAAAAGTTCGCTGAACGAACCGATTTTGCGAGCGCTGAGGGAGTTAACCGCTTGCGCTACATCATGAAAAAAATGGGCGTTTTGCGTGAGTTGGAGCGTTTGGGTGCTAACGGTTCGTCGCATATTAGAATTAACGATCAAACGTTTAAACTTTACGAATGGGATGACGAATTTTCGGTTCGTCACTCGCCCGCAAATCAGAATAAAGCCTTGGCGCGTGGCCACGTCAAAAAACACGTCGCCGGCCGAGACGATTAATAGCGACTAGTTTTGCCCGAGTCGGCCGATAATGTTATGATGGGAATCATGAGTAAAAGTTACTTTTTTTACGATCTCGAAACGTCCGGTTTTTCACCGCGTCGCGACCGAATTATGCAGTTTGCCGGCATTCGAGTAGACGAAAATTTTGATATTGTTGCGGGCGAAGAATACAATTATTTAATCTATCTAGCGGAGGATATTTTGCCATCACCGACCGCGATTATAACAACCGGTATTACGCCGCAAAAAACTCATGAGGAAGGCTACGCCGAAGCTGACTTTGCACGGATTTTTATGGAAAAAATTGCGACGCCGGACACTGTTTTTATCGGATATAATAACGTTCGTTTTGATGATGAACATATGCGTAATTTTTTGTGGCGGAATTTTCGCGATCCCTATGAATGGGAGTGGAAAAATGGTAACTCGCGCTGGGATTTGCTCGACGCGGTGCGATTAGTGCGAGCGTTACGTCCGGACGGTATTAATTGGCCAACCATGAAAATAACTGATGATAACTGTGAAGAAAAGGAGATTTCGGCCAATAAATTAGAGCTACTGAGCGCACTCAATAAGTTTCCCCATCGTCATGCGCATGACGCTCTGTCGGATGTCGAGGATACGATTAATTTGGCGCGTTTATTACGCGACAAGCAGCCGAAGATATTTGATTTCTTGCTGCATCATCGAGACAAAAAAACAGTAGCGACGATCGTTGATTCTGACCAGCCGTTTGTCTATGCCAGCGGAAGATTTCCCAGTGACAATGAAAAAACGTCAGTCGTCGTAAAAGTTGGTAATTCACGAAATAGTAGCATTTTGGTTTACGATCTGCGTAATGATGTCGAAAATTTCGTGGCGATGAATGAAGACGCCATGTTGGAAAATTTGACCGCGGATTGGGATACACGCCGCCAAGCCGATTTTCAGCCATTACCAATCAAAGAATTGGTGCTTAACAAATGTCCGGCCGTGGCGCCGATCGGCACACTGGACGAGGCATCGCAGCAACGTATCCATTTGAATTTGTCGGATATTGAAAATAATTTTGCGAAATTACAAAAAAATCGTGGCGTGATTGATAAAATGACAGCCGCATTTGCGCGACGTAACGAAAAGTTTAATGACGAAAATAAATCATCTAATATTGATCAAAATCACACACGTGATGTTGAGGATCGGTTATATAATTCATTCACACCAGAGGGTGATCGCGCTAAAATCCGCGCTGTGGCGGCCGCGTCGGCCGGCGATTTGGCTGATTTTCATCCTGATTTTATTGACGAGCGTTTGCCGGAATTATTACTGCGTTACAAGGCGCGTAATTTTCCGAAAAGTTTGTCGGCGGACGAGAAAAAAGCTTACGAAGATTGGCGAATTAAGAAATTACAGGCCGAAACGCCACACTATTTCCAGGAATTGGATTTCTTGGCGTTTTTAGCGAAGCAACCAAATGCGGATACGATCACTAAATTTGCCAATTCGTTGGATGAATCGGCGCGGCGAAACTTTGATCAGACTGAACAATTCGCCAAAAATAGTACACAGTTGGGTCGATCAATCGATGAATCGATTTTGACTGATTTGCGGTTGTGGGCGGAATCAATCATGCCGTATGACGACGCAGGTGATGGTGATTTCAAGGGCTAAATTGGCGATTTTTTGCGTAAATTTTGGTGAATATGTTATAATTTTGGGCGAACGAGATGTTATTTCGGCCGGAATCGTGTAGTGGCAATCACAGGAGACTGTAAATCTCCCGCCTTTAGGCTTCGTAGGTTCGAGTCCTACTTCCGGCACCAATTTCGTTTCATAATCCACGCCGGGTTAGCTCAGTTGGTCAGAGCGACGGTTTTGTAAACCGTAGGTCCTCGGTTCGAACCCGAGACTCGGCTCCAGATTTTACGCCTTGATAGCTCAGTTGGTAGAGCGCATCCATGGTAAGGATGAGGTCTCGGGTTCAAATCCCGATCGAGGCTCCAAACAGGTATAATTATTACAAGCGTAAGGTTCCCATTACGCCCTTTTTATTTCAACAAAAAATGAAGTCAACCAAGCGTCGTGCACACATTGTTGCGGGTGCCAATCGACAAAGTTTTGAAGAACGCAACTTCACAATTCAAACCAAGTTTTCGCAAAATGATCAAGGTGGTGAAAGCGATAATGGGCTCGTGAGCTTGGCGTTCGATCCTGATAGAGTCGTCGAACAGCCAGATGAGATCTATAATTTCGGCACCAAATTGAATAACAAATCATACGATGAAATTTAATAGATTGGCGATCGGTGCAATATCGCTACGCTACTCTTGTTAAAATAACAGAGATAGCGTAAAATATAGTTATGGTAAAAAAACGTGGTCCGGGTCGTCCCCGCAAGTCGGTGGCGAAACCAACGAAACCGGCGGAACACCAGGTGCCGCATGGTTTTTGGGCGCAAATCGGCGCGATTTTTTTGATTTTAATCGCCGTATTGATAATGGTCGGACTAGTTGGCGCGGGCGGCGCGTTACCGGTAAATTTTGCTAAGTTTATGCGATTTATCCTAGGCTGGACGGCTTTCATCTTGCCGTTCGTATTCATTTGGCAAGCCGTACAAATTTTTCGCAGCGACGAAAATCGTTTGTCTGGAGTGGTTTGGCTAGCAACGATTTTATTTGCGATTTTCTTTGCCGGATTGTTTCAGTTGATGCTCGCGACTCCACTAGTGAAATCGAACGTCGATGGTGGTGGGTTGATCGGTTTTGGCCTAGATAATATCTTGTTGCAGCTTTTGAATGTGCCGGTGGCGGCACTAATCCTGGCGGTTTTGTTGATGGTTTTAACGTTTTTCGTGCTGTCGATTGCGCCCAAGGCCGTATTGAATAAACTACGCGCTTTCTTTGGTCACGAACAAAATGCGGATGATGCCGCTAATGAGCGCGTGGCGGGTCGGCTCAAGGACTCGGCTAAAACTACAGATACTTCGACCGAATCACCAGACAAATCTGGTCCCATTAAGCTAAATAAAGGTGTGGAGACAGTTGACCATTCCGGTGATAAACCGGATAAATTGCGTCGAGTCGAAGCAGTTGATGACTCGCCTAAGTCCGCTTTAACAATTGCGAGCGATCCGAATTGGGAATTTCCGAGTCTGGACCTGCTCGAGAAAAAGCAACGTCCGGCCGATGCGGGTGACGTCCAGCATAACGCCGAAATCATTCGCGAAACGCTGAGCGAATTCAATATTAACGTTGATATGGAGGGCGCTAATATTGGGCCGAAAGTTACCCAATACACCTTGCGGCCACCGAGCGGAGTCAAATTGTCCCGTATAACTAATGTAGCGGATTCGTTGGCGTTGAATTTAGCGGCGCGTAGTTTGCGCATTGAAGCTCCGATTCCGGGTAAGCGCTCGGTCGGCATCGAGGTGCCGAATGTGCGACCGGCCGACGTGCGTTTGTATTCAATTCTTCATTCTGAACAGTGGCGCAAAGCAAAGGAGCCGCTATCGTTTGCGGTTGGCTTAGACATTGCGGGCGACGCCGTAATTGGCGAGCTCAATAAAATGCCACATCTCGTGATCGCCGGTCAAACTGGTTCAGGTAAATCGGTCATGATTAACTCCTTGATTTGTTCGCTACTTTATCGTAATACGCCGGCCGATATGAAGTTGATTTTGGTCGATCCTAAACAAGTTGAAATGACGCCTTATGATAATATTCCGAATCTATTAACGCCGGTGATTACCGATCCGGAAAAAACGATTTCGGCGCTCAAATGGGCGGTGCAAGAGATGGATCAGCGTTACACTAGTTTAGCCGACGAACGGGTACGCGACGTTAAGACTTATAACGCCAAAATGCGTGACAAGGGCGAACCGATTATGCCATATATCGTGATTGTAATCGACGAAATGGCAGATCTGATGATGCTCGCGAAACGCGACGTCGAAGCCTTGATCGTGCGCTTGGCCCAAAAGGCTCGCGCGGTTGGTATTCATCTGGTGCTAGCGACTCAGCGTCCGTCGGTTGACGTGATTACCGGCCTCATTAAGGCGAACGTGCCGGCGCGGATCGCTTTCACGGTTGCGAGCCAAGTTGATTCACGCACGATTTTGGATCAAGTCGGCGCCGAAAAATTACTCGGTGCAGGAGACATGTTGGTTGTGACGCCGCAAATGAGTAAGCCTAAACGTGTTCAAGGCGCTTTTGTCACCGATAGTGAAGTCATAAAAATCACCGATTTCCTGCGCCAAGCGGCGCCACCGGATTACAATCCGGATATCATTTCGCAGCAGGTTGCCATTAGTCAAAAGGGTGGCATTGTGATGGATATGGCTGGCGGTAGCGACAGCGAATTTCGCGACGCGGTGCGCGTGGTGGTGGAGGCGCGCAAAGCCTCGACGTCATTGCTGCAGAGACGACTCCGCATCGGTTATGGCAAGGCGGCGCGCATAATGGAGGAAATGGAGGATCGTGGTATTATCGGTCCTCAGGATGGTTCCAGGCCGCGCGAAGTTTTGATTTCGTCGTTGGATGACATCCAGGAATAGCAACCGATTCGGCTAATCTAAATATTCGTAAAGTTTTTGCGCACCCGGCAGTTTGCGCAATTTATTAAGGGCTTTACTCTCAATTTGGCGGATACGTTCACGCGTCACGGCGAATTCAGCGCCGACTTCTTCAAGTGTACGTGGTCGGCCATCCTCCAAGCCAAACCGCATCAAAATGATTTTTCGTTCACGATCCGGTAACGTACTAACGACGTCTAAAACCTGTTCTTTTAAGAGCTCGTGACTGGCCGCTTCCTCGGGCTTTTTGGTGTGATTATCCTCGATAAAATTACCGAGTTCGCTCCCCTCGTCATCCTCACTACCACCGATTTGAGCGTCCAAGCTTTGAATATCCTGTTTAATTTTAAAGATATATTTAATTTTATCCGGCTCTTCGTCCAGCGCTTTAGCTAATTCATCAATAGTTGGCTCGCGGTTCAGCTCTTGGGTTAATTTACGTTGCGTGCGCAGTAATTTGTTAATGGTTTCCACCATGTGAACTGGGATACGAATGGTGCGAGCCTGATCCGCGATGGCACGAGTAATCGCTTGCCGCACCCACCAAGTGGCGTAAGTGCTAAATTTAAAACCTTTGTCGGGATCAAATTTTTCCACGGCACGCAATAAACCGGTGTTGCCTTCTTGAATCAGATCCAAAAAATCCAGCCCACGCCCCGAATATCGCTTAGCGATCGAGACTACCAGCCGCATGTTCGCCTCGGCCATCTTATCCTTCGGTCGTTTTAGGCGTTTGATTTTGAGCTCCAGTTTAGTCAGTTGTTGGCGATTGGCGTTTTTTTCACTCGCGAGATTTGGATCAGCTATATGATTTTTTAAATCGGCTGCCTCTTCCTCCGCGGCCGCTAACGGTTCGACATTGGCCACGATTTCATCCGCCAGTTTAATTTCCTCGTCGTGTTTGAGCAGCGGAATCCGACCAATTTCGCGTAAATAAACACGCACCGAGTCGTCGGTTAGCTCGTTTTGATCGCCCTCGACTACCGCGTCATCGGCTATGTCGTCATCTTCCTCTTTTAAATCTTCTAAATTTGGTTCCTCGTCATTCCGATCGTCGCCCGAAATATTCTGGAACAAATCGTCATCAGTTTTATTTGTTGTATCGTCTGCCATTGTCCTCCTTCGTTAAAATTGTGTTTTTTCGTTTTTAACTTTAATAGCTACGGTGCGCTTCTGGGTGATAAAAATCCTCGAGCCACCAACTCATTGCTAGGATAATTTTAGCATAAAACAGTCTCATTCGTCAAGCCTTGATGAAAAATGTTATAATAAGTGCATGGTGAATACTCAATCCGCGCCCAAAACTCTCGTTTTGATCGATGGCAAGTCGGTGTTTTATCGGGGATTTTATGCCATGCCAAATCTGTCAACACGCGATGGAATGACGACTGGTGGCGTTTATGGTTTTGCGGTATTGGCGTTGGAATTATTTGCGCGTATTAAACCCGATTACGTGGTTGTGGCCTGGGATAAAGCTCATACCAACATTCGCCGCCGCTTGAAAATTTCTGATAAATATAAAGCCAACCGTCATCCCGCGCCACCCGAATTTTACGCCCAAATTCCATTGTTGCATGAGCTTTTAGATGCGCTGAACTGGCCGTTTTACGAGGTGGATGACTATGAGGCCGACGATATAATTGGAACGTTTGATCGCCAAGCAGGGCAGGCCGGTTTGAATACGATTATGATCAGTTCGGATTTAGACTTACTGCAATTATTGGACAATAACACCGAGTTGTATGCGCTAAAAAAAGGTTTGTCAAATCTCGAAAAATTTGATCCGAATAATTTTCGCGCCAAATACGGCATTGACGTGGTGCAATTCGCCGACATGAAGGCCCTCAAGGGTGACGCATCGGATAATATTTCAGGTGTGCCGGGTATTGGCGAAAAAACTGCCGCGGCTTTGCTTAAAAAGTTCAAAACATTAGATTCCGTCTTTGCGGCGACCAGAGATCCGGATTCCGATATGAAACCGGCTGTGCGCCAGAAACTGATCAATGGCGAAAAAAGCGCCCGCATATCGCGTCAGTTGGTGGAAATTTTTCGCGATGCACCACTCAAATTAGATCTCGAAAAAGCTGATGTGCACAATCTTGATCCAGAGAAATTACACGCTGAATTGACGCGACTCGAATTCACTAGTCTGATTCGCCGGTTGCCCGATTTTATGTTGAAAGCTTCGGCCGATCCAGCCACTGACGCGCCGAGTCGTTTGGCTGATGTTGCGATTCAAAAATTTCATAATTTATCTGATGTCATGCAGCGCAATTTGTTCAATAGCCAAATTTTTGTCGCATTCATGGTGGATAATGCAACTGAATCTTCGGCCCAAAAGCAGTCAAAGTTATTTGACGGTAACAGTGCGAAATCGGCGCCGGACGTCATTGTGAGTCCGTCAAAAACCGAAGCCTATCAGATGAGTTTATCCAATTTTGAAAACCTAAATAACGATAAAGATATTATTACGCATGACGCAAAAGTTTTTACGGAACAATTATTAAAGTACGGCGCTCAGCCGAATTTTCGGGTAAAGTTCGATACGCGCTTAGCAATGTTTTTAATAAATTCACTGCACACTTCACCCAATTTAGCCACGGCCGTGCACTTCCATGAAACCGATGACGATGGCACGCTTCGTGCGATGACATCCGGCGAAAAGGTTAGTGCAATTTGGTCGCTTTATGAAACTCAAAAACAAGAGCTAGAAAAGGACGAAAAGTTATTTAAATTAGCTCGCGTCGCCGATTTTCCATTGCAGATCTTGCTAGCGCAAATTGAGCAACGTGGTGTTAGATTAAACGTTGAAAAATTACGTAACATGAGCGCCGAATTGGCTAGCGAAATTGCGGTGATCGAACAAACGATTTGGCAAATGGCCGGTCACGAATTTAATATTTCGAGTCCAGTGCAACTTTCGGAAGTTCTATTTAAAGAGCTTAAATTGCCGATCGTCGGCATTAAAAAATCGGCGCGTGGTAATTTTTCTACCGGCCAAAAAGAACTCGATAAATTACATGGTCAGCATCCTATAATTGAGCAAATCGAACAAATTCGCGAGTTGCTAAAATTAAAAAACACCTACGTGGATGCCCTGCCGAATTTGGTGGACGAAAATAGTTATTTGCACACGACGTTTCGTCAGGACGTTACAGCCACGGGTCGCCTGTCATCGTCGGCGCCAAATTTGCAGAACATTCCAACACGCAGTGAAAACGGCGCCAAAATTCGCGAGGCTTTCGTGACGACTCCCGGTAAAATTATTTTATCGGCCGATTATTCACAATTTGAGTTGCGGCTCGCGGCAGCGCTGGCTCATGACAAAAACATGATTAAAGTTTTTGCGAATGATGACGTAGATATTCACACGACAACAGCCGCCGAAGCCTTTAACGTGCCGATCGATCAAGTCACACCGACGCAACGCCGTCACGCTAAAGTGATTAATTTTGGCGTGCTCTATGGCATGAGTCCGCACGGTTTGGCCGTGGCTACGGGTATGGATTTTCACACCGCCAAACTATTTATCGATCGCTATTTTGCGATTCGACGACCAATTCGAGAGTTTCTGGATGCGACGATTAAACAGGCGGAGACTAAAGGTTTTGTCGAAACTTTATTTGGCCGACGTCGGCCAACGCCGGACGTGCGCGCTTCTAATTTTATCGTACGCGAATCAGCCAAACGTGCTGCTGCTAATATGCCGATTCAGGGCACTGAAGCCGATCTCATGAAAATGGCGATGCTCAAAATCGAACGCGAAATTCCGCGTGCCAAACAATTTATGCAAATTCATGATTCGATTATGGTGGAATGCTATCCGGCCGATGCGAATGAAGTTACTCGCCAGATGAAACAAATTATGGAAAATATTTATCCGGATTTGGGCGTGAGATTACGCGTTGATGTTAAACGTGGCATGACATGGGCTGAATTATAGTGATCATCGCATCAGTCGGTTAAAAATGCTAAAATGGACGTAATGAATTTAGAAAAAAAGATTTTGAGTGAGCTTAATCCACCACAACTCGAAGCGGTCAAAACGACCAAAGGACCATTATTAATTTTAGCCGGCGCGGGCAGTGGCAAGACCAAAACTTTAACGCATCGTATCGCGTTCTTGATCGCCCAACACTTAGCGCAGCCATGGGAAATTTTAGCGGTGACTTTCACAAATAAAGCGGCCGGAGAAATGCGTGAGCGTTTAGCGGGATTATTGAACCAGGAAAATTCACGTAGTTTTATGCCGTGGATGGGTACGTTTCATTCAATTGCAGTGCGAATTTTGCGTCAGTTTGGCGAGGAAATTGAGATTCCGCACAACTTTGTGATTCTGGACGAAGGTGATCGTTTATCTCTAGTGAAATCTGCTATGCGCGAATTGAATATCACGGATCGGCAATATCATCAGCGCGGTTTAGCTAGCCAAATTTCCAACGCAAAAAACCAATTATTAACGTCGAATGATCTGGCTAGCGCGGCCAAAAGTCCGGCTCAAAAAGTTGCCGCGGAAGTGTTTGCACGTTATGAACGAATACGCAAAAACGCTAAAAGTTTAGATTTTGACGATCTATTGAATGAAACGGTGCGGTTGTTGTCGACGCGCGAAATGGTGCGCCAGAAACTGCAGCAAAAATTCCGTTACATTTTGATTGATGAGTATCAGGACACAAATGCGGCGCAATACAAAATGATCAAGTTGTTGTCAAACGAACACAATAACGTTTGCGCGGTCGGTGACGATTGGCAGAGTATTTATTCGTGGCGTGGTGCGGATTTCACAAATATTTTGAATTTTCAAAACGATTTTCCGGGCGCGAAAGTTGTTAAATTGGAACAAAACTATCGTTCGACCGAGGCGATTCTGAATGCGGCTCATAACGTGATTATTCCAAACGAACAGCGCAGCGATAAAAAATTATGGACCGCTCAAAAAGGCGGTCAGCCGGTTCAAATTATCGCGGCACACGACGAGCAGAACGAGGCGCAAAAAGTTGGTAGCATCATTCAAAGTGAAGTTACACTTGGTGCGCGCCAGTTTCACGATTTCGCCATTTTATATCGAACCAACGCGCAAAGTCGCGTGTTGGAGGAAAATTTTTTACGTCTCGACGTGCCGTATAAAATAGTCGGCGGTACGCGTTTTTATGATCGCGCCGAAATTAAGGATCTGTTGGCGTATTTGAAATTTATTTATCAACCATTTGATCAAGCCAGTTTTGTACGGGTTGTGAATGTGCCCAAACGCAGCTTGGGCGAAACTTCAGTCGGCAAATTTCTAGCCTTTTGGTCAGACCGCGGCGACTCGATTTTAGAAAGCTTGGCCGAAGTTAACGATGCCAATATAACGTCGCGCGCCAAAAAAGAATTGAAACAATTCGGCGCCATGATCGATGCATTACGCGATAAAATTGATGGCGAAAATCCGTTGGCTCCGGCGGAAATATTGGAACAAATTGTCTCGAGAATTGGTTACGAAGCTTATTTACGCGCTGAAAATGCCACCGAGATCGCTGAAAGTAAAATCGAAAACGTGCGTGAGTTAATCGGCGTGGCGCAATCATATCTCGATGTGGCAAGTTTTTTGGAGGATGTCTCGCTAGTTAGCAGTGCGGACGCCAAAAACGACAAAAACGCGGCGACGATGATGACGCTGCACGCCGCCAAAGGTCTGGAATTTCCAGTGGTGTTCATGGTTGGTTTGGAGGAAAGCCTTTTCCCAACTGCGCGCGCCGAATACGAGCCGAGCGAATTGGAAGAGGAGCGCCGCTTATGTTACGTCGGCATGACACGCGCCCGCGAAGAATTATATCTGACGTTTGCCAAGTCGCGCTTTTTGTTTGGCCAACGCAGTTACAATATGCCATCGCGTTTTTTGAGCGATGTCGATCCGAATTTTGATCGTTTTCAAGTGGCGACATCCGAGTCTGTCAATGAGGAAAATTTTTATGGCGATTTAGCTTTCGTGGATGGAGATTCGACGAATCATCGGCTCGCCGCACGCCAACGTTTTGCAAAGACAAATGAAGAACATGTGGTTTACGATGAAGAAAATAACAATAATTTGCAAATTGGCGATCGAGTGCAGCATCAGATCTTTGGCGTTGGTGTCGTCAAAATTGTTGACGGCAGCGTGATCAAAGTTGACTTTAACGGTAAATTGCGCAATCTTAACGTTGAATTTGCCCCACTTCAAAAATTGTAAAATAGGTGATTTTTTAGTAAAATAGGTTATGATTCTATGAATAAGGTTCGGATTTACACTAAACGTTTTTTTAATTCTTCCACGCCCAATAAGGCTATAGCCGCCATGTTTGGCGTGGCGTTTATTGTTGTTGTCGGACTACTCGTGTTAGGGCGAGCTTCTCTGCAGACGGCTTATCTTAAAAATACGCGGTCCATCACCATCTATGACGATGCCGCACCGTCTAAAACTATTGTCACGCGCTCCAATAACACTGCTACTGTGCTAAAAGCGGCTGATATTACGGTTAATCCACGCGATCACATTACGTCAACCCTTGACGTTAAAAATCACGCTACAGTGGGCGTTATTAATATAACCAGGGCGCGTCATGTGAGCGTGATTGACGGAGCGCGACAGATAGATCTTTTTACGGCAGCGCAAGGCAACGACGAAATTGCCAAAGTGGCACAGCTGCCAATTTTATCGCATGACGATACAAAAACGACGCCGTCGACCAATTTGTCTAGTACCGGTGCCGGATTGACTATGACAATCACTCGAGCTAAAACCGTTAATTTATCGCTATACGGCCACGCGTTAACTTTGCGAACGCAAACTACGACGGTGCGCGACTTTTTGGCGGAAAACAAAATCAAGCTGTCTCAGGACGATACGACGTCGCTCCCACTGGCGGTGCCAATTACGGATGGCATGAATTTGCAAATTTGGCGTAATGGTTTGCAGACAATTTCGAACGCCGAGGCGGTGGCGTTTACGACGCAAAAAGTTAATGACGACACTAAGAATGTCGGTTTTGATCAGATTACGACACCCGGCCAAAACGGCCAGCAGACCTGCATTTATCAGGTCAATATGCAGAACGGCCAAGAAGTTGCACGTAACCAGATTAGTTGTGTAATGAATGTACCACCTGTCACACAGGTCGAGACGATTGGTACTAAAATTAGTTTGCCGGCCGGTTCGCACACTGACTGGATGAACGAGGCAGGAATTGCAGCTGGTGATCAAGGTTACGTTAACTATATTTTTTCACACGAATCCGGCTGGCGGCCGAACGCCAGCAACGGCACTTATTATGGGTTGGGCCAAACAAATCTCTCAAAATTAACCAGTTCGTGTGGTGCAACCTGGGAGAGTGATCCGATTTGCCAGATTGGTGTTTTTAACAGTTATGCCGTGTCGCGTTATGGTAGTTGGGCGGCGGCCTATTCCGCATGGACAACGAAGCATTGGTGGTAAAATGGACGATCAAGACTTTAGGAATTTGTTTAAAAATATAGTAGCCGATAAAAATTTAGGCCAAAATTTTTTGTTCAATCCGGAACTTTTAAAACAAATCGCTGACTCAGCCGAGTTAAAAGCAGGCGATCACGTTTTAGAAATCGGCCCGGGACTCGGCACGTTAACGCGTGAAATGTTGGCGCGAAATGTCGACGTAACAGCTGTGGAATTTGATGAAAATTTGGCACGTGATTTGGAAAAAAATATCTCTAAAATTGATGCTTTTTATCATGAATCAACGTCGCACAGGCTAACCGTTGTTCACGATAATATTTTGCATTTTGACTTTGCACAGATGAAGTGGCCGTGGAAAATCGTGGCGAACATTCCTTATAATTTGACTAAGCCGATCATTACAAAAATTTTAGAGTCAAACAATGCACCAGAACTAGCCGCATTACTAGTGCAGGACGAAGTTGCGCAAAAACTGGTTGTGAAACCTGGCGATTTGTCTATATTAGCGATTCGTACGCAAATTTTTGCTGACGTTAAAACCGGGATTTTTGTTGGTCGTCATGAATTTACGCCCGCACCGAAAGTTGATTCGCGCGTCGTGATTTTGCGACCACGTAATGAAAATATGCTCGCGGAATTTTCGCGAAAGAATGCGCTTAACGCTGATGATTTAGCGAAACGTTTTTGGCGCCTGGTGAACGCGGGATTCGCCAATAAACGAAAGAAAATTCGTACCAGCTTGGCACCCGCTTTCGGCAAAAACAAAGACGAAACTGCTGAGTTTTTATATGCCAATGATATCAATCCAAACCTGCGAGCTCAAGACTTATCGATTTTAGATTGGTTAACGGTTGCGGTCACGATTATTTGACGCAAATAAATAGTTGATTTATAATTTCATTATGAAAAGATTTAGCGAATTAACCCCGGAGGACACTCGCAATTTTATCGAGATTTATAATTATATGCACGTTTAAACTAAGCTGCCCAAAACGGCCGATGCCATCGTGGCGGGCGGGCTGGATCGCGAGTTGATATGGCTGAATGAGCAGCTGAATTATTTCACGAAGGTCGCGCGCCAGTTATCGTGTTTAGCGGCTTCGCGCATCCAGCCTTTGGTAT
>JBAQVB010000027.1:0-37477 GCA_049297855.1 Candidatus Nanoperiomorbaceae bacterium
CGGAACGCAAGAAACGGCATCCGCTGGCTAATTTGTTGAGTAAAGTGGGCGATAAGCAATTGGATGATAAAGAATCTACGTTTAGTATAGAAAAGATTCAAAGTGATCTTCGGAAATTGGCTGAGCAGAATCCGAATGACCAGGATCTTAAAGCGGGGCCAGCGTTAGTGGATAGGATCGCCAACGCGGCGTTCGACGCGGACATGGACGCCAAGAATGTAGATAAATACAATAATCGTAAACAGACTCTTATTGCGGCAGGTGGGGCGGCGGTTGGAAGCATTATCGGCTCGGAGCTACGCCACATAATTTTTGATAATAATGTCAGCGCCACTCAGAATCAAGCCCCGCCTCATGTCGACCCCGGAGCCGCGTCAAATCAGGCAGCGCTACCACCTGCGCCAGGTGGCACCCATCTGCCGACTCAGTTGGATCCGGGTCAAACGGTTAACATTGGTGGACAGACCTATGGCTCCAGGGATCTCATAGCTCACATCATCAGAGGTGATTTCGGGAACGGCCAAACGCGCGCGGATCAACTCGGACCGTTGAACGATTGGGCTCAGGGTCAGGTTAATGAAAATATGGCTAGAAATATGTTGCCAAATGGTATTGTGCCATATGACAGTGTTCAGATATATTGATATTAAATAATTTAAATAGGGAGGGAATCATGTATCAATTAGACGACGAATTCAAACAGGCGCTGGCGCTTGATAAGGTGAAAGAAGAGGATCGCAACGCGCTTTATGCGTCAATCGAACAAAGTGTCAATACGCTGATTAATAATAAATTATACGACGTGCTGAGCGATGAACAGGCCGAGGAATTTGCCAACGTTACCGACGGCGACAATAAATACTTGTGGCAATTTCTCAACACCAACTTGCCAACCTGGGAAAAAACGCCCGAGTGGTCAACTTTCCGGCAGCAGTATATTGGCGATGCGGATTTATCCAGCGATGAATTCAACGAGTTAGCGCGCACGTTTGCGGTGCTGAAATGGTTGCAACTTAATGTGCCGAATTACGCCGAAATCGTCGCGGATGCGCGCAATAACATTTACGATCGAATCATTAAACCAGCCAAACCAACCGCTGACGAAAATAGTTAGACGAAGCGAATTTTAATGGTCGTGTTGAAATCCCCGTTTTGGCGGGGATTTTTCATGGAATCGGCCGGCGCTTGACACGGTTGGGCGGACGGTGGTAAAATGGTCATGTATAAAAATAACACAAAAATGAAAGGTTCTATGACCAATAATTTACGAAATAACAGGGGTGAATGCGACGAAATGAATTTATTCATGCGTCGCGACGCATTTAATATGTTAAAACGATTGACAATTAAAAATAAAGGTGCTACAATACGGCCATCAAATTTAAGCGAGTGAAGGAGAAACTTAATGAGTCATACTAATTTTGATAGTAATTCCAGCAATGGTAGCAGCTATAACGGTAAGGTGCCGCGTGGTAATAATAAAGAAACTGGTCATCAGAGGTTTATACCTATGGTTAGAAAACTAGGTGCTATAGCCTTGTCTACTGTGGCTGCCTTCGGTATTTCTATGGGCGTTGCTCAACATGCTAGCGCCGATACATTAGATGGCGCAAATCATCAAGATCCGGCCGCGACGGCCGTCGCTAATCCGGGCGCTAGCACGGAAAGCGCCAGCGTTGACGCGGCTAATGTGTCTACTGGTGGCGATACCGCCCCAGCTCCAGCACCTGTGGAAGCCGCCCCAGCTCCGGCTGCAGCGCAAACTGAGCAAGCTCCAGCGTCAGCCGAAGCTCCTGCGGAGAGCGCTCCAGCTTCGGTTGTTGCAGATGCCGCTCCAGCTTCAGCGCCTGCGCCAGCTGAACAACAGGCTCCAGCTCCCGTAGAAGCTGCCCCGGCAGCCGCATCGGACACGACTGGTTCTTATCATGATATAACTAATCCTAATGAAACGGTATCTAATGTCGGCCAAACCGATGCGGCGAATATTCAAGGTGTTGCCGATAAAGTCAAAACGACGGATACCGGCACCAATACCGCGTCTAGTACGATTACTCAAACCAAAAATCCCGATGGCAGTAATGATAGCAAAATCCCTAATGGTGATTCGTACTCGGCAGCGCAGACCGGTAATGCCGTTGATGCAATCAAAACCCAAGCTCCGGGCGCGACAGATGCAGAATATCAAAGTTTAGTTAACAATTCGGGCGACGGCACGACGACGGCAGTTCATCAAGGTGCACCCGTGAAGGATGACCAAGGCAATTATTCCGAGTCGGCTCATAGTGTAACGACGAATGACCAAACGGGTAAAACCGTTACGAGTAGTGATGGAAAGTTAAGTAGTGATCAGACGTATAAAACTGAAGGTAAAGGTAATACTAACCCAGACAAGCCAACTCCTCCGCCGGACAATACGAACACTAACACTAACACGAATACTAATACTAATACGAACAACAACACTAATACTAATAACAATACGACTAATACGACTAACAGCACAACTACTAATAATATAACGAAAACTGTTACTACCCCTGCTCAGCCGGAGCACGCACAGCAGCAACAGCAAAAGATAGTGCAAGCGGCTCCGTCACCAGTGCGACCAGTGGCGCATACAGTGCAACAGGTTGGTCATAAAGTGTTGCCGCCAGTGTCAAGCGCGGTGGAGTCAGTTCCTGGTGAGCTTGGTCTTCCGCAAACAGGCGCTGAAGGTGGTAAAGGATTAGCGGTGGCGGCAGTCGTCGCCGGAGCTGCCTCGATTGCGGCTATTGCCGCTGCTAGGAGAAAGAAAAAGCACGATGCCGCAATGGCAACGACGGCAGCGAACGATGATACAATTAGTGGCCCAGATCCGGATCACGCCAACGCGTTGGATCAACAAACAGAACTAACGCCAGAAGTAAAAACACGGGCAGAGGCGTTGCGTATAGAAGCTGCACAATATAATGTCAAACATCCCGGCAACCCGGTCACAAACGAGATGCTTCAGATGCTCATTGATAGAAACTTAACTAGAAGCGACCTTGGTTTAGGTGCGTAAAATAATAGGAAAGGGGAAATAAGGAAATGAAATTTAGAGCTAAACTAAAGTCACTGACACGCATCGTGCGTAATTACACTCCGCGCAAATTGGCCATCACGCTATTGGCAGTGGCGGCGGTGGCTGTGCCGGCGGCGATCTTTGCGACAACGTCGGGCGGAGCCCCAACGTTTACGTGGAACGCACCAGCACCTTACGTTTATTTTAATTCGATTACTGATAATCCTCATTGGCCGGGTGGCAATGAGCAACAATCGACCAAAATCATTGACGCAAGTGGTAACGCCGTCAATAGCGTCAATGTTCAGGATGGTCAAACTTACACAGTGGAGATGTTGGTACACAATGATGCCTCATTGAATTTGAATCTAAAAGCAGCCGATGTTTGGGGCGGCTTGGTTTATAAAGATACAACGGCTGTACCTGCCCAAAGTCAAACAGTAACTGGCGTGGTGCGTGCTTCAAATTGTGGTTTGAGTCCATCAGGCAACTTGGGCGCCGTGTGTCAGTTCACAAGCCAAGTAGCATTTAACAGTGCTAACAACTTTAAGTTGTCTTACGTGCCAGGCACTGCGCAATATACGACGCAGTTCACTGGTGCAGACTACACGCAGGGTGGAACCGTCTTTCAACTGCCCGACAGCACGATAAATACTGGCACCAGCCTTGGCGTCACATCGATGGACGGCAACATTCCAGGCTGCTGGCCGCATCACGGTATTTTGACGGCGAAATTCACGGTGAAAACTGAAACGCCTCCGCCAGCCCCGAAACCGTCCTATGATGTAGCTAAAACGGTGTCGCAAAGTGGCAATACGTTGAATTACAACATTACCGCCACTAACACCGGTGACACCGATTTGACGAACGTAAAATTGCATGATAATTTAACACGTAATAACGCCAATGGCGCACCGACCAACGTTAATTTGCCAGCTGGCGTAACGGGTACTTACCCAGATTTCACCATCGCGAAACTGGCGGCTGGCCAAAGCGTTAGTATTTCTTATACAATCAACGCCAGCGTAGCTAATATTACGAACAAATGTGGCGACAACAGCGGATCGGTTGCTAACACCGTGAGCAGCACGAACGACCAACAGATCAACGAATCTAACGCTAACAACAACAGCACCTCGTCCAATATTACCCAGAACGATAACAGTGGTTGTGTCCAGCCGGCGCCGAGTTATAACTTGACCAAGACGGTTGATAAAACCAGCGCCAAACCGGGCGACACCTTGAATTACACCTTGACGTTTGTTAATAGTGGCAACACCGATTTGACTAACGTCGTGATCAAGGATCAATTTCCGAACGGTCAGCTAACTTTGGTTGGTAAACTTGATGCTAACGTGACCAACGGTAATGGTATTACGAACTTAGCCAACCTGTTTACCAGTGGCGTCAACGTTGCGACCGTGCACGCGGGCGGCAAAGTTGTGATCACATTTAGCGCCACAGTTAATAATACGATCATTGATACGAATAACTGCCAAGGTGGATGGGCCAACGTCGTGAATAAATCGTTAGCCACCACGTCGCAGGACCAAACTGAGACAAATTTGAATGATAACAATACGACGACTGCTGTGACGGTGCCGAATACATGTAAGCCCAACTTTGACATCGTGAAGACGGTAGATAAAACAACGGCTAAACCGGGTGACACTCTAACCTATACTCTAACGTTTAAAAATAGCGGTAATCAAGCACTCTCAAACGCAACGATGGCTGACAAATTACCAGCTGGTGTGACATTAGTGCCGAACTCACTGAGCGTCAGCAACAACTTGTCACACACAGGCGATCTGTTTAACAACCAAATGGTTGTAGCCGGTCCAATTGCTCCAGGTGTATCGTTCACTGTTACTTACAAAGTAACCATTAACCAAGACATCGCTCTGGTATGCGGCAACAACTCATTAGTTAACATTGTTGCCAGTGGCACTAGCGAACTGGTAAAAGAGCCGAACATAAGTAATAACAGTGCTACGACAAATGTTGCGAAAGATTGCACACCGCCGCCTACGACTAAACCGTGCCCGACCAATCCGGCGTTGCCAATTGATAGTGATCAGTGTAAGCCATGCCCGACTGATTCCAGCATGAATTACGATAATCCGAATTGCAAGCCGGTGACACCACCGACCGTCACACCGCCTGCGCCACAATCATATGTGCCAGCACAGATCGCGGCCACGGGTCCGACCGAAGTGATGGCTGGCCTGTTGGCAGCCGGCGCCCTCACCTTTGGCTCGGTGGCATATCTTAACAGCCGCCGCGCGCTAAAAGCCAATCTGAGAAAATAAGCTGACCGCTTCGCATAGGCGGAAAGCCTAAATAATCACATCCCCCACGAATAGCGGGGGATGTTTTTGTAATCTGATTCCACGAAAATGCTTGCGGTTTATGCGGAAATTTGCTAAACTGATAAAGAAGTAACGGAAAGGATGGGAATGATTCAATTAGACGCGAATTTTCTGGATGATTTAGGTTTGGGGGCGTTGCCCAATGACGCGAAGGACGAGTTTTTGCAACACATTTACGCTGAGTTGGAACGCCGCGTTGGTGAGCGCTTAATGGAAGGCATGAGTGACGACATGGTGAACGAATTTGGTAATTTTGTGGAGCCGAATTCGGACGGTATTGACCAATGGTTTGCCGACAATCTGCCGGATTATACCGGGCGCAATGACTATCGTCAGCTCAAGGAAGCTAATCCAAATCTCGACGAGCTATCTATTAAATCGCAATTTGGCGCCATGAAGTGGTTACAACTTAATCGTCCGAATTATCCGCAAGTGGTCGGGACGACGTTGGATGAACTCAAAAATGAGATTCGTGATAATCGCGACGCGATTTTGAGCGGTGTGAATGGGACGACGGAATAGTCCTTTCTATTTTAGTTTAGATAAACTGCTACGTGTAGTTTTTGATTCGGGCGAAATTATTTCAAGCCACGCAAATATTCGTCCATCGTCATATCTTTGCCACTTTTTGGCGAAATAATTTTATTAATTTTGAGCGTGGTGTGGTTCGCGAATTCAATGACGTCCGGCCAACCGTCGCCTGGTGCTATTTTCAGTGGCGTGGTATCTGTTAAAATGATGTTTTGATCGGGGAAATTGGCATATAAATGAGCACGCGTTTTTGCGAAATTTAATCGTGCTTTCGGCCAAATATTAAAGGCGCGTACATGGCGATCGGCCTCCGCCGCGGTCAATTCGGTTGGATCCAATACCGCATAGGATTTTTGGATGATGTGCGAAAAAGTCGCGTCGGATTCAGTTTGTGTCGTGCCGGTCGGATTATTTTCGACCAGATTAACTAATTTATCACGGATAATTTTGGCGCCACGTTGGCTGAATTGATCGCGCAACTGACTGGCGGTTTCGCGTCCCGTCAATGCTATTTTTTCCTGATATAGAATTGCACCGGCGTCCATCTGTTCGGCCAGACGTATTAACGTTAAACCGGTTTCGCGATCGCCGTTTAAAATCGTTGTTTCGATCGGCGATGGGCCGCGCAATTTCGGTAATAACGACGGATGAAAATTAATAATGCCGGCGCCAATTGTTTGACGGTCATTCCGCGTGTAGCGCGTCGCGAAGAGCGCCAGTGTGCTATTCGGTATAATCTTACCGAAGCTGGCCAAAACGCCAGCGTCGGGCTCTAGTGCAGCCAGAGCAACAGTAATTGTGGCTAGCGAGGTTGATTGAAAAATGGGAACGGAGCGATTAAATTCATTATTAAATTCGCGAGCAACTCGCGCGACTACTGGTGGAACGGCGTGGCCGTGATTGTAGGTGTCAGGTTTAGTAACCACGCCAACTAAATCGATAATTTTTTCGCGATCCATGTCTAATAATTTGTGCAAGATCGGCGCCGAAAACTCATCGGTACCAAAAAAGATAATGCGCGGTCGAAACATGCGCCAATTATAACATTATTTAATTGTGTGATTGTCTTCGTCGGTCGGCAAAATGTGTAACTTTTGAACTTTGTTGAAACTGATCGGCACCAGATCGCCGTTTGTATCGAGCACCGAAAAAGCTTTTTTGTCATGCGTAATGTGATCAATGAAGCAAATGCCATTCGTGTGATCAATTTCGTGCTGCAAAGTTCGCGCCAAAAACGGGTTGGGAGATTTGAAATGAATCGGGCGACCGTCCTCGTCCAGCGCCCGGACGCGCACTTTGCTCCAGCGTGGAACTTTGCCGTAAACGTCGGGCACGCTCAGACAGCCTTCCTCGTCGAGTTCGATTTTGCCCTCATATTTGACGATTTCCGGATTAATTAGGACGAGGAAATTATGATTGTCCTTGTCCTCAAAATCCTCGCGAATTATAATGATGCGCTCTAGTCGGTCGATCTGCACGGCGGCCAAGGCGACGGCGACTTCGTGCGGACGGCTAGCTTCCCAGTCTAGCGTGGCGTCCTTCATGGCTTGAATCGTTTGCAAAATTTGGGGCGACAACTCGCGAACTTTGGTGGATTTGTCTCGCAAGTGCGGATTGGGTAAGGTGATAATATTTTTACGGGTGTATTTCGTCATATAGATTATTATAGCACCAGATACACTGTTTACACGAGGTGTTGGCAATGATGCGTTAGATAAATTATTAGATTAGCGAATTCGGATCCAGTTCCGCTTGCCATTTAGCGGGCGGAATTTTTTGGATGATCACGGCGAGAACAGCGCGATTGTTGGAGCGCACGATGATTTGCCAGCGATATTTGTCGCGTAGTCGTTCATGGAAAGCCGGCGTCGGGCCGAGGATTGATACTTTGTCGGCGTAGTTTTGTTGAATGAAAGTGACAATTTGGCGCGCGTGTGCGACGGCAGTCATTTCGGTTTTGTAGCTGACCGTGATTTTTAATAAATGAGCAAACGGCGGGAAGTGGCCGTTTTTCCTGAGCGGTAATTCGGCTTGATAAAACCCCCAAAAATCCTGATTCTTAGCGAATCGGATGGCCGGCGCGTTGGGCTGATAGGTTTGGATAATGGCGGTGGTGGGTTCATTGGTGCGACCGACGCGACCGACGGCCTGGCTGACCAGCTGAAACGTACGCTCACGTGCGCCAAAATCGGGCAAATTGAGCCCCGCATCGGCTTGTACTACGCCGACGACCGATAAGAGGGGTAGGTCTAGACCTTTGGCGATCTGTTGTGTGCCAATAATGATGCGCGTGGTGCCATTTTTGAGCTCGTCATAAACGTTGGCAACCGAATCGGCGCTGGGCGTGTCCCCGTCAAAACGTCGAATCGCTTTATCGTTTTGGGTGATGATTTCGCGAAAAAGGCGTCGACATTCGTCCTCAATTTTTTTAGTGCCGAGACCTTTATAAACGATGTCAACGTGGCCACAGGTGGGGCATTGAGTGGGAACTTTAGCGTGATAATTGCAGATATGACAACGCAATTCGAATTGATCGGCGTGCAACGTCAGCGGCAAGAAACAGCGCGGGCATTCAGCCACCCAACCGCAGTTTTCGCATAGAGTAGTGGTTGCAGTTCCGCGGCGGTTATGGAATAAGAGAACCTGTTTATGTTCGGCTAAAGCCCGTTTCATTGCGTTCAACAACGGCAGTGAAAAGACCCGCGATTCTGATGAGAAAATCGGCAGCCCGGTGTGGCTTTGCGCGTGTGCGGTCATGTCGACGATTTTAATGTCCGCCGTTTTTGCGCCGGCACGCGCCAGTTTTGTCATTTCAACGATCGAGCGCTGTAACTTTTGGGCTCGATAAACATCAGTTACTAGTGGCGTGGCCGAGCCGAGAATGAGTTTGGCGCCCGCTAGTTGCGCTAACTTAGCTGCTACGGTTTTGGCGTCGTAACGTGGCGTTTTGTCCTGAACGTAAGTTGGCTCGTGCGCCTCGTCGATTACAATTAGTCCCGGCTTTTGCAGAGGTAAAAATAAAGCTGAGCGTGGTCCAATGGCCACTAGCGGTTGGTTGCCCGCCGTTAGCGCTTGCTGCCAGGTAGCGAAACGTTCGGTTTCCTTCTGGGCGGAATGAGTAATTATTACCTCAGCTACACCAGAAAAAGTTTGGCGAAAATCGTCGACCAACTGGGTGGTTAGCGAGATTTCAGGTACTAAAATGATGGCGGATTGATGTTTTCTAATCGCGTCGAGCGCCAGATGTTTGTAAATTTCCGTTTTACCAGAGCCCGTCACACCACGTAAAATCGCGGTATTGGACGACATGGCGCGCAAAACCGCGAGCGCCTTCGCTTGGCTATCGTTTAGAGTGATTTGGTCATTTGAATAAATTTTTTGTTCAATATTTTTATCTGTTAATATCAGATTTTGATTAAGCGGTCGGCGATTTTTGAGTAAGCCACTCGGCAGAATGATCGGCCAAACCATCGTTAAACTGGTGCTATAAAATTGCGCCAGCCAAGTAGCCAACCGCACCAACTGCGATGGTAAAACGGCGTTTTCATTAGCCAGTTGCAGTTGTTGCGTGATCGGCTTAGTGGCGAAATCAGGACGAGTTGTAGCGCGCATAACCACACCGACGGCGCGCCGTCGTCCGACCGGAATTTCGACTAGCTGGCCAACCGCCAGCCGTTTATCAAAACTATAGGTTAAATCAGTGATATCACGACCAAGATTAACTAGGGGCGAAACTTCGTAAAATAGTAGTGCAGATGTCGTCTCCATATTCGTCAATTATATCGCTAAATAAAAATATTTGCTAAAATGGTTAACATGCAAAAGGTGGAGGGCTACTGATGTCGCAATATTTTGATTCGCGGGCTGTGGCCGGGGCTCAGATAACCGGCGAATTATTGTCGACATACTTCCGGCAGGACGTAACGGTATTGGCACTCGATGACGGTGGTGTGGCGGTTGGCTATCAAATAGCGATTTATCTGCACGCCAATTTGCGGCGGCTGATTACGGAATCGATTCGAATTGAGGATGAAGACGTCGATTTCGCGACCGTTTTGCCGGGTGGTGTGGTGGCACGAAATCCAGACATGGACGACGAAACCTATGAATATTATTACGGCGAATACGCCGGAGATCTGGACGAACGTTTACGCGAGGCGAGAGACAGGATTAATGCTAAATTAGACGCGGATGAAATTTCGCCAGATGATTTGCGTGGCCGTAATGTTATTTTAGTTAGCGACGGCCTAAAATCGGGTACGATTTTGCACGCTGCGATCGAGTGGCTCAAGCCGGCAATGGTGCAACGGATTATTTTGGCGACTCCGCTAATTTCTGTAGACGCGTTGGATGTGGCGCATGTTTTGATGGATGAGATTCACGTTTTGGCGGTTTCGCCGAATTATCTTTGGACGGCGCATTATTATGACGTTGATGACACGCCGAGCGAGGATGAGATTCGCGCCATGATGAGCCAAACCGTGATGGATCGGCAATAAATGATGAATCGAATCTTGTTTTTGTGCGCTAAGTTTGCTACAATCTTTACAACACCAGCCAAGTTAAGCGGAAACGGCAATTCGCGCAGTAAAATCAGGGGAGAAAACTAGTGCTAGATATGTTTATCACCAGTCGCGTACGACGCAAAATTGTGGTTGTTTACTCCAAATACCCCGATTTCAAAACGCACGTGCGCGGCCTGGCTAAACTGATCAAAGAGGATCCGGGAAATATCCAGCGTGAATTGAAGAGGCTCGAGAAGAGTGGTTTCTTGCTGAGTGAAAAACGTGGCAACACTAAGATTTATTCAACAAACAAAGCTTTTCCGATTTTTAAGGAATTGCAAGCGATTGTGATCAAATCACAACAGGCGGCCACGGAAAAACGCCAAAATCACGCGATTGCGCCATCCGCTAATGCCGGTTTAGATCGATTTAAATCAATCTAAACATTTTTTGTTATGTTAAAGATTTACTTTGTGAGACACGGGCAGAACGAAGATAATGCAAACGGCATTCTAAATGGACATCGGGATTTACCGCTAACAGATATCGGCAGACAGCAGGCGCGGGCGTTGGCGGAGAAAATTAAGACTAGGCGCATGACTTTTGATACGGTTTTAGTTTCACCTTTACAGCGAGCGGTTGAGACGGCGGAAATTATTGCGGGCGTAAATCATTTATCGCAACCGATAATTGAACCGAAATTAATCGAGCGCGATTTTGGTGTTATGACTAGCAAAGCACAGAAAAAAATAGAGAAACTTTGCGCGCCGGACATTATTAAAACTGATTCGACGGTTTATTTTTTATCACCACAAGGTGCGGAAACATTTCCGGCTTTAATGGTGCGCGCGCGTGAACTGCTCGATGATATTTATAAAAAATATAGTGATGGAAATATTTTGTTGGTGTCACATGGCGATTTTGGAAAAATATTGTATGCAGAATATTATCATTTGGATTGGCGATCGGTTTTAACCGAATGGAATCTCGGTAATGCGGAAATGCTTTTGCTGTCGCCGGATTCGCCGGCCGATGAAGCGGTAATAATTAAGAATCGCCAGGACTAATGAACGATAAAGGTAATAATGTTAAGCGTGACAAGGTCTCTACGATTTTACGCGCGATGTTAAAAAAACGCGGAATCGTTAGCGATAGCGAGATTGAGAATTTTTTAGATCCAGATTACCGCCGAACCTGCTACAATCCGATATTATTTCCGGGCGTGAAAGCGGCGGTTCGGCGAATTGCGCGAGCGCGAAAACTGCACGAAAAAGTTGTGATTTACGGTGATTATGATATTGATGGCATGACGGCAACGGTTGTGTTGTGGGAGAGCTTGCGGCGGTTCGGCCTTGACGTGGGTACGTATACGCCGGATCGTTTCACCGAAGGCTACGGTTTGAATAAAAAAGCGGTGCAGGCGATCGTAAAAGCGGGTGCCAATTTAATGATCACGGTTGATAACGGCACGCTTAGTTTTGATGAAATTGCGCTAGCCAACAGCTTAGGCGTGGATATGATTGTGACGGATCACCACACGCCGCACGAAACGCTGCCGGACGCGGTGGCGGTTGTTAATCCGAAAGTCATGGTAGCGAATAATCCGGATCGTTATGACGCAAATTTTGTTCTTAAGCTTGGCGATGATAATAAGATATCACACAAATTGTATCCATTTTGCGATCAATGCGGCGTTGGAACGGCGTTTGTATTGATACGCGAGTTGCAAAATCAGTCGCTGAAAACAGCCGTAAAATTCACCGACTGGGAAACTAACTTTGCGCAAAATCGTGACGATTTTCGTGCTAAACATCCGATGAATCCGTATTTAATTCCATTGCCACGTGGTCAAGAAAAATGGTTACTCGATCTGGTGGCGCTCGGCACGGTGTGTGATATTGTAGGGCTAGTGAGCGAAAATCGCAATAACGTCAAATGGGGCATCGAGGTCATGAAACGGACGCGTCGGCCCGGCCTGCGCGCACTATTAGCTGTAGCTAAAGTGGACCAATCGGCTATTAATTCTGAAACGCTAGGTTTTGTGCTCGGGCCACGATTAAACGCGGCTGGTCGCATGGAGACGGCCGAATATGCGCTGGAATTGCTGAAGTTGCACGATGTGGCAACAGCTGGATTTGCGCGCCACACTAACACCGGGCGGGAATTAAAGACACAGAAAGATGTAAATGCGTACGCGCTGGAACTAGCGATGAAATTAGAGAAGCTTAATAAAAAACGTCGTCAAACACAGGATGATATTTTCGCCTCGGCTACAACGTTAACCGAACAGCAATTCACGCATGACGCGGTACTCGTGGTAGATGGCGACGGTTGGCATGAAGGTGTGATTGGCATCGTCGCCGCCAAATTATTGGAAAAATATCACAAACCGACCTTCGTTTTGGCGCGTGGCGACGAGAGAATTCAGGAAATTGACGATCCAAAAACTGGTCAAAAACATAAACAGACCATTGGCTTTGCCAAAGGCTCGGGACGCTCCTTTGGCGAGTTTTCTATGGCGGGAGCAATCCATCACGCGGACGATATTATTGAGCGTGGTGGCGGACATTTGGCGGCCGGCGGTCTGACGGTGCGTAACGATAAAATTGTACAGTTTCGTCAAAGTGTACAACTTTTTTATTCAAGCCTTCATCTGGAAAATCAAGAAAAATATCTAATTCCGCAGGCCGATATTGTCCTGCATGACTTTGCGCAAATTGATGAAAATCTACTGGCTGATATCGCTAAAATGGAACCGTTTGGCCACGCTAATGAAGCGCCGATTTTTGCATTTAATCACGTTAAAATTCTGGCACGCAAAGTTTTGGGACAACAAAAAAATCACGTTAAATATTTATTTTCGGACGATCATGGCGGCCAGTTTGAAGCGATTGCCTTTTCGGCGGCCGATAAATTTCAGTTGGAACCATTTGACGAGGAAACGGGCGCGCAAAATTTCACTAATATTACAGTTAGTTTGGCGAAGAATGAATGGAATAACCGAGTGACGATCGAGGGGCGACTACTCGTCATGACGCCGGCTGAATTTGACGACCGCGAACGTTAACAGAGATCAATCTGGTATAATGGGTAACAGAATGATTTTAGATCTCAATATTCGCGAAAAAAGTTTTGGTAATAAATCACTCATGAAGGACGTGGTTTTTTCGGTCGATGATAGCGAAAAAGTCGGTCTGATTGGACGGAACGGACTCGGGAAATCGACGTTGCTTCACATGATTGCGGGTAGCGACACGGATTTTCAAGGCGAAATCAATTTGCGGCCGGGTAAAATTTTAGTGGGAACGGCGCAGGAACACAGCAATATGGGCGACATTTCGTTGGTGGATTATATTTTGTCAGGTCTTCCGGAATTTGCGAAATTATCGCGTGCGATGATGAATTTTGCTAAATTAACAGATCCGACGACGCATGATTTGAACACTTACAACGAGGCGCTGGAACGTTTTACGGCGTTTAATTATTGGGATGTCAAAAATGACGTAGTGCAAGAGTTGGCCAATTTCAGTTTAGAAAAGTTTGCCGATGTGAAATTCTCAACTTTGTCGGGCGGTCAGAAGCGTTTGGCGGAAATTGTCAAAGTTATGCATTCCGGAGCGCATCTCGCTTTGATCGACGAACCAACCAATCACATGGATTTTCGCGCTAAACAGCAGTTTGTTGACTTTGCGAAAACTACACCAATGGCGATGTTGATTGTAACGCATGACCGCGACGTTTTGGCGGTTGTTGATAAAATTGTGGAAATTAAGGATGGTCGCGCGCAGATTTATAAAGGAAATTACGATGCTTATTTACGTCAAAATGCAGCGACAGCCTCGACCGACGCGCACGATTATGAAATTGCTCAGCGCGAATTAGTCAATGCTAAAAAACGCGTGCTGGAAATGCAGCGCATGAAGGAGCGAGCGCGTGATCCGGGCACAATTCGTCAATTCAAACGGCGCGAAAACTTGGCGCGTGTGGAGGTTGCGCGCCTGACGCAAGTCGCCAAACCTAGCATCTGGATTGATCGCGATTCGGTCGAGCAATTGGGCTTGTCCGACGGCAAAAATTACGCCAAATATCGTAGTAAAAATATTCGCTTGAGTGGCATCGCGCGCAATGATTCACGTAGCGCGAGCACACTGATTTCGGTGCGTAATTTAGCACTCGGCTACGGTGAGCGGATTTTGTTCGATCAGGTAAATTTTGATTTGCGCGAGCGCGAAAAAATCGAATTGCGCGGTTTGAACGGGGCAGGCAAAACGACCTTGATTCGGGAAATTTTGTGGACGGTCAATCAATCAAAACGTACTAAAAACGCGACGCTAGCGCAAGATCTGCCGACGGTTTTTAACGGCTTAATCGAAATCTCGGACAAAATTCGGATTGGTGTTTATGATCAGGAAATCGACGAAAAATATTTAAAACTGACATTGTATGATGCGATTGAAAAGTTGTATTTGAACGATCAGTTGCTAATCACTGACGCTAAAATTCGCCAATTATTGTCCGATTATTTGTTTGTTGAAGGTGATGCTGCGCGACCAATTAGCGAGTTATCGGGCGGTCAAAAAGCGCGTTTTCAGATGATAGCGATGTTGCGTAATGATCCTAATTTATTGATCTTGGATGAACCGACCAACCATTTGGATTTGCCGAGCATTGAGGAACTTGAATCAGCATTGGGACGCTTTGAAGGTGCGATGATTTTTGTGTCGCACGATTCGTATTTTCGACGCAATTTAGCCACGCAAAACGGTGGCGATTCGCCGATTCAGGTTATCAAAATCGGTCCGCAATGAGATGATTTGCGTTTCGGTAAAAACTTTGATATAATATCGCTAATATGATTAGTGTTAAGAGAAAAGATTCGCGCGAGGCCAACGAAAATTTGTTGCGCCGTTTTAATCGTCGCGTGCTACAGTCAGGCGTGATCGCGAACGCCAAAGCTCATCAGCGTTTTAGTAAACCGATCAGCAAAACCAAACGTCGTCAGGCTGCAATTATTCGTGATCAGCGACGCGCCGAGAAGAATTTGCAGATTCGGCTAGGCCTCGCGAAACCGAGTAGATAGTTGAATCTGGTCATTGGTTGATTTTGACTTTTGGCACAAAGTTTTAAATTTGTTATACTATTTACATGAGCAAAAAAGATGAAATTCAGGCGATGTTCAAAACCGCGTTTCAAGCACATGACGATCTAGCTAAAACAGTGTTGGGCGAGCTGAAAAGTGCAATTTTATATGAAGAAGTCGCACAAAATAAAAAGGCGACCGGCTTGTCGGACGGGGCGATCGAACAAGTTGTAGCGCGACAAATTAAGCAACGTGAAGACGCCGCGACGCTTTATCGTCAAGGCGGCGCTCCCGATAAAGCCGACCAAGAGCTACGCGAAAAGGCGATTTTAGTGCAATTTTTGCCACCGCAACTAACTGACGAAGAACTCACGGCTAAAGTTCGCGAGGTAGCCGGTGATCATTATGATTCAGCTAAGCGCGGACAACTGATTGGCGCGGTCAAAAAAGCGGTTGGAAACGCGGCGGACGGCGCGCGCGTGGCTAAGGCAGTTCAGCGATATTTTGCCTAATTGTAAAAATTGCCATGGGACATTGAAGTTAATTTTAGAGGACTTTTGTGTTGGATAGTCGGCAGTTGTCATACTAGTCGGGTGGGATTATATTGAATTGTATGGCGCAATTTATGCTCACAACTCGCGCCGCAATCATGTTATAATAGCTCTTGGTGCTACGAGTTAACCGCGAATTTCGCTAATAATAAAGAAAGGGTATGATGATTGTTTTTTTTGGGCCGGCCGGCGTCGGTAAGAGTATGCAGGGGCAAATTTTGGCGGAGCGCCACGGTTGGAACTGGTTGAGTGCCGGACAATTGCTGCGCGACAAAATTAAAGATCCAGATTTTGCGAAATCGTTTAAGGAAATCATGAACGCGGGCAATCTGTTACCGCCAGAGGTGGTTAGCGATATTATTTTGGAGGCAGCTGATCGAGCGCACAAAACTGGAACCAGTGTGATTCTGGACGGCTATCCGCGTTCGCTGAATCAGGCGAAATATTTAACTGAGCACACGCAAAAACAGGCGTCAGAGCGTCGAGTTCAGTTAGCAATTGTCATGTCGGTGCCGGCGACTGAAATATATGAGCGCCTAGCTTTGCGGGGTCGAAAAGACGACGCGCCGGAAGTGGTGGCGCATCGCCTGGAGATTTATCGTCAGGAAACCCAACCGCTGTTAGATTATTACCGCGAACAAGGTGTGCCGGTGGTAAAAGTAAACGGCGTCGGTACGGTTGAACAAGTACATGATCGAATCGAGGCAGTGTTGGCGCAATACAAGTTGAATTAGATTTTTGTGATAATTTCCGGACCGTCCGGTGTTAATAAAATTGTATGTTCAAAATGCGCCGCCCACGATCCATCGGCGGTGCGAATATCCCAGCCGTTGGGATCCTGCACCACGCGATACGATCCGAGCGTAGCCATTGGTTCAACCGCAATGGCGTTTTCGATCGGCACGCGATCATTCATGCGTCGATCGAAATAATTCGGGATGTCCGGCTCTTGGTGCATTTCGCGACCAATGCCGTGGCCGACCAAATCGCGTACGATGCCGAGGCCGGCTCGATCTAAAACCTTCTCCACAGCTTTGCTGATGTCGCCAACCTGAACGTATTCCGCGCCGTGGCCGCCGTGATATTTAATTGCGTCAATGCCGGCGTATAATGAGCGCTGAGTTTCATGGAGTAGCATTTTTTTAACGCCAGTCGGCGCTTCGTCGACACAATAAGTATAGGCCGAATCGGCTTTCATGCCGTTCACATCAACTACTAAATCGAGCGATACGAGGTCACCTTTTGCAAACGGTGTGGGATTGGGAACGCCGTGCACCACAGTATCGTTAACCGAAATGCAAATAACTCCAGGAAAATCTGGATCCGGATCGAGATACGACGCGCGCGCGCCACGTTTTTTAATTTCGCGGGCGAACCACGCATCAGTTTCGGTGCCCGTCATGCCGGCTTGAATCACGCCCGCAAAATCGCGCCACAACGAGGCGATGACTTGACCAGCGCGTCGCATGTTTTTAATTTCTGAATCGGTAAAATTATCGGCTTTGATTAACATGCATTATATTATACGCCCTTTGCGACCTGCGCGATATTCAGCTCGCGTTCGCGATTTTGCAATTTTTCGATGATGTCGTCTATGTCACCGTTCATGACGGCCGGGACATTAGAGCGCGAGTAGCCGATGCGGTGGTCGGTCACGCGATCTTGCGGAAAATTATAAGTACGAATTTTTTCACTGCGATCGCCCGAACCGATTAATTCTAAGCGCTCGGCCGATTCGTTGGCGGCGTTTTTATCCATTTCAATTTGGAGCAGGCGGCTGCGTAAAACCGACATAGCTTTAGCTTTGTTTTTGATTTGGCTGCGTTCATCCTGGTTTGTCACAATGATGCCGGTCGGTAAATGCGTGATGCGCACCGCTGAGCTAGTTGTATTGACGCCTTGACCGCCGTGGCCGGATGCGTGAAAAATATCGATACGCAAATCTTTCGGGTCAATTTGGATGTCGATCTCGGAAGCTTCTGGCATGACGGCCACCGTGGCAGTCGATGTTTGAATGCGGCCCTGGCTTTCGGTGACCGGCACGCGCTGAACACGATGTACGCCCGATTCAAATTTGAGCGTTTTATAAGCGCCGAGCTCGCTATTGGATTTGACTAAAAAATCCGCCGATTTGGTGCCACCGACGTCGTTCGGCGACTCACTCAAAATTTCGGTTTTCAAATGATGATTTTCACAAAAACGCAAATACATTTTCATAATTTCGCTGGCGAATAAGGAAGCCTCGTCACCGCCCGCGCCCGCCCGAATTTCCACGATGGCGTTTTTATCGTCGTTCGGATCGTGTGGTAACGCCATATCCTCAATTTCGTCGCTCAGCACCGCCAATTTTTCGCGCAGCTTTGGCAGCTCCGCCGCCGCCATTTCACCCAATTCAGGGTTCTCGATCATCGATTCATCGTTTTTAATTTGTTGTTCTAAATCGTTTTTTTCAGCAATTTTGGTTAAAAATTTTTCGATTTCGGTAGCACGACGATTTTTATTTGCGAAGTTGGGATCGGCGTAAGCGTCAGGACTGGCCAAAAAATGGCGAATTTCCGCCAACTCGGCCGTTAATTTCTTCTCATCAACATTCATAGCGTCCATTCTAGCAGATTTAACGCGGGCTTGCATTCGTTTTTGCGACGTGATAGAATCATAAGCGATATAAAACTTAATTTTTAAGGGGTGGAAAAAGTGGAAGATAATAATCCGTTTCAACCGACGCTCAAGGAGCCGGTTGATGATTCAATTTTAGCGAAAGATCAAGCGGCCGATGATTTCGGTCAATTAGCTAGCGAGCCACTGGCAAATCCAAAAGCGTTTGATTTTGAAACACCAGATTCTAATGATCGGACGCATCATGGTAATTCAGTTATTCGTGACATTACAATGGACGGCGCGGTTGAGCGACACGATGCGGTAACTGCAGCCGACGATTCCGTTCCTAATCAGGCTGATCCACACCAAACCAGCGTCGTTGCTGACGCGGATTCAATAAAAACGGCCTTGTCGGGTGTTCACTCAACAAGTGATAAACCGGTCGACAAAAAAACTCAGAAAAAAATGGCTCAACAAGCTGAAAAGTTGCGTCGCCAAGCAGAAAAAGACGCCGCCAAACGGGCGAAAACATCAACTCCACGTGGACTCGATCACGGCGCGCACAAACGCATCGTGATTACTCTGCCGATGATTATTTTAGTGGTCGTGGCGGTTGGCTTCGCGATAGTTTCCGTGATGCTTTGGAAATCTAATGATACAACTACCAATAAATTAAGATCGGCCAACGCCCAAGTGGCGCAATTGCAGGCGGAAATCGGCAACGCTAGCAACGCGACGGGCGTGAGCACCGGCCAGTTCAGTAGTTTGCAGAGCAAAATTGCGCAGTTGACTAAGCAGCAAACCGACGATCAAAAGACTATCGGCGACCAAAAGAATCAGATTGGTGATCTAACCAACAAGTTGAATACGGCGCAGCAGCAATCAAATAATATTACAGGTCTCACGAACAACATCAGCGGTTTGATCGGCAATTGTAACGTCACTAGTGGTTTTGGCGTGCAGGCGCCGACAGCTTGCAAAGCTACTATAGTATCGGCTAACGGTAGCACGCCAGCCGGACTCGAAATTACGCAAAAATAGTTGGCCTTGGCAAAAACGATCGGATCTGCTATACTGACAGGGAAAGTTAATTTAATCAGTTTTTGCGGATAAACTCCTGAAAATCATTGACATGAAAATCGGATGCGCGAAAACGAAGCAAAGGAGTTTTAATTTATGGCAGAATCAGCTGTAGACATTAAGCAGTTGTTCGAGGCGGGAGCGCATTTCGGGCACAAAACTTCGCGTTGGAATCCCAAAATGCGCGAATATATTTACGGGAAAGCTGGGGAAATTCATTTGATCGACCTGGCAAAAACAGCCGACGCGATCGAATCGGCGCAAAAATTTTTAAGTGGCGTCGCCCAATCGGGCAAACAAATTTTGTTTGTCGGCACCAAAAAACAGGCCCAGTCTATTGCGAAAATTGCGGCCGAAGCGACCAATAATCCCTGCGTGATCAATCGCTGGGTAGGTGGCATGTTGACTAATACGACGACGGTGCTGAGCCAAATAAAGAAACTAAAGGGTCTTGAAAAACGTATGGACAGCGGTGAGTTGGCCAATCGCTACAATAAACTGGAAGTGCAACGTTACCAAGAAGAAATCGATTCACTCGAATTTAAGTATGGCGGCATTAAAGATATTCACGGTAAACTCGGCGCGGTCATTATTTTGAGTGCGGCCGACGATCATTTGGCGGTTCAGGAAGCCGGCAAATTAGGCATACCGACCGTGGCGATCATCGATACTAACGCTGATCCGACCGAAGTTAAATATCCGATTCCGGCCAATGATGACGCGATTTCGGCCTTGCAGTTGATTACCGATTATTTGGTTGAAGCGATTCGTCAGGGACAGGCTAAAATCGTCAAAGAAGCCGAGACGAAAGGAGAAAAATAATTATGAAACAATCAATTCAACCTACAGATTACCGGTTGGTCGTATTTAGTGACGAAGGCGCAAACTTTTCGTTTTTGACGCATTCGACAGCGCGCACTGCTGACACGACCAAATGGAAAGATGGCAAGGAATATCCGCTTGTCAAAATTAATATTTCGAGTGCTTCGCACCCGTTCTTCACCGGCGAAGAGAAGATTATTGATACTGAGGGCCGGGTCGATCGCTTTGCGGCGCGGCTGGCCAAAGCTAAAGCGGCCAAGGAACAGTTAGCCAAAAAGAATGCTACGAAGGCCAAACAGGCGGTCGCTGCGAAGCCTGTTAAAAAATTAGCTGACGACACAAAATAGAGCAATAACGAAAGGAAATTATGGGAGTAACGCTTGATGAAATCAAGAAATTAAAGGAGCTGACCGGCATCGGTTTGACGCAGGCCAAAGTCGCGCTAGTGGATGCGGAAGGTAATTTTGATGAGGCGTTGAAAGTTTTACGCGAAAAAGGTCTCAGCAAAGCCGAAAAGCGCGGTGAGCGCGAAGCTAGCGAAGGGTTGGTTGAATCCTATGTGCACGATGGTCGCATCGGCGCGCTGGTCGAGATTAACTGTGAAACCAGTTTCGTGGCGCGTACCGATGAATTTAAAACCTTGGCGCACGAGCTGGCAATGCAAGTTGCGGCCATGAACCCGAAATGGACGACCATGGACGATGTGCCGAGCGAAGAAATCGCCCGCAAGAAGGATGAATTCGAGGTCGCGTTTGATAACGACGCCAAAAATGCTAAAAAACCGACCGAAATTCGTGAAAAAATCATCGACGGTCAACTTAAAAAATATTTCAGTGAGTTGGTTTTGACGGAACAGACTTATTGGAAAGATGAGAGTAAAACCATTGGTATATTGGTGCGAGAAACTGCGGCTAAGGTTGGCGAAAACGTGGTAGTGCGTCACTTTGCGCGGCTCGAACTTGGCGTGAGTGAATAATTATCGCGTAGATGTTGCGTCATTATAGTGGTTGCGCTTTTATTTAAAGTGTGCTACATTCATAATGGTATGTTAAACAAACACTATAATCCTATCGCTCAATTCTTTGCCGATCGAGATTTTCATAGTGTTCGTGCGGAGCCTAGGCCGATCAATAAATCTACAGCATCGACAGCAGGGAATCAAGGCAATGATCCAACCAAAATTCAACACCGTTATGCGCCACACACCAGTTCAGATTTTGCTGCACAATATCGCCTCGCCAAGGAAACGCGCCTTTCGCGTGAATCGAAATTTACTCACATTTTGCCAGGAACAGTTGATAAAAATAAAGATTTGGGCCTTCATTCGGTGGGCATTGATTGGATACACCACGAAATGATTATGAGTGACGGTTCGCGCATAGCGTTCGGTCAAAAATTATCACTGGCGGAACAACAATATGGCGCGAACAAACGGCATGCCGAAGCGCAGCAAGTGGCGGAACAACAAGCGGCAGCGCAAAAAAATATGAAACAAGCAATGACTCCAGTGGTGACCCCGGCCGACCTCAAGCTCCACAATTAGCTCACCAGTACTGCTCCAAATAATGATGACGTCAAAAAAACCGCGCAGTTCGCTCAATGTCAATATCAGATTTGTTATGCTATAATTTAAATGTAACGCGTGACACTTTAATGCCGCGCGAACGAAGGAGGAGCTATGGATACCAAAGTTTACGAAGATAGGTTCGCCAAAACCGTCGATCATTTTCGTGATGAGCTGAAAAAAGTGCGCACTGGTCGGGCGCATCCGGACATGTTATCCGGCGTAATCGTTGAGGTTTACGGAACTAAAATGCCACTCAATCAGGTAGCGTCGATCACCGCGCCGGAGTCACAGCAACTGTTGGTGACGCCATTTGATCCGCAAAATATCGGTAATATCGCGTCAAATATTGCCGCTAATCCGACGTTAGGTTTTAATCCGAGCGACGACGGCCGGGTGATTCGCATTCCGATTCCGGCTTTGACTGAGGAGAGGCGCAAGGAAATCGTCAAGCAACTGAACCAAAAAATCGAGGACGCTAAAATCCAGCTACGCCAAATTCGCGAAGAAGCGCGTAAAGCTTTTAAAACTGGTTTGAGCGCCAAAATCATCAGCGAAAACGACCAAGATCAGCTTGAGAAAGGCATTGATGATTCAGTGGCGCAATCAAGCGCTGAGATTGAGAAATTAGCTAAAGTCAAAGAAACTGAAATCATGAAGATTTAACGTTCAAGATTAGAAAATCCTGACAAAGTTTGATAAAATAATTCAATGACTAACGTAAAAAAAGCAGATTTGCCGACGCATCTTGGCATTATTATTGACGGTAATCGGCGCTGGGCGCGGGCGCATAATTTGCCGACGTTCGAGGGGCATAGATTGGGATATGCCAAGTTACTGAAAATGGCTTACGTGGCACGTGACCGTGGCGTTAAATTTATTTCCGCCTACACTTTTTCCACGGAAAACTGGTCGCGTAGTCAAGAGGAGGTTGAGTATCTGATGGCGTTGTCGTTGCGCGCGTTTAGCCACGATATGAAAAAATTGGTCAAAGATAATTTCCGGATTATATTTCTAGGTCGATCGGACAGAGTTGCGCCGGCTATTAACGCTAAAATTACTGAGTTAGAACAATCATCGCACGATAACACCGGCACGACGCTGGCGTTGTGTTTTAATTACGGTGGCCACGCGGAAATCGTCGATGCGGCCAAACAGTTGGCAGATAGTGGCGTCGATTTTACGGAGGAAAATTTCGCGAAAAATTTGTATCATCCGGAACTACCGCCGTGCGATTTGATTGTGCGTACTTCGGGTGAACAGCGTCTTAGCGGGTTTCAACTGTGGCGGTCAGCTTATGCGGAATTCATTTTTGTTGATAAAAATTGGCCAGATTTCACTGAACAGGATTTTGACGATGTTTTGGCGGAATTTGCACGTCGCTCGCGACGGTTCGGCAAATAGCTTCATCGCTTTAAGCTCTTGCGGAAATTAGCGAAAACGGTTATACTAAGATTATTATGGATATAAACAAATATGCTGTCGGAATTGATATTGGCACGAATCTAATTAAAGTGGTGGTTGGTTCTTCGATGACACCGGCCGAGGACGCTACATCAACGCCAACTAAGCTTACGATTATCGGCGTGGGGCAGTCTGATACGACTGGCATGCGCAAAGGTGTCATCGTGTCGCAAGATTCTGTAGCGCAGGCGCTTGACCGGGCTCTGAGCGATGCTGAACGCATGAGCGGTTATCACATCGATGCGGCTACGGTGTCAATCAACGGCTCGCACATCGTTGGTTTATCGAGCCAGGGCGTGATTGCGGTAGCGAACGGTGGTGCGATCGGAGCAGACGAAATCAATCGCGTGCGTGAAGCGGCCGAAGTTGTGCAATTGCCACCCAACCGGGAAATTTTAGATACGACGCCACGCAATTATAAACTGGATAGTCAGGACAATATTCGCGATCCGTTTGGCATGACCGGCATCCGGCTGGAGGTGGATGCTTACATGATCACCGCACTAACGCCACATTTGCGCAATATCGAAAAAGTATTGGACTTGACGCAGATCCGGGCTAACCGGATTTTGCCCGCTGGTTTGGCGGCGGCACAGGCTTCATTGAGTGATCAACAGCGTGAAAATGGCGTGGTGGCGGTGGATATTGGCGCCACCACGACGAACATGGCGGTCTATGAGGAAGGCGACATTACCCACATTGCGGTTTTGCCGATCGGTAGCGCTAATATTACGAATGATTTGGCGATTGGCCTGCGGACGGATCTAGATATCGCGGAACAGGTGAAGATTGCTCACGCCGTGGCGGCGCCGGAATTGCGTCGGGGTGCCGAAAAAACAATTAATGTCAAAGTGGGCGACCGAGAGCACGCTTTTACCACTGAAATTATCGATGAAATAGTCGAGGCGAGGCTATCGGAAATTTTTGAATTGGTGAACCACGAATTGAAAAAAATTAAGAAATTCGCTAACCTGCCGGGTGGCGTCGTATTGAGTGGCGGGGGCGCGCGTTTGCGTGGCATCGCAGATTATGCACGTAGTATCATGCAAATGAACGCTACCGTGGCTAAAACTCCACACTATAGTGGCATGGTCGATAAGGTTGCGGGACCGGAATTTACGACCGCACTCGGATTGATGGCGATCGACTCGGAATTTGCACCTATTCAAAAAACACAAACTCAGGTTGGTTTTTGGGGTCTAGGCCATCTATTTGGACGATTTAGCCAGAAATAATCGTCCTGCCGCGTAATAGTTCAAAATTTTGTGTTCAGTTTTAACAGTGTAAAAATCCCTAAAAATAATTTATTTGTTCATGATTTTACATATATTTTTATTAAATGATCGGTTCGGCGTCACTTCTGAAAAAATAATTTGTTCAGGTTGAATGATCCTTGACGCGGTTAAATCGAACGTGTATAATTTTTGTGTACATTATTAAGCTTCAGCTTCGCAGGCACTGCAGATTTGCGAACAAGAAGGGAAAGTGAGAGGGAAATGCCAGAAATCAAACCAAGTGAAGTCACCGCCAGCGCAGTTATTAAAGTTGTTGGCGTGGGAGGTGCCGGCGGAGCAGCAATCAATCGCATGAAGGATGCTGGTATTAAAGGCGTTGAATTTATAGCGATTAACACTGACGCACAGGCGCTCCATAATAGCGAGGCGGAAGTCAAGATTCACATCGGTAAAGAAACCACGCGTGGTCTTGGGGCGGGGGCGGATCCAGCTAAAGGCGAGGCGGCCGCTAAAGAAAACCTCGACGAAATTAAAAAAGCTCTCGAAGGTGCCGATATGGCATTTGTGACGATTGGTGCTGGCGGCGGTACGGGTTCGGGCGCTGGTCCGGTCGTGGCGCAACTCGCCAAAAGCCTGGACATTTTAACGGTTGGCGTAGCAACGCGACCGTTCAGTTTTGAAGGTGAAAAACGTCGCAAAAACAGTGAAATTGCCATCGAAAACTTGTCAAAAAATGTTGACACATTGATCACGATTCCGAACGATCGCCTACTACAGACGATTGATCGCCGAACACCACTCCTCGAAACGTTTAAGATCGCTGATGACGTCTTGCGCCAGGGTGTGCAGGGTATTTCCGAGCTAATTACCGAGCACGGTTTGATCAATTTGGACTTTGCTGATGTGCGCGCCATTATGTCGAACGCCGGATCCGCGTTGATGGGCATTGGCCGGGCTAGCGGCGATGATCGGGCGGTGAAAGCTGCGCAACAAGCTATTGAATCACCGCTGATAGAAGTTAGCATTGACGGAGCGCGCGGCGTACTATTCAACGTCAAAGGCGGTTACGACATGAGCATGAGCGAAATTCAAGAAGCAGCCGAAACGATTACTTCATCGGTTAGTCCCGACGCCAATATTATTTTTGGTGCAACGCTTGATCCGGAGATGGAGGACGAAATTGTTATTACAGTGGTGGCAACCGGTTTTGACGCAGCCTATTTTGTCGGCCAGCAGGGCGCCAAAAACGAAAAACCTCTGTCGCGCGAGGAAAAAAGTTTTAATGATGTCGTCGCGCAAAACGTCAAAAATATCGACGATAAAAAAGTCGATTTGCATGGTATCAACGTGGACGATGATGCGCGACCCACGATTGACAGCGAAGATTTCACGAAGGACGACCTGGCGACTGATACGGACTGGCACGATGGTGGCGTCACTACCGAGGAATCGACCGATGATGATAACAATGATAATAACGTTAAAACCGACGATGATAGCGATAATGATAATGACACGTCGAAATCAGCTTTCGGTACATTTCCGAAATCAGAAGACCAGGACGATAAATACGACACGCCGTCGTTTCTGCGCCGTCGTTTTGGTCGTAAAAAGAAGTAGCTATGCATTGCCCAAAGTGTAAATCCGAGGAAAGTAAAGTAGTCGAATCGCGCGATACGGGTGACGCCGTGCGTCGCCGCCGCAAATGTTTGGATTGTGGCGCCCGTTACACCACTTATGAGCGGATCGAAAAACCGAATCTGGCCGTGATTAAAAAAGACGATCGTCGCGAACTGTTTGATCGCGTGAAATTAAAGCGTGCCATCCTCATGTCGGTCGGTCAGTTCATCGGTGGCGACATAGAAACCGAAAAATTGGTAGCAAAAATTGAGGAACAAATTTACGATTTAGGTGAAAACGAAGTAACGAGTAAACAAATCGGCGACATCGTCATGTCGGAACTGGCTAAATATAATGAGGTCGCCTATATTCGTTTCGCTAGCGTTTATCGGAAATTTAAAAACGCCGACGAATTCATCGCCACGTTGAAAGAGCTGCGTGCCAAGGGCGGTCAATCATGAGTTTAATTATCGTTTATCGTAAAGATTCTGAGAGTGCCACGGCTGCCGAAAGTTTTTTGCGCGATTATCACGACCAAACCGGTCGTGAAATCGAAGTGCGTAGCCCGGATGACGCCAGCGGCCAACAGTTTATTGAAATGTATGATATCGTATCCTATCCGACGCTGATCGCGCTTGGTCCGGACGGCACCGAGCTGGCGAAATGGCGCGACAATTTACCAACTATTGATGAGGTTTCAATTTACTAATGGTGGGTCAGCGAAAACACGCTCAAAAGTCGGCCAAATCATCGGGGCGGGCGGAGGCGAAAGCTGTGCCCGTCGCCAAGGTTGAAGCAAAAACCAATCTTAAATCCGTTCACGCACGCCAGATAATTGCTATTTTAATCATTGTCTTTTCGGGGCTGGCGTTAATCGCGAGTGTTATTTTAACGGCCGATTTGATTCATGTTTTACGCAATCCTAACGTCAGTTTGAGTTGTAACATTAACCCGGTTTTATCATGCCAAAGCGTTATGAAAACTTGGCAGGCCGATTTATTGTTTGGCATGCCGAATTCGTTGATTGGCGTGGCGGCCTTTGCGGTGACGTTGACGTTTGGCGTGCTAATTTTGATGAACGTCAAATTGCCACGCTGGATGTGGATTGGTTTGTGGTTGGGTGTGCTGGGCGGATTGGCCTTTGCCGGCTGGATGCTCGATCAATCATTGTATGTCATCGGTACTTTATGCCCATTCTGTTTGATAGTGGATTTCTCAACCGTGATGATTTTCGGCGCGCTGTCACAACATATTTTTCGTAATAATTTGATGGAATTAAGTGTCAAAACCAACGCTAAAATCACCAAATTCGTGCAAATGGACGGCGTAAAAGTGGTAGTCGTGGCGCTGATCGTTCTGGCGTTTTTGTTGATTTATGCGCGATTCGGCAATGCGTTATTTAGTTAAATTCGGTGGTCGAGGCGAGATTTGGTATTAATTCTCGTCGATGGGGCGGTGCGGCTCGTTTTAAGATTATTGACAGGTATAAAATGGCTGTGCTAAAATAGGCACGTAAGTTGTAGGCCTGCGGGTCTGCTAGTGAGTAGAGGTTGTTGATCTAATCGATGAGGGGGCTTTATGGGGCACAAACAGTTAAAGATAAGAAAAATCAACCGATCGGTTGTTATTACAATTGTGTTGGTTCTAATCTCCATTACCTTAGTTGGTCCGGTGCTATATCCTCGCAACCAAGGTCCGGCCGGTGCCACGATTAATGGGCAAGCGCTGTCGTTTAAACAGGTGTCGTCTGGTGGTCTTCATACTTGCGCCATCGCATCTAATAATCAACCCTACTGTTGGGGTTATGGAGGTTATGGTCAGCTTGGCAATAACTCCACCACGGATAGCTCCGTTCCGGTGGCGGTTACTACCTCCGGCGTCCTGGCCGGTAAAACTATTGTTTCAATTTCAGCAGGTGGTAATTACACTTGCGCCATTGCATCCGATAACCAAGCTTACTGCGGGGGGTTATGGACGTGATGGTGAACTCGGCAATAATTCTACCACCCAAAGCAATGTTCCGGTGGCGGTCACGAATACCGGCGTCTTACGCGACACCACCACCGACCTGGCAAATTCTAGTTTGCCTCTGCGCCTCCAATTCGCCCCGCGTGGCGCCGCCGCCTCTTGTTCCGCCGTTAGCTCAGGTTGGGCGCCAGTCACCAGCTCTTCCACTATATCCTACGATAATGTAGCACCCAGTGGTGGTTTAGCCATCGGCTCGCTCGGCGCCGACGGCCCCATGTTGCCGGCCGATAGTTCATCCTACGCATATCAGACTACGGTGCGGAGTGCGTTAGCTACCGACAGCTTTACGAACGCCATTGCTATAACACCCGGTCAAACCGGTCTGTGGGATTTTGTCCTGCGCGACCGTTCAGCCAACAATAACACCAGTTATTGTTTTCGCCTGGTGACCGATACGGTTGCTCAACCGGGTTCATCAGTTGACGCCTATTCCCAATATCCGGAAATCCAAACCGCCACCGGTGATCTAGGGGTTAGGTTTACCGATAACAGCAATAACACATTAACTAACCCAACTACCGGTTTCTCCGGAGCAGTGGCTACTACAAGTAGCCAGTCGACATCCGCCACACTTTCAAACAGCACATCGCAACAACTGGAGGTGGCTAACAGCGCCACCAATAGCGGTTGGAGTGTCAGCCTAGCTGCTACCGGCGGGCCAAGTGCTAAATGGCAAACGGCCGACCTGGCGCACAGTTATCCATTTAATAACGCCAACTCTACATTAGGTCAACTATCGGTTAACAGCTCGGCCGGTTCATTCGCCGCCAGTGGCACCACGCCGAGTGGCAGCACTTGCTCAAATACCGGTTTATCATTTGGTGGCCAACAGAGCTTTGTTAGTGGATCAATCGATGCCATAACTTTAGCTAGCGCTAGTGGCAGTAGTGATTTCAATTGTTCATTTAAACTACGTAATCTCAATTTGAACCAGGTTATACCGGCCAATCAGCCAGCCGGGAACTACACTTTGCAATTAACGGCGACGGTGATGGCCACATGAAGCGGATAATAATCGTCGCTGGTTTTGTGGCGTTGCTGATCGTTTCAGTGCTCGCAACGTCAGCTTTTGCTCAAACGTACGAGTTGTCGCAAGATATTTTGGCGACGCCGACCTATTTACATTATGACTTAGTACAATCCACCGATCAGACTGCGCCGCCGATTAGGCTCCATGGCACTTATGATTCCGCCCACGTCGCCACAAATCCGACGACTAATCGGCCAAAGTTGTATGTGCAATTGGCCGGCCGAACGTTTACGCTAGGCGCGAACCAAGAGTTAACGACGAACGGCGACAGCTGGACGCTGGATTTATCGCGCTGGGACAATGATCATCCGACCGATCCGATGAATTTAGTAGCGGGTCGGACGTATGATGGTAGCGTGACAGCCGTGCTCATTAGCCACGACAGCCTGGGCGCGCCCGCTGAACAGAGCACCAGCGCCAATTTTACGGTGACGATACCAATGAATCCTAATATTGTCGGTAATAATAATAGCCCGACCAGTGGCACAAATAATCCGGCGAATGGCAATAATTTGGGCGTATGGATTAATAATCTCTTGCCGCCGAACACTGGGGCGGGGCGGTTCTTTCGTTCGACGGTCGGTTTGTTTTGTCTTTGTCTGGCCGGTTTAATTATAATCAGCTTTTTATCTGTGTATCTAATCATAAGGAGGTGGAAAAGGTGTCGTGGTGATCGCGACTAGAGTTAGAATTATTATTGATTTTTATAATCTGGCGCGTATAATGGTTAAGCGTATAATAATAAAAGGAGAAAAACCATGAAAAAAACTAATAAGCCAGTTTGGTTTTGTGTCGGCATCATTACTTTGGTGGTGGTCGGTTTGGTTGGTGGCGCGCCCGCTCACGCCGCAACGAGCGCTAATTCAACCCTCAGCCAAAATATCACAGCCGGTGCGCTGAGTACTGATATTCGTGATGGTTCCAACGCAATCGTGGCCAGCCCAACCTTTACGCTAAGCTCCGTCACGGCATCAACTGGGGCGCAGACCTCGACCGGCTCGTTTGGTTCATCGTCGCAGCGCATTTCGGTTGATAACCCGGGTGGCGCTAATAATGGCTGGACATTGGCATTGAATGCAACTGTGCCGGGAACGAGCAAGTGGACCAGTGGCGCCAATAATTATAGTTATAATGGTACAGCTGCCGCTGGGCAATTGACGGTTAATCCGGCCGCCGGAACGATTACCCCGATAATTGGTAGCACGACGGGCATTACGCTCGGTACGTCGGCCGCCTTTTCTGCCTCGACTCCGATTACTTTAGCGGCGGCAGCTAGCACGTCAGATGATATTTGGAACGGTTATTTGACCGGCATTGGTTTATCGCAAACCATTCCAGCCGGCCAGGCAATCGGCACCTATACATTACCCGTCACGCAAACTGTAACGGCTCAATAAAAGAAAGGAGTGGGGAGAGAGAAATGATTAAGGTAGGACATCGGTTTTTGGGCGTCGTCGTTACGGCGGCGCTCCTGGTTGCGAGCCTTGGGGTGTCGACATCGGCGTCGGCTATTGTGTCAGGCGGCATTGGTGGCCGACCGGCCAATCCCGATCCCAATAACCCGCGCACCCAGTCAATTTTCGTTTATAATTTAAACGGCGGTGCTACCAAACAAGATCAGCTCTTGGTGGTTAACGCGTCGAGTCAGGCTGCCGATATCGAATTGTATCCAGTTGATGCCACCTTAACTCAAACCGGTGATATCACTTGTAAGCAGGCGGTTGAACCACGTAACGGCGTTGGCAGTTGGATTAAACTAGATAAATCCGAAGTTAATTTAGCGGCCGGTACAAATGAGACGGTCGGCTTCACGCTCAGTGTGCCAGAGCGGGCGGACGTCGGGGAACAGGATGGCTGTCTCATCATTCAACGTAAATCAGCCGCCAAAACGTCAACCAGAGGTGGTATACAGCTGGAAACCCGACAGGCGATTCGTGTAGCGGTCATTGTTCCGGGCGAAATTAATCGAAATGTGACAATTAAACAATTTGCGGTCACGCCCGAATCCGATCATCAAAACATCGCCATCGCGGTGCAAAACAAGGGCAATGTTTCGGCGGACGTGTCGGTAAAGCTCCGCATTAAGGATATGTTTGGTCACGTCGTCTATCAAAACGGTGGTGGCTACGCGGTTTTACGCGACTCGACCCGCTCGTTTAATTATGAGAGCTCGATCAATAATTGGTATGGCGGTTTTTATAAAGCGGAACTGAGCATCCAATATAATAAACGCGCCGGCACGTTCGGCACGGCCGAACCATCGCAGTTAATAACCAAAACTACTCAGCCAATTGAGTTTTTCCTCTGGCCGGCTATTTGGGTGATAGTGTTAGTGGCCATCGTTGTAGCGGTACTGATCTTCCTGGTTATCAAACTGGTGATTAGACACCATCGCCGTAGCAACGGCTTAAGCATCAAATAATAACTAATCGTCGACGCGCAATGGGCAATTAGTGAACGTTATAATCGCCACGAATTTGTCCAGATAAGTTACGTCACCGATCCTCATCCATTGTAATTTATAGTGGTTTATGTTAAGATATGCGAATAACGATTTGAACAATTATGAACGGAAATCACCTAAATAAGCATCAATCTGGCGAGTCGGATGAGCCGAGCGTTTCGCCGTGGATTAGCGACCAGACAAAATCGCCTGAGTTTCCGACGCATTCGTCCGAGGAAATTGACGAGATTCTCAGTGGTAAAAGTCAAGATACGTTGAATCAAGGTGACGTTCAGTGGCTCGAGGCGCAAAACCGCGGCGACGATCTGATGGATGCGATTAAATCTCGTCCTGAGATATTTGACAGCTCGATTAAACAGGAGCAAATTTATGCGCGGCTTTTACTTGATATTACCAAACGCATCTTATAAATGATTCATCGCTGGGTTGGAAATCGTATCGACGCGAGCGTATGATTTGCATTTTTTGATTGAATTTTGTAAAATAAACACAAGACGTTGAGCGGTTATCAGCCGCGAGTCGCCGGAAGAAATTGCACACGATCGTGCGAAATTAGACCCGGCCGTCATTGACGCGACAGATCGAATTAATTGAGCGCTAGGATTTTCTAGAAGTTGGATGGTAACGCCCGCCCGGGTTCCAACATCGGGGCGGGTTTTTGTTATGAAAAAAATCGGCTGAACACTGAAAAAGGATCGATCATTTGGAAAATTACAGAAAGGAGACAATGCTTAGTGGTAAAATAACTCTCGTTTCGTCAAATCTCAACAAAGTGCGGGATTTGTCGGAATTGTTGGATGTTAAATTAGATCATGCCAATATCGAATTGGTCGAGGTTCAAGATCTGGATGTCGCGGAGGTCGTCAAGGAGAAAGCGCTGGCCGCCTACAAGATTTTGAAAAAACCGGTGCTGGTCGATGACGCCGGGCTGACATTTAACGCTTGGGGAAAATTACCGGGCGCCCTGATAAAATATTTTATTCATAGCGTTGGCGTCGCTGGAATTATTAAAATGTTGGACGGATTTGACGATAAAACCGGTTACATGAGCGCCGCACTTGGCTACGCTGATGAAAACGGGGTGAAAATATATGTTGGTAAGGTTGATGGAAAAATTTCGTCAACCGTCAAAGGCGACGCCGGTTGGGGCTATGACGTGATTTTTATTCCAGATGGCGAAAAGGAAACATGCTCTGAGATTAAAATGCGTAACCCAGCAAAATATTGGTATTATTCGGCGCGCAAACGGGCAACCGATAAGATGAAACAAGCATTACAAAAGGAGGTCAAACTATGAAATTCAAAGCTAATTCGCGTCACCCGTTGTCAAAATGCGAAAAAATAAGGTGTCATTAAATTCATGCAGATAAAGAAAACGGAATTTAACGGCCACGCGGCGTTCCGCAAGTCAGCCACCACGCCGGGCGATTTGGCGCGTCTGACGGTGGAAACTTCGGTTTATCGGCGACTCAAGGGCAATCCGCACGCGCCTCAAGTTTATGAAGCAACGCCGAAGTCTTTGACGCTCGAATGTATCGAAGGTGAATCGTTGGCGGATTATTTGCAGCGGGTGAATCAGCCGGATGTCGCGCGGCGACCGAGTTTGCGCCAAACGATGAAACTGTTGGATCGATACGTGGCGGCCGAAACAGCGCTGCTCGCGGATGGAGTTTTGTATCGCGATTTGAATTTGCAGCACGTGATTTTTACCGGTCAAAAAACGGTGATGATTGATTTTGAGGCATCGCTGATTCAGGATCAGCCGCCCGGCTGGGTGACGCTTCCGCGGGCGCGTGGCACTTGGGAAGATATGGCTCCAGAGGAGTTTGTGGCCGGTAACGCGCTTAATTCGCGCACGGCGTCCTATCGCGTGGCGGTCGTGGCGCATTTGATGTTGACCGGTCATCTGCCGTTTCGCCATGGTTTTAAAAACTTGTCGCAGGCGCGGCGTTGGCGTTTAAAGCGCCCGCTGATGATTGATCGCGATCTGCCAAAAGCTATGCGCAAAACGATTGCCGCGTCACTACAAATCGAGCCGGCCAAGCGGCACAAGAATCCGAAAAATTTTTTTCAAGCATTACAAAAGGAGGTTAAACTATGAAATTCAAAGCTAATTCGCGCCGATCGGCCGCGGAATACGAAAAAGATTGGGTTGGACGCTGGAAAAAGGACAAAGCTTTTGAAAAGTCGGTAGAAAATCGTGACGCCGACAGCGCGTATGTTTTCTATGATGGCCCGCCATTTATCACCGGTGTGCCGCATTATGGCACGCTACTCAGTTCGATCGTAAAGGACGCCGTGCCACGTTATTGGACAATGAAAGGCAAACGCGTCGAACGTCGCTGGGGTTGGGATTGTCACGGCTTACCGGCGGAAAATTTCGTGGAAAAACAGTTAGGGATTGTTGATCACCGCCAAATTCTAACAGATGACCGGCACCGTTTTGAGCCGATCGAAAACGTGCCGGCTTCTGGCATTAACGCGCATTTGAATATTACACGGTTATCTAAAAAAGAATGGAACGACACTACCGCAAAATTAGCGCCACATAATGAAAAAACTGGTGAAACTTTGCCGGTGATCAGTCTGGAAAAATACATTGAAACCGCACACCAAAGTATGAAGGATAATTCCGAAACCTGGAAACCAATCGTTGATCGCATTGGGCGCTGGGTTGACATGAGTCAGCCATATCGCACAATGAACCCAGATTTTATGGAGAGCGTCTGGTGGGCGTTTAAAAAATTTTACGACGCGGGCAAAATTTATGAGGGTGCCAAGGTTTTAATGTATGACACGCATTTCGCGACGCCGGTTGCCAAGGCCGAGGTGACAATGGACAACGACGCTTATCAAAAAGTGACTGACCCGAGCGTGTATGTGAAGTTTCGACTAGAAAACAGCGTTGGAATGAGTGGGGAAAATATTTTTAGTCAACTTGTGGGCGGCTTAAGTAAAAATGATGTTGAGTTTAACAAAAATCTTGACTGGCTCGACGATTATTTGCGCCAAGATAAACCAATTTACATGTTGGCCTGGACCACGACGCCGTGGACTTTGCCAGGCAATACGGCACTAGCCGTCAACAGCAAAATGCAATATTCGCTCGTTAGATCTCTTGGCGAAGGCGAGGATAATTCCGAGAATGTATTTATCATTGCGCATGATCTAGTCGCGAAAGTTTTGGGCGATAGCACGTATACAATTTTAGCAACCTTTTCTGGATCCAAACTTGTCGGTTTGTCGTATGATCCGCTATTTGATTTTAGCGTTAAAGAAACGCATGGCGACTTATCAAAAATATATGATAAATGTCTGGCTAATTATTATGAAAATGATATTGATAGCATTAACAAAATTTGGTCAGCCGATTACGTTAGCGACGAATCCGGTACTGGCGTCGTGCACATCGCGCCGATTTACGGCGAAGATGATTACGAACTAGGGAAACAGAATCACATTCCGGCGCGCGAAACGATGGATGAAAACGGTTTTTATTGGCCGGCGATTTCCGCAAAATTAGACGAAATTTTCAAACAAAGTTTCGGTGAAAACTATCGCGAGATTTTAAAAAAGGCCGAAGTCAAAACCGATAAGAATGGCAGTTACGAAGCATTTTCGTCCAACAAAATGATCGCTAAAGCTTTGGAAAAAACGGGATTCATTTGGAAAATTGAGATGATTCGTCACGAATATCCGTTCAATCCGCGATCAAAACAACGCATTATGTATCGCGCCATTCCGAGTTGGTTCTTTGACGTAGCGGGCGAAAAACCGCTGTTGTTATCCCAAAACGAAAATATTAATTGGTTTCCGGAGCATCTGAAACACGGCCGATTTGCTAAAAATATTGAGCAAGCGCCGGACTGGAACCTCAGTCGCGATCGTTTCTGGGCGACGGCTATGCCAATTTGGAAAGGTGACAGAGGCTCAATAAAAGTCATCGGTTCATATGCGGAGCTGAAAGAATTGTCTGGCGTGGAGTTAGACGATTACCACCGACCGTGGGTTGATAATATTACGTTTGAAATCGATGGCGAGCATTTCAGCCGCATCGACAAAGTCCTTGACGGTTGGTTTGAATCTGGTAGCATGCCGTTTGCCCAACTACATTATCCATTTGAAAATCAGGAAAATTTTGAGCAAAATTACCCAGCCGATTTTATTGTTGAATACATTGGCCAGGTGCGCGCCTGGTTCTATTATGTCCACGTCGTTAATACGACGTTAGCGGATATCGGAGCATTTGGTCAAGATCGTCGCGGCGATCAAGAAAATGCTTTCAAGAATGTGATCACAACTGGTGTAATCGCTGGTAATGACGGTCGTAAAATGAGTAAATCGCTCGGCAATTTCACCGACCCGAATGAGCTCATGGACAAATTTAGCGCTGATAGTTTGCGGTTTTTGCTGTTGTCAAGCCCGCTATTGAATGGCGAAGATTTCACTCTGAAAGACAAGGATGTGTCGGACGTGTCGCGCAAATTGAACATGATTTGGAATATGTATGATTTCTTTACGATGTACGCGGAAGTGGACGGTTGGCAGTGGAACGAAAAATCGGATATTTCACTGGCGGAACTCAAGAATCCTCTGGACATCTGGATCGTGTCACGTTTGCATCAGCTAATCGCGGCAGTTGAACGCAATATGAACGCTTATAATATTCCAGAGGCGCTAGCGCCGGTGATTCCGTTTTTGGATGACGCCAGCAACTGGTTCGTGCGCCGCAGTCGCCGTCGCTTTTGGAAAAATGAAAATGCGACCGACAAAGACGAAGCCTTCCGAACTTTGCATTACGTGTTGTTGCGGTTGTCCTACGTTTTGGCGCCATTTACGCCGTTTTTAGCCGAGGAATTGTATCGCGATTTGACGGATGATAGTGAATCGATTCATCTGAAAAATTGGTGGCCAGCCGGCGAAATTGATGATAAAGTTTTGGCTGACATGGCGCGCACGCGCGAACTGATCGCCAACGGCTTGGCGCTACGCATGCAAAAGGACGAAAATCAGGCGGCACTCAAAATCCGCCAACCGCTGGCGTTGGCTAGCTACGCGGGCACGAAACTGAGTGCCGATTACGAGCAAATCATGTTGGAGGAGCTCAACGTAAAACGCATTGATTGGGTGAAAAATCTGGATAAACATTTGGCGAAATACGATAAGGTTGAGGGAAAAATTGATCCGGAAACTTGGTTGGAAATCAGTAAAAAGTTGACGACCGAGTTGAAACGTGAAGGTTTGGCGCGCGAAATCATTCGCGCCGTGCAGTCGGCGCGCAAAGCGGCTAAATTAAACGTGGACGATCGAATAATTTTGGAACTAGAAACAACAGATGACGAGTTGAGAAAAGCGCTCGATGAATTTAACGATTTGATTGCGGCGGAAACACTCGCCACCGACATGTTTGGCGTTAACAAAGGCCATGAAACTAATGTAAAAATTAGCGGCTACGCGTTGACAATCCGTCTCGTAAAAGTTGATTAGCGG
>JBAQVB010000028.1:0-3419 GCA_049297855.1 Candidatus Nanoperiomorbaceae bacterium
GTCTTTAATGTTGTGATATCATAATAGCCTGCTTCTTTTATGTTAATTATTTTTACCGTGGACGATTCATTTTTTAATATCTGTTTAACACCTAAATCTTGAGTCGGACTTCCCTTTCCAAATAAATTTCTAGTAGCAAAAAATATACCTAAACCAGCAATAATAAGTAATATTCCAAGCAAAACCAATTTCTTTTTCATCTATTTCCTCAAATCTTTCATATAAATAATCGTATCCATCTGATTAGCAAGTGCTAAATCATGTGTCGCAACAATTAAAGTTGTGTCTGCTGTAACCAAAGATAGTAATAATTTACCAACCTGTTCTCCAGTTTGGTCGTCTAAAGCACCTGTTGGTTCATCAGCCAAAATGATTTTAAGATTTTTTAATAACATTCGAGCAATAGCAACACGCTGAGCTTGACCGCCTGATAATTCATAAATCTTTAATTTTAAGTAAGACTCATCCAAGCCAACTTTTTCAAGTGCTATTATCTGGTTTTGCTTATCTTTTTCAATAATCTTCAAATTTTGAGCAACACTTTTATCATCAATCAAGGCATAGCTTTGAAAAATATACCCTAAATAATCTTTAAAATATTGTTTTTCTTTCATCTGCCAAACATTCTTTGATGCTACCAAAACTTCGCCATTAGTCGGCTTTTCGAGACGTCCGATGGCATTTAATAAAGTCGTCTTACCACTGCCAGACGCACCGACTAAGGCATATGATTTTCCTGTTTCAAATTTTAAAGCCACATTTTGATAGACAATTTTATCGCCAAAACTTTTACTCAATTCTTTTAATTCTATCAACTGATGTCTCCTCCTTTTAGGATGCTTAATTTATTTTGATGTAATTGACGAAATGCGCCAAAATAAATGAGTAAAATCGCAAGCAAGTACACTGTAATTAAAATTAATGAAATCTCTCCAGTTCCTAACCAAAACCAGCAAACTACTTCCAACAAACTCAGTGTCACCAACAAAGATGCAAAGTGTCTATAAACAGAACTACGAAATCCTAGCCCATTAAGGGTACGGATAATAATTTGCTTACCATTAAGCTGAATCTGCATTTTCAAAAAATCATAGATGACTAATAGTTGCAATAAAAACATCACTAGTATCAAGGAAATGGAAGAAATAAACTGCCGATTCAAATCATTAACTGTATTTTGCAAACTCATTTTAACATTTTGAAAATGATTAACTTTTTGAATCAAATGATTATCAGCTAGTTTTTTCTGTAAGCCTCTTGCATCATACATCGCATCAAAGGTAAAATTGCCTATCAAAAAGTCAGTCTTTTCATTTTTGGGTAATTTTCCCCAGTCCAAGTCAATCAGTATCATATCTTTCCTGTCACTATCTGGTAAAGATAAGTTTGACTCGCTTTCCAACATAAATAGGAAAATCTCTTGCCTATTTGGAATAAATTGCCAGTCAACCTCATCGTCTGATACAACATCAGACAGTCCTCTCAAAGCGATGAGTTTTATCTCCGACAAATCTTTTCGATATTTTTCAGGAATAAAGACTGTTACTGCTTTATCAGACTTAACTTGATATTGACTTTCTGGATGAATCTCTCTATTTAATTTCAATACTTGTGGATTGACAATATAAATTTTTTCGGCTATTTGAGGATTGACAGCTCTAATCTCTGCTCCTTTTCCTTCAACATAAACATCTACTTTACCAAACCAGCTCGCCTGCTCGTTTGCTAATTTGGAAATCAAAACATCATCACTTGAAATACAGTTCGCAAAGTTCCTCATGTTCTGATTGTCTAATTTCATCTGTTCATTTTTTTCAGCTGAATTCCCTTCCAGATTATCATTATCTAAAAAACTCCACCAGATTCTTGCATAATTTTCAGCGAGTTGCCATTCCTTGACCAAATGTTTTTGAGACAGATATTTAGGATAATTTTTACTGATTACCGACGTCTCATGCGTCAATAATACCGTACTCAACGCAATCACAATAAGCCATACGACTTGTATTTTTTTACCACTTAGCTTATTTTTTTGAATATCTGAAATATTTGCAGTCATAACTTGCCACAAAAAAACGGTATAAGCTATGATTTGTAAAATAAATAAAAGTACGACAATCATAGCTAAAGTTAGAAAGAAAGCCTTAACTTTAACTGTTGCAAAGTAGTCATTTATAGCCGAAATAATTATTCCTAAAATAGCAAAACTAATCACGATTGTCACCAAAGACTTGAGAAAGCGATTAAAATTTCTGCTCTGGAAAATGCCAAAACTTCGCTCAATTACTGCTTCTTTAAGCCTGATAACAAGCAAAGCGTAACTAACGACAAAAAACATGAGCAATAATACAAAGAACGATAAGGAGTATAAATCCCCTCCTGTTAGAAATGACACTGCAACTAACCATATAGGGGTATTAAATATCTCAAATTTCAAGTTCATCTCACGTAAACTTTGCATTCTATTAGGTGGCATATTACCAACAACATAATAACTACCTTCCACAGTAGTTGATTTTAACAATTTTTGATCTCTGGTGTAGACTTTATCATTATTAAAAGTATTTTTTCTTGATCCAAATACGTAGCCACGTATTTCTCCATCATCATTTAGAACATTTTTAATAATTGTTAATTGTTCAGTATTAGCAATTTCTTCTAGACACGTATAAAATTTTCCACTATCAGTCTTACTTAAATTTTCTGTAATAATTATCACATTATCAGACGGATAAGGTAATCCACCATTAGGGTCAAAAAAGTTCATACCCGCAAAAGCTAAGAAGCAAAATAATAGCGAAAAGAAGACCAGCACAAACTGTGCTTGTGCTAACCTTCTAAAATCATTGATTCTTTTCAACATTTTAATTACCAAAGTAGTAAACATTCCAGCCAGGATATGACTTGGTCCCTGCATCCCATCTATCTTGCTTGTGCGATGTACGAGCAGCACCATAATCTTTACTATCGTAACTACGAGTGACACCTAAACGATTATTAACATAAGCAATAGAACCGTATTGACGAGTGTCTAAAACTGAATAATTTGAATAAGCATTAGTTGAACCACTTGTTGAACTATGATCCCATTGATCAATTAACCATGGATGTGGATTATCTGCATGGGCAACAACAACTGCACCACCTAATGTTGCTACCGCAACTGTTAACATTGCAATTTTTTTAATTTTCATCATATTGACTCCTTCTATCTTGTCATTAACATACTATTCCCTCACTCAAAATAAATAAAGTGGAGAAAAATAAACAATTAAGTTTTGAAAGTCGTTCAAACTAACTTACAATTCTAATTCTACTACATAAAAATTATTAAATTTCAAAAATTGAGAATCTGCATGACTTGATGATGAAAATTGTATATTCTCTTGACTTTAAAACAAAAATTGAGAATGCTCAGG
>JBAQVB010000029.1:0-3969 GCA_049297855.1 Candidatus Nanoperiomorbaceae bacterium
GTGTTAGATAATTACCGACGATTATTTGCAGTTTTCTCAGCGACAAACATTTTGATCTGTTCGGCGAAAATTTTTAGATTATTCGCAAGTCCAGATGCGTTGCCAGATTTACTTGTAAACCCAAATCCACGAGAAACCGTGTAATCGCCTCGGTTTGTATGGATTATATACGCAATCGTCCCAGTTGAACTACTCGTTTGCTTTTTAGCAGCCAATGCAAAAAACCCGAACGCTATTAGACGCGTGGCTGTAATTCTAGAAGATGAGTTATTTGACTCGTCCACAAACCCGAATTCGAATGATTTAACTTCATTCCAAGCAAATAACTTATGATCCAAAGTCCATCTCTGGGATGTATCCCATTTCCCACGAGGTTCGTTAATGTATATACCTTCGTCAAGAAAATTAATTGAATTGCCCGTCCATGGGTCGGGAAAACCAGGACAATCACCGTAATATTTTAGGGGGTCGAGACCGCGGACAAAATCAGAACCGCCAGACAACCGCGGAGATTTTTTGATTTCTTTTTTTATAGCAATTTCTTTTTTATAGTTTTCGCGATTTCTAGCAAAGATTGCTATCCGCTCATCGAGACTAGCTTTATTCTTAGATATCTTTTCAGGAGTCTTTTTGAATAATCCCATAGCATTCGCTGTTATAGCAAAAAATGCCCATAAAATCAATGGCTTATTTGTTTTTATAACAGAATCCGTCAATCACAAAAACCGCCACTATGGGCGGTTTTTATAAAACTTCGTGAAACTATTTCACGATTTCAGTCACGCGACCGGCACCAACGGTGCGGCCACCTTCACGAATTGCAAAAGTCAAACCTTTGCTCATCGCGATTGGCGCCTGCAACTTCACCGAGAAAGTTACGTTGTCGCCCGGCATGACCATTTCCTTGTCATCCGGCAACTCAACTTCACCCGTGACATCCGTCGTGCGGAAGTAAAACTGCGGCTTGTAGCCCTTAGTGAACGGCGTGTGGCGGCCACCTTCCTCTTTGGTCAAGATATAAACCTCGCCCTTAAATTCGGTGTGCGGCGTAATCGTGCCCGGTTTAGCCAAAACTTGACCGCGTTCAATATCACTGCGCTCGATACCACGAAGCAAAATCCCCGCGTTATCACCAGCTTCGCCCTCTTCCAATGTCTTTTTGAAAGCCTCGATACCAGTCACGACTGATTTCTTGGTCGGACGCAATCCGACTATTTCGACTTCGTCGCTCATTTTGACAACACCGGTTTCAATACGACCGGTTGCCACCGTGCCACGACCCTTGATTGAGAAAACATCCTCGATCGGCATCAGAAACGGTTTATCGAGATCACGCACCGGTAATGGGAAATAATCATCCATCGCGTCGAGCAGTTCCATGATGTGATCGCGTTCAGTTTTATCGCCCTCGAGCGCCTTCAACGCAGAACCTTTGATGATCGGTGCATTGCGATCGTAGCCGTTCTTTTCGAGTAGATCACGCACGTCCTCTTCGACGAGCTCAACCAATTCTGGATCAGCTTGGTCCATCTTGTTGAGGAACACCAAGATTTTCGGCACGCCAACCTGGTGCGCCAACAACACGTGTTCGCGCGTTTGTGGCATCGGGCCATCGGCGGCCGACACAACCAAAATTGCACCATCGATCTGTGCGGCGCCAGTGATCATGTTTTTAACATAATCTGCGTGACCCGGCATATCGACGTGAGCATAGTGACGATTCTTCGTCTCGTACTCCTCGTGCGAAGTCGCAATCGTGATTCCGCGCGCTTTTTCCTCGGGCGCGTTATCGATTTGGTCATAAGCCACCGGCTTATTGATATCACTCGGCAAGCGTTCGGCCAGGGTGGCGGTAATTGCCGCCGTTAATGTTGTTTTACCATGGTCAACGTGACCCATCGTGCCAACGTTAACATGTGGTTTAGTTCGTTGAAATGTAGCCATTCTAACAAAACCTTTCTTTATTAAGTTTATCATTGCGCGCTGGTGCGGTGTTTAGACCAGATATCATTGCAAAAATTTTCTCGCATCAATATCGCCGCGCGGCGCTTAGTTAACATTTTACAGGAAATTCTTATCGAAATCAAGACTTCGCGCTAAATTAAAATTCATATTTTTCACTAATAGTATGAACGCGCAGCGTGTTTGTATGACCATGTCCGACCGGCACGCCGGCCACGATAATGATATCATCACCGACATTCGCTAGGCCGTACTGTTGAGCCAGCTCTTCGGCTCGCGCAAACATATCATCCGAATCGGTGGGCTGACGATCAACGATTGGCTCTACGCCATAAACCGGCATTAACGATTTCTGGATTTTTTCGTCAAACGTCACCGCCAAGATGTCCGCATCCGGCCGATATTGCGCCACAGTTTGGGCACTTTCACCGGTTTCGGTATAGACTACCACCGCTTTAACTTGACCGTGTTGCGCCGCTTCGCGCACCGATAAAGCGATTTGTTTAGCGTGCGTATCGGTCGTAAAGCCTTCCAACGAAAACCGTCCAAATTCCGGCAACTCGTCCTGCGCCAATCGATCCACTTTAGCCATCGTCGCCACGCTCTCGCGCGGATAGAGGCCGTTGGCCGACTCGCCCGACAGCATAGTGGCGTCCGTTCCGTCAATGACTGCATTGAAAACATCACTGATTTCGGCCCGCGTCGCCCGCGGTTTGCTGGTCATCGACTCCAACATATTGGTCGCCGTAATGACGGGTTTACCGGCAATGTTGGCTTTTTTAATGATATGTTTTTGGTAGACCGGCACCATTTCAAACGGCACCTCCGTGCCCATGTCACCGCGCGCCACCATTACGCCATCACTGACCGCCAAAATTTGATCAAGGTTTTCTAGACCTTCCCGGTTTTCAATTTTCGGAATAAGTTTGACCTGATCATTGCCCGTTTCCGCCAAAATGGCGCGCACCACGTTGATATCATTGGCGCTGCGGGAAAACGAAATGGCGATGTAGTTGATGCCTTCGCCCAGACCAAATCGAATATCTCCCTCGTCACGTTCATCCAGCGCTGGGAAAGGAATTTTCGTGCCCGGAATGTTAACGTTTTTTTGATCGGCAATGGCACCGCTATTTTCAACCGTGACTATCAATTCACGAGCCGAGTCGTCCTTGCTCGTAATGCGTAACCCCAATTTGCCGTCCTCGATCAAAATTTGTTGATTCGGTTCTACGTAATCAAAAATATCGATGTTACCGGCTACATTAAGGGCAATTTTGTCGCGCGTGCTTTTAACGCCTTGTTTAGTGATGACGCGGATTTGATCGCCAGTCTGATAATCAAACTGCTTTTCACCGTTCTCGAACAATTCGGTGCGAATTTCTGGACCTTTGGTATCTAGCATAAAACCAACTTTTTGACCAGTTTTTTGCTCGGCCATACGCACGCATTCCATTTTTTGAGCGTGCTCGTCGTGCGTGCCGTGACTGAAATTAAAACGAAAAATATTGACTCCGGCTTTAATCAAATCGGCGATGTTATCACTGGTCGATTCAAGATCGATCGGTCGGTCCCAAAAACCATCTTCGCCAAATTTTAACCCGCCGTGAATTTCCGTGGCTGGGCCTAATGTCGCTATAATTTTAACGCGTTTCTGCATACTCCTCCTTTTTACTAGTTACTAATTTATTCCGTAAGCATTTTATCACGCCACAGCTAAATTTGAAAATCACCGGTTTAATTTAAAGCTTTGGCTGCTGTTTTATGGTTCCATTTTCGCAAAAAACCGCAAGTTTCTACCTGCGGTTTTTCGTTATATCGATCGCGTTCGAATGATTTATTTCGCGCGTTTTTCGATGATTTCGCGCGCCACGTTCGGTGGTACTTCCTCATATTGCGCGAGCTCCATCGAACTGGCAGCACGGCCCTGGCTCATGGAACGCAGATCAGTCGTATAACCAAACGTGTTCGCGAGTGGTACGAAACCGGTAATTTGTTTAGCGCCACCCA
>JBAQVB010000030.1:0-16875 GCA_049297855.1 Candidatus Nanoperiomorbaceae bacterium
GTTTTGCTTGATAAATTTATATGATCATTAAATCTCTATAACGATTGGCAGTAACCTTGGTTGGTCGACAGCTTCGTTTCAACGGCGGCGTTATCAGGATTGGGAGTACGCGTGTCGCCAGGGCACAATTTACCCGGGAAAACCAGTGCATGATTGTTGTTTTCAGTTGTAAAGTTATGATTACTATTAGCAATCCATATACCGTCCACTTGGCTCAGTCCCAACTGACGCAGAGGACTGCCGTCAGAATTAGGAGCATACCACCAAGCACCGCTAGGTGGCAACGATCCTTAGCTGGCATTTTGACAAAAAACAGCATCACCTCCACCGGCTAACGGTACAGCCACGGCCATCGATGACGCATCTGTAATGAGCATCTTGCTGTCGGCCGATGCACAGCGTCGACCCGGGTATATATCAATATATGTATAACCATATTGACCATTTTCCGGATCCTCATTAGAGGCGCCGGGGAATACAGCTATAGCGTTAACTTTGGATGCCGGCCTTGATGTATATGATCCAAGAAGGCTATCCTTTTGTATCGCCGATGTTGATGAAGGTATAAACCACACGGCGGTATTTATTGTATACCCTAAGTTCTCTACTGTTACTTGCGGGTTATCCATCTTATAAGACTCTATAGAATTGATAACGTGGGCAACATCCTGACGTCTGGTCGTATTTTCTTGGGAGTTTTGTAAGGCTGGCCAGGCAATAAAGACTACGAGAAAAATTAAACCAGCTATAGCTAGGACTCATGCGACTTCAATGATAGTGAAACCATTAATACCCCCCCCCATTGGGTTTGGGGATGGGTTGGGAAAAGTTGGAGTTGGCGTTGTAGTTGACGCTGGAGTTGAAGCTGACGTAGTTAAAGTTAATGAACTATTTGAACTATTGCTAGATTGATGATTAGATGGAATAGATGTTAGATTATGATTAGGCTTATTCATGATATTTTAACTATGCTGCTCCTTTAACACGGTTATGGCTGATATGGGGATATGATAGCACGGGAACAATGAAAAAACAACTCTTGGTATCAAATAATTTAGGCGTGCAACAACAATTCAACGAGGGGTTCGGCCTATTCCCCGCCGTCCAATAATTTTTTACCTTTTATCTGATATTTCAATCCCGTCAAATCGCTCGTCATATAATCGTCGTTCAATAATCCGACGAACGTGTCAACGTCGTGGCCGTCCATGATGATGATCGCGCCGTCATCCGCCGTCATCAGATCGAGCGACATTTGGTCGGCGTAATCGACCAGTTCTTCCTGGGTTTTGGTGCCAATTTCCAGGTTTTGTAGTTTATTAATCGTTGCGCTACGCCCCGCCACTAGCGTATTTAAATCTTGTCCCTCCGGAAAATTTAGCTGGTATTTGCGCGAAATCTCCTCGATTTTCTGGTCGGCGATAGCCTGAGTTTTGTAATTATAGCCGAACATGGCAGCGAATTTTTTCGGTGCAAAAGCGAAAATCAGATCCGAATCGTCCACGCTGTCATCGGTTTTAATGATTTTGGTTTGATTATCTAAAAAGTGTCGCTTCACGATCAAAACCTGGCTATCGGTCGGAATCTTAAAGGCCGATTGCGGTTCAAATTCGCGCAATTTTCCGTCCTGTCCGATTTCCCAGGCCGTGCGCTCATTCAGCGCTCCCGAACCGGAAATCTGTTTCACCACGTAAAACGGCGCAAAATATTCGCCGGGCGCGTTGGCTTTGCGCGAAAACTTGGCGATGATCATTTTAACGGTTTTAAATTCGTGATCGTATTCATTGAAAGTTTCCACCGACGATCGATGATTTTCAATCTGATCCAACGCGTAATCGGCGTTGGCAACCCGTTTGCGCGTTGAATATAACAACACACCCGGTTCACTTTCGCTCTTCTCGAATTCGCGCGTTTCGAGCCCCAAGCCCGCGCCTTTTTCGATTTCGCCTAAAATATCGAGCGAAAACACCGGCGCAATTTGTGGTTTCAATTCATTCGCCACTGGCAAACTATACACCGTATATTTCTTGTTAACGACGAAAAATTCAACGTCAAAATCGTTTTTGTGCTGCGCCGCGCGGTTGGCCCACGCGAAAATATCGAAAACATTGTCCTGATTTAGCTGTGATTCCATGCTAATATTTTAGCATAAATTTATAAGCATCTTAGACTTTCTGCGATCCGATGAGCGCACGCCGTCGTGCCTCGTTCGCCCAATGATCCGCCAGCTCATTTAATTCTGTCCCGACGTGACCGCGCGTCCAGTTTAAAGAGCCGCCCAACATCGCGAATTCCCGATATTTCGCAAATAATGGCACGACGAGATCGAGATTTTTAATGCCGCCCTTTTTCGTCCAATGGTTACGCTCCCAGGTTGGCGCCCATTTCGTTAAAACGTTAATCCAAAATTGCGAATCGGTCGTCAACACGGCGGTTTCGCTCTTCGCTAATCGCCCCGCTGATTTTTCAATCACGAAATCATCCATCGCCATAAAAATCGCCCGCGCTTCCATGCGAATGTTGGTCGTGTGATCGCGTGGCGTCGTTGAATCCACCACTTCACCACCAATCAGATACGGCGTGCCATTTTTAATGACGGCAAATCCGCCCGGTCCAGGATTAGTCGGTGCCGTACTGCCATCGGTAAAATAAGATATCACCGAACCATTTTAGCATAATTACTCCACCCTCGCCTTGACTCAAAAACCAAAATAAAAACTCCACCGCGCAGGTGAAGTTCTTGTTTTGGTATGCCCGATACGATTTGAACGTACGACCTTCGGCTCCGCAAGCCGACGCTCTATCCAGCTGAGCTACGGGCACATAATTCGCGGATTGGATTTTCCGTGGCTAAATTTTCTGGTCGGGGTGAAGTGACTCGAACACTCGACCTCGCCGTCCCGAACGGCGCGCGCTACCAACTGCGCCACACCCCGGAAAATCACTTTAACAGTTTACACTCTTTTAGAAAACTTCGCAAGCTTTTTTGTGGAATTTCATTTTTTAATCAAGTTTTCCAACCAATTTTTCAAAACCACCGCATTATTCTGCGCTTCATTTCGCGCAGAATACATAAGTTCAATGCTTTTACCCTGCAAAATTTCATTTTTCACACTTTCGCGAAAAGTTATAGCAAGCGGGTTTTCGTTCAATTCAGCCAAATATTTTTCGCGAAATTCCGGCCATTTTTTACTTTCATGCCCAAACCATTCGCGAAGTTCAGCGCTTGGCGCAATGTTTTTCGCCCAACCTTTTTGAGGACCAAAATTCGCGAAATTCTCCGATTGGTCGAGCGCGGCATTTTCATGAGAAATTCCGCGCGGCCACAATCTGTCAATCAAAATCCGTAATTTTCCGTCATTTCCCTCACTGTCGTAAATTCGCGAAATCAAAATCTTGCCCGGTTTTTCCATTTTATTTCTCCAAAAATGCCGCCAGTTCAGAGATTTTCACGCGCGTTTGCTCGCCCGAATCGCGAAAACGGACGGTGATGTCGTCTTGTTCAAGCGAGTCAAAATCCACCACCACGCAGAACGGGCAGCCAATTTCGTCGGCTTTAGCATAGCGTTTACCGATGTTGCCGCTGTCGTCCCAAACTACGCGACCCGGGAATTGGACGGATAAGTGAGCGTGGATTTGGCGTGCTTTGGTTACCAGATCCGGTTTATTTTTCAACAGCGGTGAAACCGTGACTAACACCGGCGCCAAATTATGTGGCAGCGCCAGAATCTTGCGCGAATCCTTTTGGGTTAGTGCTTGCGCCAGCACTGCCATCACCAACCGCTCAACGCCAAAACTCGGCTCGATCACGTGCGGAATAAAACCGTCTTTACCGTGCTTTTCGAATTCCGGCGTACCCGGTTTCGGACGATATAACATAGATTTACCCGATGCGCGATCGATATTACTGAGATCAAAATCCGTCCGATAGGCCAACCCCATCAGCTCTTCGCGACCGATCGGATAATCGTATTCAATGTCAATCGTTTTTTTGGAATAATGCGCGCGATCCTGTTCCGGCACGTCCAACTCGTGAATTTTCGTCGGATCAAGGCCGATTTTTTGCTCCAAAAATTCGTGAACTAATTTCAATAATTTGTCGAAATTCTCCGACCAAGTTTCCGGATCGACGAAATATTCGACTTCCATTTGCTCGAATTCGCGCGAACGGAAAATAAAGTCGCGCGGGCTTATTTCGTTACGAAAAGCTTTACCTTGCTGCGCTATACCAAACGGCAGCGACGGATAAAAACTGTCAACCACGTTCTTATAGTTAGTAAAAATGCCCTGCGCCGTTTCTGGCCGCAAATAGGCGACGCTGGTTTCATCACTGATCGGTCCGACGTGTGTTTGAAACATCATATTGAACGATCGCACCTCTGACAATTCGTTGCCGTCGGGCGATTTGACATGATTGTCGCGAATCAATGTCGTGATATCGTCATTGCTTAGCCCTTCCGCTTCGATACCGGCGTCCTTGAGCAAATGATCGGCGCGATAACGGCGATGATTGGCTAAATCTTCAACCAGCGGATCAGCGAACGTTGCCACGTGCCCCGAGGCGCGCCACACCGCCGAATTCATGATAATTGCAGCGTCAACACCGTAAATCTCGTCGCGTTTATCAACCCAAAAATTCCACCACGCGCGCATAATGTTGCGTTTCAGCGCCACACCGAGCGGCCCCCAATCCCACGTCCCAGCCAGTCCACCGTAAACATCCGATCCCGGATAAATAAAACCTCGCCGCTTAGTTAAACTGATAATTTCGTTCATCGTTGTATCGTTTTTTTCCGCCATCGTCATCCCTCCTTTTCGCTGTCAAATCGCGTTTTGCGCATTAATTTATACTTTTTATGAGACGATTATAGCATCTCGTGACAAATTTCTAAACCTTAGCCGCGCTCTTAGCCACCAGCAAACAGTCGTCGATATAGTTGTTAATTTGAGCGATTTTAGCTACGATCGCTGGGGTGTTAGAACTTAGAATTCGCAAAATTTTAATCTGATCAACACCATATTGTCCGACATTTGCGAACAAAAAAGCTTGTTCATGGTCATCCCAAACGTAGCGCGCATCCTCGAGCAATTTCATGCCATTGCGATCGGTGCGCAAATTCAGCTCTGTCCCGCCAATTTTCGCGAGGTGCAAATAAAACCAGGTTTCCGTAATTTTTAAGTTAATTGCGGGATTATTGAGGGCGGTCAGCGTAGCCCCGAGCAGATCAAAATAGGCCGAAGCGTCGATATTTTCCGCAGCGCGCGTTACTTGTTTGATCGCCTCGTAGCCAAATTCCATTTTAGCAAAATCGTCAATGATTGAATAAAAATTTTGCTCAACTCGAGCCCCTGTTAAAGTCCACATAGTGCTAACCTTATTGGCGCTCTTAACGAGGTTCACGTCGCACACGGCGAATAGTTCAATACCGCCGGCCAGTCGTGACTTCTCGCGTCGCACACCTCGCGCCATTACACTCAAAACGCCGTCATTAGGCGTCAAAACCGTCAAAATCCGATCTGCTTCGCCGTAATTAGTGCGGCGCAAAATTATGGCTTTGGTGCGCAAATTATTGCTCATCATATTGGTTTCCCCTTGCCCGTCGCCACCGAATCGTCAATTACGGATCGTACGGCCGCACGCAGTTTAGTCGGCGTGATGGTGGTCTTGTCTAAAACTTGGCGCACGCCGAATTCGCGCACGTCGTCTAACCGAATTCGTGACGCCACCGATGATAAAATAATAATCGGCACCACTCGCAAATCGGTATAACTCTGCATCTCATTGAGCAGCACAAATAAGTTTTGCTCGCCCAGCAACACGTCCGCCACAATAGCGACCGGCCAACAGCGGTTCATTTCACCAAACACGGCGGCCGGATCCGCCACTGTCGTGACTGTAAATTCGCGACACAAATTTTTGGCCAAACTGTCCGCCAGCCAATTATCGTCCTCCACCAACAAGATTTGGGAGGGGCGAATCATAACGCGTCCCACAAACTTAATTGACGAGACAATGGCAAAGTAACTGAAAAAGTTAGACCATTTTGGCGGTGTCGGGCGATGTCGAGCCGACCGTTCATTTTTTGCGCAAAGGCCTCGGCAATCGCCAGACCCAAACCAGAGCTGAGGGGTCGATCTGACAGCGGTTGTCGACGTCCCAAATTATCGCGCAAACCACGAAATTCATGCAAACTAAGTGACGTACCGTGATCGCGCACCTCTATCACGGAAGCTTGTGGCGCCGTCACATGATCGCGCGGACGACTCAACCGCATCGATATTTCAACCGCCTGACCACTGTTATTATATTGTAGCGAATTGTCAATAATATTTAATATGAGGGCGCGCAACAGATCCCGATTGGCGATCACGGGCGACGATTGACGCGCTTTATGAATCACAATCTTTTGATTCAGGGCGCTAGCCAGTGGCGAAATTTCCGTCACAATATCGTGCAATACACTGTCTATGTAAATCGGCTCCAATTTAAACAATCCGTCCTCCAGTCGCGCCGCTCGCGTCAAACCATCGACCAGCCGCAACGAACGCTCCGCCGTTAGACGAATTTTTTGGGCAATCACCCGACTATCCTCGATCGGCAAATCGGCGTCAGCGGACGAATCCAATAATTCTAATGACAATTGGCGCATCAACACCAGTGGCGTTTTAAGTTCGTGCGCCGCCACGACCAGCGGATTAACCGGCCTTAAAGTAGCTGAACCGGAACTAATCGCTTGCTCACCTGAACCACCAGTTGCCCCTCCACGTTGCATGGCCTAATTATAGCAGTCTGCGCACCAAAACCAAACCGCTAACGTTTATAGATCGTATTTGAGCGATGGCAGAATCGTGTTGTTATAATCGTCAAAGAAATTCTGATCGTCCGCAAAAATTTCCAACGTATAATTACCGTTTAAGACCGGAAAAAACGCCCCTAAACCGTTAATTTTATCTGAAAACTGCCCTTGTAATAACATGCCTTTGGCTGCCGATCCAATACCGGTATTAAGTGTCGTGGCCGTTAATTTGCCCTGCTGTACTAATCCTTGGTTCTGCTGCAAAACCTGCGTATAAGGTTGGCTGGTGATGACCACGCGCAAGGCGTAGGCTGTATCGGTATTAACCGGTGGCACAGCTAGCGGATAAAAATAGGCCGCAAAATTACCACCACTGTTGCTTTGCACAAATTGCGACCAAGTCTTTGGATATTGAAAATTAACCGAGCCAAACACAGCCGGCGCCGCAAAAGTCGAAAACGGCTGTTTGAGCGCTGCAACTTTGTCGGCCGCGTCTTTGTCTTGTTGTGCCGCCACTGCCTTAGTTACCGCCTGATCGGACACCTGTTTGGCGTAGCTCAAACGCGAATTGGCGGCCGTGGTGGCTTTTTGCATCTGCGTATAACCCCAAATTCCCACGCCAACTGCTACCAGCATAAAAAAGATCATGCCAAATATAAACACGCCCGCTGCCCCTCGGTCATCGCGCCAGTGGCGCGACAAAACGAATTTGAGTTTCGTTGCGCCCTTAATCGTTGCCATAACCGCTCCCTTTTATCATGATCACTAAGTATAACCGATTTGTCGAATCGACGCAACCCCATTTAAAAATAATAGAGACGCATGCCATTATTGACACCTACAACTTTTTCGCCTGGTAATTCAAAGCCAAAACAAACCACGCGCAACCGCTTGGCGTCGATTTGCGCCCGATTTTTACGAATAAAATCCGGCACTTTTTTCATGGCACGATTGACTTGAAATAAATAAATCACCGTAGTGTCGCGTGGCAACCGCGCATAGAAAAAATCCGCCATGCGCACCTCTGATAATGGTCGCTTTTGGTGTTTTTGCACAATTTTGTTGGCACGCAATTTTGGACAATTCATCTTAAAAAACGCCAAACGTAGCCGCGACCAAATCACTAAAATCGGGTTGACTTCGTAGCCAATCGCCCGCCGCGCGCCGCGCTTCAGCGACTCAATTAGTACCGCGCCGTCGCCCGAACCGAGATCGACCACCACATCGTTTTGATCAATTTTCGCCAAATCAAGCGCTTGATGGATCCAAATTTGACGCGTCGGCACAAACGGCGCGCCAAAGATAACGCCAAAACCGATCACCGCCAGGAAAATAATCGCAATCGCCCAAACCAGCCACATGGTCAGGCGTCCGTTTCGTCCGATTTAGACGTCACGGCTGAGCGCGTAAAATCATGTTTGACGAGCTCAATTTTAGTTTGCTCTCGCGCCAGCTTGTCGCGGATTTGCGTCGCCAACTTTTGACCCTCGGCGAACTTAGCGGTGACCGCTTCAACGTCGAGATCGCTACTGTTAAACCATGCCACGATTTGTTCTAATTGTTCGAGCAATTCGCGCAGTGACGCCGTCGATTCATTAAACTGTTTGTCATCCATAATTATCTCGTCGCCTCACTCTTAATATCTATACCACCCCGCTCAACCACCGTAAATCCTGTGCACGTCGGCGTATCGGTAGAATTAATCATTTCTGATTTTTGCTTTAACATGTTTGACCTCCGTTTTGATTATATAGTTCAGGTTTTCAATTGTCAAAGATTCGCCAATATTCGGTGCATCCGCACGTAAAGCGTGCCCATTTTCGTCACGCACGATAGCGTAACCACGTCGCAAAATCATTGCCGGATCCAACTGTTTTAGTGTAGTCCATAACAGATCAAACTGACGCGAGGCGCCCTGCCAAACATTTTGAGTTTGCTCAGCAAATTGGGCAAATTTTTGTTCGACTGAATAATTTATTTGTTCAATTGTTGACTCTGTTATATCAATCATGGATCCCAAATCACGATTAACGCGCATCCGAATTTCACGACGATCCGGCACTATAATCTCGGCAGCATTGCTCGGCGTGCTGGCGCGGACGTCGGCCGCCAGATCGGACAAAGTCGTATCAATTTCATGCCCGACGCCAACAATAGTCGGAATGCGCGAACCGGCAATTTCACGCACCAATTTTTCGTCGTCAAAAGCCACCAAGTCGTCACGGCTACCGCCACCGCGCAAAATCGCCACCGCCTCAACGTCGGAGTTTTGATTAAACCACCGCAGAGCGTTCGTGATTTGTTCCGGCGCGCTTTCACCTTGCACTTGTACCGGCGCAACGACCAAAGTGATTCCGCCCAAACGCTCCGACAAAATTTTTACAAAATCGTGATAACCGGCCGCCTCAACCGACGAAATGACACCAATTTTCTCCGGCAGTTCCGGCAAAGGTCGTTTACGCGCCGGATCGAATAAGCCTTCTCTATTTAATTTATCGCGCAATAAGTCAAAGGCGCGCTTGATCGAGCCGGTGCCGACCGGCCGAATGTGCGATATAGTCAGCGAAAATTTACCCCATTTCGTAATGGTTGGCTGCGCCGTGACGGCTATTTTCATACCATCCTCAATTGCCACGCGCAAATTAAACACCGACATAAAACAGCCCAAACTCGACTCACTATCCTTGATATCGAAAAAGACCCATTTGCCGTGATTGACTTTGAAATTCGCCACCTCGCCGATCACGCGAATTGACGGCGTGGCGGTCTCAAAAATCTGGTTAAACAATGCGCTGGCTTCGGAAACGGTAAATTCCGGTTTTTGGTCGACCGGAGCTGACTGCGATTTAGCGGGATCGTCCATAATTTCACCGGTCGCCGGATCGATCAAACGGCCGTTGCGATCGGTAAAAAAATCCAACTGGCCGTTCGTCGCTTTAGTCATCGTCACTATCCTTGTCAATCGTAATGTCGGCGATATTGGCGCGTGCCAGTTTAGCGGTTTCGTCCGCCGATAATTTCAGCTTTTTGGGCTGACGTTTTTGTAATCCGGCTATGAATTTTTGATCAATTTTAGACGAGACCGATTTATCAGTTTGCGACGCGTGTGCCGGATGCGCGCGGTTCATAACGGCAGAATCGTGGTGACGATGCTCGGGCGAAATATTGTGGCGGCGATCACGAGACGTCGGCTCTTTCGCTTTGTGAAAATCAATTTTTGTTACACGCACTGCATTCGGCGCGTCGATGTCGTCCGATTCCGCTTTCTCTGCCGTTTCCTCCGCTTGATCGAACGAACGCGCGGCGGCGCGCTCCGAGTTGTGCGTCGGTTGACCGTATTTTCGTAACGCACGTTGATAAACCACAAAACCTGAGCTGAGCGTCAACAAAATCAAAATCACACGCGCCAAAATCACTCCCGCGAACGCCACGCCCGGCGCAACACTACTGGCCGTTAAAATCCCGATCATAATCGCCTCGTAGGCGCCCGCCCCGCCCGGTGTAATCATAAACATGCCAGATAACGTCGCCGCGCCGTAGGCAATGAATAAAATCGCTGGATTGACGAACGCGCCCAAACTGGCGAACGCCACCACGAATAGCCCAACGTCAAAAATAGTGAACAAAAACGCCCAAACAATCGGTTGAACCAAGAGTTTTTTGTCAGTCTTCAGCGCCAAAAAATCTTCGTGAAAATCTAAGAAAAATTTTTCGGTCGTAGCCGTTTGCATGACGTTCTTTTTGTGATGGTGCGTGATAAAGTCAACAAATCGATTAATTAATCGCGCCAAAAAATCCGCAAAACTGAGCATGCGCTCACGCGATCCGATCAGATACGAACCGAAAATCAACATGAAAAATAACGATACTACCGCCACCGTTGTCGCTACCGCCACCCAATTCGGCATCTGATTGGTCGTCGCGCCCCAGAGCAACGCAAACACCATTAAAACCATGAACACGGCCATCTGCACGACGTATTTCATGATCTGCGCCATGGTCGATTGGCCGGCGCTAACGCCGAGTTTACTCAGTCGCCACGACATATAACCGATGCCGGACACGCCACCGGACGGAAAGACGTGATTGATGAAATTGAGTTCCAATGACATCGACGTAGCCTCAATATTATTGACATGGCGCAATTGCCCGCGGGCGCGCAAATAGGTCAAAAATACTTCGGTGCTAGCGTAATACGAGACGAATTGCACCGGCAACAACAGCAACAGAATCAACCAATTGGCGTGCGCCATTTCCTGAAAGGCCTTAACAATGTTGCCGCGCGCCACGATCAAAACAATGACAATCAGAACGATAGTAGCGACGTTGAGCCAAAATTTAAAACCGCGCGGCTTGGCTTTACGGCGCGACGCGCGATAGCCATCGCGAAAATCACGTTTAAACTTTTCCATTTATGATGTTAATTATAACATAATCGTAACCGATCGCGCGCATGGGGCAAAACTCGCGCGTCGTATTAGCTTTATTCGCTTTCGTCCTTTAGGACTCATCGGCACAAACACACATTTGTGGAGCGAATATGACAAGTAGATATAGGTTGGAATTATAGAATGAGAAGCGTGAATTGAGCTTCGCGAATCGCGAATCTATAAGACCTAATCCTATATTACTCGCCATATGGGCTCAAATCACAATTTGTAGTTATTTACGGGAATGTTGGCGATAAATAACCTTACGGCCATTCCCGCCCATTACACATCTTCTAACATCACTATCGGTGAATCGTGAATAATCTGCGTATATGATCTTCAAGACTAACTTTATTCGTCCTCCTAGTAGAACAGTTCTGTGAGAATCTATTCTGAGCCCTTCTTGTTTGCGTAGCTCCCTCAGTGTTTTACGGACATCGAAGACGCCCCTGATAACTAAATAACTTGCTACAGGATCCTCCTGCCAGTTCTCCTTGGTCTTGCCGGAGACTTCGATCTCCTCACTGATGGTTATGGAATCAGACTTATTTTTCGCTCCCATTTTTTCCACCACTTTCTACTTGTCGGTACTTTCGGAATCGATTGATTCCGAACAATAACATAATAACACAATTAGTCTACGATCGTCAAAAACTCACACCGACTAATCGGCTAATTAACTTCGCGTGACATATAGTCTTGTCGGATGATTCGATTATTGCGTCACCACTTGCACTTCGGTGCGCGGAACGGTTTTACCGGTGAAAGTTCGTACGCGTCGCGACACGAATTTGACCACGCCCGGTTGCGCGGCATGAATTGTGAAATTGCGCGACACGTAAGTGCCCGCACCGGCGATTTTGCTCGCGCCGACTTGGCGAACAATGACTTCACCGGCCGTAACGGTTTGACCACCAAAGCGTTTGACGCCCAGGCGATGTCCGGCATTATTGTGAACATTATTGGCGGTTCCGCCGGCTTTAACATGTGACATTGCTTAATCTCCTTTTCTCGGCTCGCAGTGACGAACCGAAACCTTCGAGCTCTGTCAGGCTTCCAGTTGCGCCAGCTGATCGCATTGCTACGATAGCCATTAAATTATTTGCGCTAATTATAACAGACGCTCGCGACAAATGCAAATCGCGCGCGCCAGTTTTAGCCATTCATTCGCTTTCGTCCTTTGGGACTCATGCGCAGCATCAGCAACTCACGTCCAACAATTTGGTCGTCGCGCCGATAGACCAAATTTTTCAGCGCGTTCATTTGCGTAAAACCCAACTTTTCGAGCTCACGTATCAGTGGCAAATGCGTCGTTTTGCCCCGAACTTTCCAGCACGGCACGGCAACGCAAATTCCCGTTTGATCGTCAGCTTGCTTTGCCAAATTAACCAAGAATTCACGGATGATGTGGTCACACGTATTAATATTTTCGCGCAATTTCGTTTCGGGCGGATCGGTCGCGTACGGCTGTCCGAGGTAAGTTTCCGAAGCCGCGAAATCAAACTTCGACCACTGAAAATTTGTTGCGTCGCCGACCGCGATTTGACGCGTAAAATCGCGATTATCACCCAACTCGCGCCCGAATTTACGCGATAACCAATCCAAGTTTTCGCGCGTGTAATCGATCATGCGCGGTTCAATATCGGTGCCGTAAACCGCGCCGCCCATCAGTGCGAATTCCTGCAAAACCACGCCGGTGCCACAAAACGGATCGAGCAAAATCCGGCCACCTAAATCGCGTTTTGATCCGATCGCCAAATTGATAATTGTTTGCGCCAACTTCGGCGGCAACATGCCGACCCGCGCATCGCGTCGTGGCCGGTCGCGATCGCGAAAAGTGTAGCTGGTGATGTTTTGCACGTAAACCGTTTGCGCGACGTAATGCCCAGCCAAAATGATTTCAGCTTTGCGCGTACTCGATCCGGTCAATTTGTTGTGCAACACACTGGCGGAATTGAGCGTGTTTTCACCACGTGGCCGCGGAATTTCACGAAAGCCGCCCCGGTGTTCAGCACGGATTTTAGCTTCAATTTGCGCCAATTTAGCCGACGCAATTGCGCGATTATACGACGACAAACCGAGCGTCAATTTACCATCGTTTGGCAAATGATTAATAATAATTTCCGCCAAATAATCAGCTGAAAAATCGGCCGCTTCGCCGAACACGCGCGCCACTTTGATAATCGATCCGAGGCGCGCCAAAGGAAAATCCGTCACTACATCCGCGTCAACCGCCGCCACATCACGTGAGATTTCGTGAACATGACCAACACCAAACACCGACGCGATTTCCGCCAGGCTGATTTCCGGCTGTCGACCCAAAATGAACAAATACATAGTTACATTATAACCGATTGTGACGAAATTATTTTAATAAATTTATTCCGCCATGTTCAGCTGGCGTTTGATTCGCGTCACCACATCGCCGATGACAACTTGGCTCTTGACCAAGAAATCGTCCGCACCGAGCTCTTTGGCGCGCTGTTCGTCCTTCGGTTGACTGAGCGCGGTCAACATGATGATGTGCGTGTTGCGCGTTTCCGGCGTTTGACGCAAAATGTCGAGCACGTCAAAACCATTCAGTTTCGGCATCATAACATCGAGCAAAACCAAATCCGGGTGAAACTTCACCGCCACCGCTAACGTGTCTTCGCCGTTATTAACGTGTTCCACCTCAAATCCTTCGAGATCCAACCGCTGTTTGTAGACCGCCGCCAACGTTTCGTCATCCTCGACCAATAAAATTTTCCTCTTCGGCTCCATGCCCAAATTGTAGCAAACAAGTGGCCAAAACGCAAGCGTGATCGTGCTATAATGATTGCAACATGCGTGAGTCGGGGTTTCGGCCTCAGGCATAATTTAAGGAGGAATAATATGAAAGTCGATAGCCCACTATCAACCAATAATAATCAGACTCAACGCGTCGTGCGGATGATTCCACTCTGGCCGGCGCTGGTCACGCTAGTGATCGTGGCGGCGATATTTTATTTTCTAGGCACGCATTTTTCGAGTACCAACATCGGCGCGAGCGGCCTGAATTACGGCAAACTTGATCAAATTTACACTTCCCTACAGCAAAAATACGTCGGCAAACTTGATAACCAAAAGTTAATCGACGGCGCGGCCAGCGGCATGGTCGACGCGTTGGGCGACCAATACACCGAATTTTTTACCGCCGACCAGGCCAAACAATTTAACAGCGATCTCAACGGCACCTTGAGCGGCGTCGGCATTCAACTCGGCCAAAATGCCCAAGGTCAACTCAGCGTCATCGCACCGCTCGACCACACGCCAGCCAAAGCCGCCGGCATCCAGGCCGGCGATGTCATTAGCAAAATTAACGGCAAGGACAGCCTGACCATGAGCGCCGACGTGGCGTCCAACACTATCCGTGGCAAAGCCGGCACCACCGTCACTTTAACCATCATCCGAGCCGGTGCCAGTAAGGATTACAAATTGACGCGCGCCAACATCACTGTGCCGTCAACCACTTGGAAAGTCAGTAACGACAACGGTCAAAGCTGGGCCAACAACGACGATCCGGCCTTCGCGCAAAAATTGACCACAGCCGGCGCGAACGGCATCGGCTACATTCGCATCTCGAGTTTCGCCGGCGACACGGCAAATCTATCCGCCCAAGCCGCCCAAGCCTTTGCCGGTGCCGGCGTCAAAAAAGTCATCCTCGATCTGCGCGGTAACGGTGGTGGCTACGTCGACGCAGCGCAATCGTTGGTCTCGCTCTGGCTACCACAAGGTGACGAAATCGTCAAAGAGCTCGGCAAAAATAACGCCTTGATTAGCAACGCCACGGCGACCGGTGATCCGACATTCGCCACCGGCACCAAAACCGTCGTGCTGATCGACGGCGGTTCGGCCTCGGCCTCAGAAATCACAGCGGCCGCCCTGCGCGACAACAAAGCCGCCACCTTGATAGGCACCAAATCCTACGGAAAAGGTTGCATGCAGGAATTGGTCAATCTGCAGGACGGCGCCCAGCTCAAAGTCACGGTCGCCAATTGGTACACCCCGGCCGGCAAAAACATCACCGGCCACGGCATCGCGCCGGACACGGTCGTGCCGATGAACGAGTCACAAATTAACAGTGGTGATGATGTGCAGCTGAAAGCCGCGGTGACGCAAGTCACAAAATAAATCTCTACCGATCAACGGCTGATGCTGACGAATATTGCAGACCGAACAATGCAAAAACCCAATAAAAAAATAAGCGCCCGCTGATGTTGCCCGACGCTTGTTTCTACGACGTTGATCTCAACCAATCGCTAATTTTTCAAACTATTAGTTCGAGTGGCATCCAGTTTTGCCTGCAAATCGACTAACGTTCCCTCCATGTTTCGATGACGCACCAAAACGACGCCTCCGGCCGCGTCCTCCTTGTCGGAAGCGATTTGTTCGTATGATCTAGCCTCTTGAGCTATGGCTTCTATCGCCTCGTCAAGGTTGTCTCGGTCAACCGTGTTTCCCGGATAACCCTTGCCACCGGCAATGCGACTAGCTTGAATTTGCGCATCGTTATCCAAGCGCCTAGGATAGGGCAAATTATTCCACGCTTTACTACCGCGAATCTTATTGTCGGGATTGTGAGCATATTGATCATCGACCCAGCCTGATACGTTGTCCGGACATTCGCGAGCCGCCTGTAGAATCAATGCGCCCGCACGACGACATTGAGCCGCTATTTCATGATCTCTATCTCCCGCCTCAGCCATCGTCCTCGCCTGATCGATATCGTCAACCAATCGGTCACCAGATACGCCAGTCTGATTAACGTATTCTGTCTTTGTTATATTCCTTGGTCCTCGCTCCATCATTGTGGTGATATTCCCTTCCTGAGTTAATTTAATAAATAATGTATATCGGTATAACTCATGAGGCATAAAATGTCAATAACCTAAGTGGTCATGGTTGCGGAATTCGTCCATTGAAGTAGATGCAAATATCAAATCCTGCAGGACGAAGTCCGACTCAACGTCATGGTCATCAATTAGTATTTTCTACTTGGTACTCTTTAAAAGTAAATATATACGCTAAACAGGCTGGCCGGAACTGTCATTGTAGAATAATGACCTGCTTCATCCCAGTTATATTGACTAACAGTAACCCAACCACCATTTACCGCTTCCACCCAGGCCGCGTGACCATAATAGCCGATATTCATGATTGCGACCGAACCAACCTTTGGCGTTGGACCTTCCGGAACGCGTCCAGCTAGATAACCAGGCCACTGAGAAGCGTTGCCATGTCCACCCATATAAGGCATATTACCATAGGTGCTATTAACCTTGTATGCAGCGTAGCTAACACATTCGCGATTATATAAGCCCCACGGATCAACCATCGAATCTTGCGCCGATCCACAATATGGATAACCGCCACCACACTGCGAATTCTGGCTTATGCCTATAGCAGGACTATGCGACACCTGGCGTGCAGAACCCGCGCCCGGATCCGGATTCGAACCTGCCACCGGCTGTGTGGGGTTTTGAGATGCTGCCTTTTGAACGGCCGCTGCCAGTGCGGCAGCATTCGTTTCTTTTTGCTTCTGTTTAAGCTGCGTATTATTGTTTTGTAAGCTAGTAATCTTAGTCGCTGCGGCTGTTTGGCTGCCCTTGCTTTGGTCCAAAAGTTGC
>JBAQVB010000031.1:0-1652 GCA_049297855.1 Candidatus Nanoperiomorbaceae bacterium
TTAAAAACGGTATCGTTGAGCATAAAATCATTCTGGTGCACCGCCCATTTATGACGCGGCGTTGTTTAGCGACGGCGGAAGTCCAATGGCCAGATCCAAAACCTGAATTTTATGTCACTAGTGCGAGATATAACTTTGAAGATTATTTGTCACGAGAGGATAAGGATTACGGTTTGGCCGAACGGACCATGCTGCCCATGTTAAAGGATTATTATCTAAAAGGATTTTCGTCGAAACAGCCAAAAAATCCTGAGGCCGAGGCGGCCTTTCAACGTTTAGTGGCGCGTGGATTTATGCCATTGCCGCAAAATGAAACATTGGCCACGACCAAATTTACGCAATAATATTCGCTTGGAAATTTTTTACGAACAGTGCTAAACTATCAGATATGAATAACGAAGCGAAAAATTTTTATCTCACGACCGCTATTCCTTATGCCAACGCCGCACCGCATATCGGCACAGCTATGGATTATTTGTTAGGGGATATTGTTTTGCGTTATGAACTTGGGTTGGGCAAGCGTGCCAAAATGTCGATCGGTACCGATGAGCATGGCTCTAAGATCGAGCAGAAAGCGGCCAATTTATCGACAACGCCAAAACAACTAGTCGATGACTTGCAGCCAGATTTTGCTAAAATGCGTGCGGCGTTGAATTTGGATTTCGGAGTGTCGGTTAATCAAATTCACGTGCCTTTGGCGCAACAAAATTTGGCTAAGCAAAACATTATTAACGTGCGCACCACCGATCCGAATCATATGCGACGCGTGCAGGAAATTTGGCGGCGTCTCGATGCGGCCGGCATGATTTATAAAGGCACTTATCAAGGCTGGTATTGCGCGGGCCATGAGCAGTTTTTCACCGAGACTGAGGCTAAGGCGATGGATTATTTTTGCGCCGATCACCAAAAGCCACTCGAAAAGATTAGTGAAGATAATTATTATTTGGCAGTTAGCAAATATACTGAGCAGATTCGTGAATTCGCGAAAACACACATTATACCGACTTGGCGTGGCAAGGAAGTTTTGGACTTAGTAAAAAACGGCGCGCAAGATGTGTCGATTTCACGGCCAGCCGAAAAATTAACTTGGGGAGTGCCGGTGCCGGGCGACGATAGCCAGGTCATGTATGTTTGGTTAGACGCGTTGACGAATTACGTTACGGCGCTCGGTTTTCCGGACGACAACAATCTGATGACGGAGTTTTGGTCCGAGCAGTCGCAAGTCGTGGAAATTATTGGTAAAGATATTGTGCGATTTCATGCCATTATTTGGCCGACGATTTTATTAGCGTTGGGACTGAAGACACCTGATAAATTATTGACGCACGGTTTTATTAATGTGGCTGGAACTAAGATGAGCAAGAGTATTGGTAATGTGGTCTCTCCACTTGAAATCGTAAAAAATTATGGCACGGATGCGTTTCGATTTTACTTTGCCAAACACGTTTCGACGTTTGACGACGGCGATTTTACTTGGGAAAAATTTGAGGCAGCTTATAATGGTGAACTCGCCAACGATTTAGGCAACCTGGTGGCGCGGACGGTCAATATGCTACGGAAATACGAGATTAAATTTGACGCTACGCACGATTTGTCTGCCCCAACGGTGATTGAAGTCATTGCTAAATATCACGAACATTTCGCTAAATTTG